>JBBQVO010000113.1:0-10718 GCA_038211505.1 Dehalococcoidia bacterium | reverse complement strand
TCTTCGGCTCGCGGATGTTCGGGTAGATGACGTACGGGATGAAGCCGTAGGGATTCTCGCGCTCGTCGATGCGCGCGCCATCGGCCCACAGCTCGTACCGCGTCGACGTCCACACTTCGACGATCTCGACCGAGCTCGCCGGCGCCATTGATGTAGAAGTCGTCGAGATCGTCGTCGCCGTGCCGAGCCGCCGCACCGACGACGGCGTGATCCCGTACATCGCCTCCGCCGACTCCGCATCGATGCAGTAGCGGCTGGCGACGCGCCAGATGTTCGAGACATCGTCGCCCATCCACCAGGCGAACAGCCCCTGCACGTCCGGCGCCGTCACGCGCACGCGGCGCTCATCGGCATCCCACGTCACCTTGTACGCGCCGTCGCCGAGGATCGCCGCATCGATCTCCGTATCGAAGTCCAGCTGATCGAGTTGGTTCGCGTCGTACACGCGCGCCAGCACGCGCTCCGTGTCGAGCGCGCGCGCCGCCGCCTCCGGCGTCGCATCGTCGGGATCAACAGCGATCGTCTGTCCCGACATCAGGTACGACGTCGTCTTATCGACGATCGCCTTCGCGTAGTTGAAGACGAGCCGCCGGCTCTTCGGCCGCACGTTCGTAGGCGGCCACTGATCGCCGCCGTAGAACGCCAGATTGTCGGCGTACGCCCGCAGCCGCGACGCATCCATCGCCCGCAACACCTGCGGCAGAGTTCGCGCATCGCTCATGTTGTTCCTCCGGAGTTTGTTGTTCGTGTTTATGGTTCGCCGTTGATGAAGGAGGTTTGTTTGGCAGTTTTAGGTTTGTGCCGACAGCGGCGGGTTCCGTCCCGGTGGTTATTCGCAGCAGTGGTCGCGGGATCGGAGAGATTTCACTTCGTCCAGAATGACCGTGGCTTGACGAATGACAGTGGCCTCGTCCCCCTCATTCCTCCGTGCTCTCTGTGTCCTCTGTGGATCGTCCCCCTGTTGCTTTCTTCGCGAAATCTCGGCCTATCGGAGGGCATCGGCGTCTATCGGGCCAGATTCTTCACTGCGTTCAGAATGACAGTGGCTTGACGAATGACAGTGGCCTCGTCCCCCTCATTCCTCCGTGCTCTCTGTGTCCTCTGTGGATATTCCCTTCGTGTCTCTTCGTGTCCCTTCGTGGAAGGCCGCCGTCACCGCTGCTCGCGGAGGATGCGGAAGATGCTGCGGCGGGTGAGGCCGTACGTGCCGGCGAGCATGTTAATTGGCGCCTGGTGGCGGCGTCGCAGGAGCGCGATCTCGCGATCGCGCGCATCCATCACGAGACGTCCGACGCCGCCCGCGACATCGAAGCGACACCGCGCCAGCGGACAGCGCAGGCAGCTCGCTGAGAGATCGCAGCCGGTGTCGCGATACTCCGTCCGCTCCGGCAGCGTGTCGCGCCGCACCAACGGCAGCGGCTCCGTCGACCGCGGCCGCAACGGTACCGGCGCTCTCGACGGCCGCCCCACATCGCGCCACCGCAACGGCGTAACGCGGGCGCTCCCGCGCGGCGCGGCCGCCTCACTCAACCGCTCGTCTTCCCGTCGCCACGCCACCATCACCACACCTCCCATTCCCAAACCAAACCTAGAACCTAGAACTAAGAACTAAGACCCGACACCCTCACCTCAACCGTTTCTGTGCTTCTCTGTGTCCTCTGTGGATCCGTCCTCCCCTTCGTGTTCTTTCGTGTCCCTTCGTGGAAGACCCGGCCGTCGCATCACACCCGCACGCGGCCCGTTGCCGATCGGCGGCGCTGGCCCTCGCCGGCGCGGACGAGGAGCGCCGCGCTCACGAGATAGTCGTCGTGGCCGTCGGACTCTTCGACGAAGAAGTTCATCGTGCTGTTCGCGCGATACGCCGCCTGCGCCTGCTCCGCCTGACGCCAGAACTCGCGATGCTCCCCCGATCCATCGCCGCGATACATCTTCAGCCGGCCGCCGTTCGCCGCCGCGATCAGCGCGAATCCCAACCTCGACTTGCTCTCCGACGTGAAGCGCACCGGCTCGACGCGCGCGCTGCCGAGCGCAAGGGCGATCAGCCGCGACGCCGTCTCGCCGAGCCCCGTGGCGTCGACGGCGACGCGCTGCACCCGCCAGACGTCGCGCAGGAGATCGATGATTTGCGGCAGCAGCTGCTCGTGCGCGACGCCGGTCCATGCGTAGTGCTCGACGATCTCGATCCGCGGCTCGGCGACGATCGCATCCGCCGCCGGATACACCAACCGCCCGATCGTCAGCACCGTCGCATCGCGATCGCGCCGCGCCGACGGTGATCGTGATGACGATGGTGCGACGTCGGCGTCCGGCGAGGGCGCGGCAAGCGGCGCCCCTACAGCGTCAACAACGATCGCAACGTCGTCGCCGCCGGCGAGATCGAGGCCGGCGACGTAGTGCTCGGCGGCGACGGGATGGCGCAGACGATCGTGATGGCCATCGATCTGCGCGCGCTGCGTCGCGCTGAGCAGTCGGCCGCCGCCGCTGATCGTCTTCAGGCAGTACTGCGTCAGGAAGAGCGGGTGCGTCTCGCCCAGCGTGCGCCGCCGCTCCTCGACGTGGGCGCCGTACGCCGGGATGTGCCGCGCGACGACCTGCCAGTCGTATTGAAAATGGCGGCGGATGCCGTCGCGGCGTTCTGCTTCGAGATTCGCCTGTTTCGCGCGTTCGAGTAGCGTGCGATCGTCCCAGGCGGTGCCGTAGAAGACGGTCGTCGCGTTCGTCGTCGCCGCCATCGGCTTGAAGTCGCGGTCGAACTTCTCGGCGTCGACCTCCTGCGCTTCATCGACCTCGAGAAGCAATCCCGCCGTGTGCCCGACGACGTTCGCCTGCGCCTCGGCCGAGAGAAACAGCACGCGCGCGCGGCCAAGGCGGATCGCGTTCGGCTCCATTTGCGCGCCCGTCGAGAGCCGGCTCTGCGACAGCCGGCTCCACAGCCGCCGCATACTGACGCGCAGTTGCGGCCGAAACGTCGGCGCGCACTTCACTGCATCGACATCGCGCATCATCGAGAGCAGCAGCAGCCCGAGTTCCACCTGCGCCGAGAGTTCGTTCTTGCCGCCCTGCCGCGCGATCTCTACCGTGATCGTCCGCCCGTGCCCGCCCATCACCGACGCCACGATCGCCTGACCGGCCTCGCGCTGATACGGCCGCAGCCGCGGCAGCGGGCCGGCGTCCTTCGTCGCGATCATGCTGCGTGCCATTACTCACCCGAACAGACGCAGCACCAACTGCGTCACCACCGCGCCCGCTACCACAAACAGCAGCCCGTTGACCCGCGACCGCACCTCCGCCACGTCGCGCTCCAGCGATCGCAGCCGCTCGGCGACGAGCGCCCGAAACGCCGGCGCCGACATCGCCTCAATCGAGGAGACGTAATCGTCATCACGCCGCGAGAGCTGCGTCGCACGCAGCCGGGCGAACAGCTGCCGAAGCGCCGCACCCAGATCGTCGCTGCTCCGCTTCGTCTCGTCCGTCATCGCACACCCCCTTCAACCGCGGCAGAAACGATCCACGAAGAGCACGAAGAGCACGAAGGATTGGTTGGATCTGGGAACGTTTGGTTGGACGTGCGGATAGCGAAATCAGATCCGTTGCGTCGTCGTCGTCTCGACGCGGGCGGCCACGTCGGGCCGCCCCTACAACCGCCTTCTGATCCGCGCCTCGCTCTCTGTCAGCCCCACACATTCCCTCGTGCTCTTTGTGGATCGTCCTCGCTCTCAGATCTCTGACGGCATCATCTGCTCGTTGAAATGCTTCACCGCCGCCGCAATCGCCTCCGCGAGGTCCGCCGACTGCGTCGAGCTCATGCGGTAGCGCGTCACCACGGTCCGCACGATCAGCTCGATGCTCTTCATCGCCACTTTGTAGTCCTCCGGATGCGCGCGCAGCTGATCGCGCAGGATCACGCGCAACACCGCCAGCTCCTCATCGACGCCTTCGACGGCGCGCGCCGCCAGCAGCTCCGCCCGATCGACGATATCGCCATAGAATCCCGCGACCGTCGGGCCGCGATCGCCTTCCGCGCGCGCGGACGGATCGCTGCTCCCGCTCATGACGGCGCCTCCTCGTCCGAAAGCAGCGCCAGCACGTCGTCGATCGTGCCTGCCGGCGCCTGCCGCACGGCCTCCGTCATCGCGATCAGCAGCAAGAGCGACATGCGCTCCCACTCGCCCCGCGCGATCGCCAGTTCAATCGCGCTCGCCGGCGTCGATGGCCGCGGTATGAGCAGGCGCCCCCGCTTCTCGTGTCCACGTCGCGGAGTCTTCATCGCGTCGATGACCTCCGCCGAAGGATCAGCAGGGAGAGCAGGAGCGTGCCGGCGAGGAGCGCCGCGCGCGACGCCAGCCAGGGCGCAGGCGCGTAGAACGGGTCGGTCGGGAGATCGAATCGATGCGCGACGAACAGCGCCTGCGAGAACGCCGCCTGCACGGCGATGCCAACGTTGAGCAGCGCCAGCGTGACTGCCGCGAGGCGGCGCCCTTTCGCGTCGGTCACGAGCCAGTGGGCGAGGAGCCACGCGGCATTGAACGCGCCGGCAACAACCGTCGCGCCGTCGGCGGCGAACACAAGACCAGCGGGAAGATCCACCTGTCGCATCCTTCTGCCCTTCGCTCCCGAACGACCCGCAGGCGCCGTCGGTGGTGTTAGATGCCGCGCAGTATAGAACATACGTGCTGTTTGCCGCAAAGGGCGGATGTCACCGCCCGAAGACGCACGACGGGGGTGATCCACGAGGACACAGAGATCACTGAGGTTGAGTCGGCGGTTTGCGCCCGACTCGCGCGCAGCCAAGATCGTCGAGCTCGATGCGACAGCCGGGGACGGCTGTCCCACATCGACGGACGAGATGTGTGCGTGTCGTGTTCACGCGACGCGCAACCACGTCATCATCGCGTTGGGATCTCTTTGCCCTCTGTGGATCGTGCCCTTCGCATCTCTTCGTGTGCCTTCGTGCAGAACCCGTGGCAGGCCCGTCGGCGAACGACCGGCGGTATACTCCGCGATGCGGCCTGAGACGTGGGAACGGAACCTCTACGCCGTCTGGGTGGCGCAGTTTCTTGCGCTGATGGGCGCCAATCTCGTCTTCCCCTTCATCCCCTTCTTCGTAAAGGATCTCGGCATCCACGACGACTCGGACGCAGCGCTCTGGTCCGGCGTCCTGGCGACGGCGACGGGCGTCACACTGTTCATCTCATCGCCGCTCTGGGGTTCGCTCGCCGATCGCTTCGGTCGCAAGAACATGCTGCTGCGCGCGTATGCCGGCGCGACGATCACGATCACGGCGCAGGCGCTCGTGCAGAACGTCTGGCAGCTGCTGGCGCTGCGCGCGCTGCAGGGCGCCTTCGTCGGCACGATCCCCGCGGCGACGGCGCTAATCGCCGGCGGCACGCCGCCGAAGCGGATGGCGTACGCCCTCGGTCTCGTTCAGATGGCGGTGTTCACGTCGCAGACCGTCGGCCCCGTCGTCGGCGGCGTGCTGGCGGCGCTCGTCGGCTTTCGCCTGACGTTCGCCCTCGGCGGCATCATGTACATCGTGTCATTCGTCGTCTGCTTCGTCTTCGTCAAGGAAGAGTTTCATCGCACCGCCGCCGACGAGCGCACGTCGTACATCGGCAACCTCCGCACGGTCATGCGGGCGCCTTCGATGTGGCTGCTGATCACCGTGATGTTTCTCGTCAGCTCGGCCGCGGTGTTCGTGCGGCCCGTCGTGCCGTTGCTCGTCAAAGGCTTCACAGAGTCGCACGTCGAGACGAAGTCCGGCTTCGTATTCGCCGCCGTCGCGCTAACAAGCGCGATCGCCGCTGTCGCATCGGGCCGCATCGCCGGACGCACGGGCTATCGCAACGCGCTGATCGGCGCGACGTTCGGCGCCGGCATCGCGTATGCGCTCGTCGGCGCGGCGAACTCGCTCGTGCCGTTACTGCTGTTGATGGCGTTCGTCGGCGTCTTCAGCGGCGCCATGATCCCGATGGTCAACGCGCTGATCGGCGCCAGCGCGCCCGACGGCAAGCACGGCTCGGCGTTCGGTCTCGTCGGCAGCGCCCAGGCATTGAGCTTCGCCGTGGCGCCGCTGCTCGGCGGCCTGACGGCGCAACAGTTCGGCATCCACACCGGCTTCCCGATCGTCGGCTTGATGCTCGTCGGCGTCGCCGTCCTCGTCTGGATGACCGTCCACGAACCTGCATCGCTTCGCCCCGCCGATCTGCCTGCCGCCGATCCCGAATCCGCCATACCAGGAGTCACCCGATGATCAGTACCGTGCTGCTCGCGATCGGTTACGTGCTGGCGGTGCCGCCGCTCTTCCGGCTCTGGCGCGTCTGGCGCAAGCGCATCTGGTGGGCGTACGCCATCGAGACAGCGGGCGCGGCGCTGATCACGATCGGCTGGTGGCAGCGCGGCAACAACCCCGGCGCCGTCATCATCAACGGCGGCTGGACTGTGCTCTGGGGCGTGGCGTTTCCGCTGTGGGCGCTGTTCGGGGTTCACCACGAGGAGTGAGTACCGAGAGCGGGGCCGGATGGAGGCGATGTTGGATGTTTAGATGTTAGAACAAGCGCGCATCCAACATCTAACATCCAACGTCTAACATCCGCCGCGAGCCACGCCACCTGCTCCGGTGAGCCTCACAGCGTCACCGCCGCGGTTTCGCGCGCGGAGCGGTAGATGGCGTCGACGACGGCGTGGGCTTCGACGGCGGGCGTGAAGTCGAGCCAGCTCTGGCGATCTTCGCTGACGGCTTTGAGGAACGTGTAGTCCTCGAGCAAGTACGCCTGGCCGAGATCGTGCGGGACCACCGCCTCCTTCAGGCGATCGTCGGTGACGGGGAAGCTCTCGATGAATCGAGCGATCACTTCCGGCGACGTGATCTCGCTGCGCGCGCCCGTCGTGTTGGTCTCGCAGCGGATGGCGCCGGCGTAGTCGTCGTCCTCCCACGAATACTGCGCGTTCTCGCAGACGACGTTCATGCGACGGCTGCTGCCGCGATGCAGAATGTTGTGCCAGATCGAGGTGTGGTTGACGACGGCGCCGCTCTCGAATTCGAGCACGGCGCAGCTCATGTCCTCGACGCCTTCCTTATTAAAGAAGTGACGCGTGACGCCGAAGACGCGCGTGACGCGCCCGAAGTACGACAGCAGCACGTCGACGTCGTGGATCGCGTGTTCGAGTAGCGTGCCCGCGCCGACCTTCGTCACGTCGCCGCGCCAGGTGCTGGCGTAGTGGCCCTGGATCGGGAAGAACTGGTCATCGACCATGATGCAGGTCATCGGCCTGCCGGACGCCGGATCGCGGATCAGATCGCGCGTGACGGCGATCACGGGCGAGAAGCGCATGACGAGTCCGACCTGGTGTGTGATGCCGGCGCGCTGGGCGGCGTCGCGCATGGCGGCGGCATCTTCCGCATTGAACGCCAGCGGCTTCTCGCAGAACAGCGCTTTGCCGCGCTCGGCGACGCGCGTCGCGAGCGCCCGGTGGTTGAACGTCGGCGTGCAGATGTAGACGGTGTTGATCTCCGGCGAGTCGATCAGCTCCTCCGCGCTGGCCGTCACGAGCGTGGCGTTGGAGGCCCGCGCGAAGGCGTCACGGCGGGCCGGATCTTCTTCGGCGATGCCGACGAGGTCGCCGTCGATCAGCCCGCTCTTGAGGCAGAAGTGCACCGATTTGCCGTGCGTCGTCCCCATGACGCCGCCGCCGATGATGCCGACGCGTGGCCGCATACCCTCACTCCTCGCTTCCCCGTCAAGAGTAGAGGCTGCGGCCGCTAGTCGTTAGTTCTAGGTTCTGGGTTCTGGGTTCTGGGTTCTAATTGTTGGATTTTGCGCTTCCAACGTATTCGGGGGTGTATCAATCGTGTTACGATAGCGGCTGATCCGCTCCCCCGCCCTTCTGCCGCATGCTCGGAGGCCCTCGTGTACCTACGTATCATCGTTCCCGCGATTCTGCTCGTCGTCGCTGTCCTGTCGCTGCACTCAGCGGCCACGGCGAACGGCACCGTGCCGATCAACTTCACACGCGGCATCGTCGCCGGTTCCGGGTTTTCGATCGCGACGCCGACGGCGCTGGCCGTTGGGCCGGACGGCCGCATCTACGTCGCCAACAGCTCGGGCGTGCTCCAGGCGCTGACGCTTGATCCGAACACGAAGCAGGTGACGGCGGTGCAGCAGATCACGGGCCCGGCGAACATCTGTCCCGCCGGACAATCGACGCCTGCCGGCTGCATCCAGGAGATCTACGGCATCACCTTCGACCCGACAGACGCGTCATCGCCGCCGCCGGTCTATATCACGAACACGGTCTCGGGCTTCGGTGGCCAGGGGCAGGCGCCTTCGACCTCGTTCCCGGGCAAGATCACGAAGATCAGCGGCGCCGGATACGCGACGCGCACCGACATCATCACCGGCCTGCCGATCTCGAACTCCGGTCACGAAGCGAACGATCTAAAGTTCGGGCCCGACGGCAAGCTCTACATCGAGCAGGGCAGCAGCACCAACGCCGGCGCCGTCAACCCGAGCGCGGGCCTGTTCCAACTGCCTGACACGCCGCTTTCCGGTGCCGTGCTCGTCGCCGACATCAAGGCGCCGGCATTCAACGGCGCCATTACCTACAACCAGAACGCCTACAGCAGCGGCACGGATCAGACCGGCGGCGATGTCAGCGTCTACGCGTCCGGCCTGCGCAACCCGTACGGCCTGCTCTGGCACAGCAACGGCAAACTGTACGCGACGGACAACGGCCCCAACGCGGGCTACGGTCACGCCTCCGTCACCTGCCCGACGGACAGCGGCGTCGACGCTTCGGGTCTCGACGAACTCGATCTGATCACCGCGGGCAAGTACTACGGCCACGCCAACCGCAACCGCGGGCGCACCGACGCGCGCCAGTGCCAGTACCACTTCGGCGTTGAGGCTTCGACGGTCGATTACACGGCGCCGATCGAGTCGAACCTGCCGGCGTCGTCCGACGGCATGACCGAGTACACGTCGAACAAGTTCGCGGGCCAGATGCAGGGCGACATCCTCTACGCCGCCTGGGTGAACAGCGAGCTGCACCGCGTGAAGCTCTCAGCGAACGGCCAGTCCGTCGTCTCCGATACGACGCTGGCGACCGGGCTCGTCAACGCGCTCGCGGTCGGCGTCGGCGCAGACGGCACGATCTACGTCGCCGAGTACGGCGCGAGCCGCATCACGTTCTTGAAGCCTGACGAGACCGCCGTCAGCTCGATCTCCGTGACGGGCGTGACGCCGGCCGCGGGCCCGCTCGCCGGTGGCCAGACGGTGACGATCACAGGCAGCAACTTCACGACGAGCGCTGAGACGGTCGTTACGATCGGCGGCGTCGCGGCGACGAACATCGTCGTGCAGAACTCGACGACGATCACGGCGGTGACGGCGGCGCACGCGGCCGGCGCCACGAACGTCGTTGTCACGAACTCCATCGGCACGGCGACGCTGACAAACGGCTACACGTACTCCGCTGGCGGCGGTGGCCTCGCGCCGATCGCCGTCGCCGGCCCTGATGTGACGACGCCGGTATCCCACCTCAATCACGCGCACGTCAACCTCGACGCGCGGGCATCGACCGATCCGGATGGCGGGTTCATCGTCAGCTACGACTGGTCCGAGAACGGTACGTCGATCTCGAGCCTGGCGCTCGACACGCTGGAGTTCACGGAGGGCACCCATCTCGTCACGCTGACGGTCACCGATGACGAAGGGCTAACGGGCACCGACCAGATCCGGATCACCGTGACGGCCGGCCCGTTGAACACGACGTCGAAGTACTGCTTCGATGTGGACGGCAATCACGCCGTCAACTCCACCGATCTCTTCCTCGTCGCGGCGCAGTTCGGCAAGCGATTCGGGCAGCCGGGCTACACGCGGCTGAAGGACTGGGACGCCAACCGCATCATCAACTCGACGGACCTCTTCGGCGTGGCGAAGGACTACACAGCGCAGTGCCCGCTCGTCGATCAGCAGATTCGCACGGCGACGGCGGGGATGGAGCAGTATCAGAACATCAACGCGGCGATCGCCGCCGGCTACTCGCAGGTGACGCCGTTCATCCCAGGCATCGGACGCCACATGATCAAGGGCGGCATCGGCGGCACGAATGACGCCGTGTTCGAGCCGGACAAGCCGGAGAGCCTGCTCTACGAGCCGGACAGCAGCACGCCGGGCGGCTGGCGGCTGGGCGGCGCGATGTACATCATCCCGATCACGCTGCAACCGCAGGTGCCCGTTGCGCCGCAGAGCTTCGCGACGACCGACGCGGCATGGCATGTCCACGACGCTCTCTGCACCTGGAACAACTTCAACGCCGTGCAAGAGAACACGGTGCAGTCCGACTGCCTGTCGCGACCGGGGAATCCCGTGTGGGTGGCGGAGGCCGGCTGGCTGCTGCATTTGTGGAACTTCGTTCCCAACGTCAGCGGCCGATTCGTCGAAAACAACACCAAGTTCGCCGGGCTGCCGTAAACCGGCGAGACTCCGCGAATAGTGATAGAGGCCGCGCGTTTCGCGCGGCCTCTTCGTTTACATCCGACCCACCGGACTGCGGGCGTTGAAACCCAATGCAGCGTGGGCTTTCTAGCCCGCGCGGTTCGCAAGAACGATGGCAACGGCTAGCACTTGCCGCATCGTCCGGGTCGCAGCTGTCCCTAGATAACGCCCTGCAGCGAGTAGCCGCCGTCGACGAGGAGCACTTGGCCGATGATCATCGAC
>JBBQVO010000112.1:0-10747 GCA_038211505.1 Dehalococcoidia bacterium | reverse complement strand
GATCGCCGCGGATGACGCAGGCCAGCAGGCCGCCGGCCGCCAGCGTGTCGATGCGCGTCGGCGTGAAGTAGTGCACGACGATGTCGTGGCCGTCTACGCCGTAGGCGTCGTATCGCAGCACGATCCGCAGGACGAACGCGCCGGCCATCGTCGCGACACATGCCCACGGCAGCGCGCGGCGGCTGCAGACAAGGACGACGAACGGCCAGACGAGATAAAACTGCTCCTCGACGGCGAGCGTCCAGAAGTGCGCCTGGGGCGGCGCGCCTTCCGTCGGCACCCACGGGATCACGGTGATCAGGTAGTTGAACGTGTACGTCCAGTACCAGAACTGGTATTTCGGCAGCAGTTCGAGATCATGCAGCGTGCGGACGGTCGGGATCGTGACCGCGAGCAGCAGCAGCACGATGAGAAACGCGTAGTACGCCGGAAAGATGCGCAAGAAACGCCGAGCGTAGAAGTTGCGGAAGTAGCGCGGCCGCGACTTCGCGTCGATCAAGATGCCTGTGATGAGAAAGCCGGAGAGTACGAAAAAGAGGTCGACGCCGACCCATCCGACGTCGAAGATGCGGTAGGCGAATCGATCGGCGGCGCTGGGCGACGGCGCCAGCTGCCACGGCCCGATCGTCGAGCCGAGGTGGTAGAGAATGACCATGATGATGGCGATGCCGCGGATGCCGTCGAGGACGGCGACGTGGCCGCGCGCGGAGACGGCTGCATCCTCGGTCAGAGCGGGCCGGGCCGGCTGTTCCATCTGTTGTTCCACGGGCGGGCTGCGCTGCGGGCTGCTGTCCACGGCTGGATGGGGCGACCGCGCGTGTCGAAGTATACTCGCCGCCCTTGGCCGCTGCCGCCGTAGATGAAAACGCCGGATCGATGCGAAGATGTCAACATGCGGACGTAAAACTGCGTATATCGCGTCACGATCGGGTGATCCTCACAGAATCGCAATTGACAGCGGAGGCGCTAGATCGAATGCTTAGGAGAACGCCGGAGCCGCGTTCTCGATCGTGCAACGCGAGGTCGCATCGCCCATGGAATACCGCAAGCTCGGCCGCACCGATATCAATGTCTCCGTCGTCGGGTTCGGGCTCTGGACGCTGAGCACCGGCTGGTGGGGCGAGTACACCGACGACGAGGCCGTCGCCCTGCTGCGCGAGTCGCGCGAGTACGGCATCAACTTCTACGACGCCTCCGACAGCTACGGCAACGGCCGCTCGGAGGAGCAGCTCGGTTCGGCCTTCGGCAACGATCCCGACGTCGTCATAGCGACGAAGGTCGGCTACGACTTCTACACGCACGCCGACGAGCGCCGCGGCCAGCGGGAGATCCCGCAGGACTTCAGCGCCGCGTACATCCGCAAGGCGTGCGAAGAGAGCCTGCGCCGCCTGAAGCGCGACCGCATCGACTTCTACCAGCTGCACAATCCGAAGATGGACACGATCGAGCGCGACGAGACGTTCGCTGTGCTCGACGATCTGCGGAGCGAAGGCAAGATCGGCAGCTACGGCGTCGCGCTCGGCCCCGCGATCGGCTGGGAGGCGGAGGGCGTGCGCGCGGCGCGCGAGCGCGATATCAACGCCATGCAGATCATCTTCAACATGCTGGAGCAAGATCCCGGCCGCGCCCACATCGCTGCGAGCGCCGAACACGGCGCTGGCGTCATCGCGCGCGTGCCGCACAGCAGCGGCCTGCTCGAAGGCCACTACACGATCGATACGACGTTCGCCGAGAACGATCACCGTCGCCATCGCCCGAAGTCGTGGCTGATCAACGGGCTCCAGAAGGTCGAACAGTTGCAGTTTCTCGTCGAGGCGCGGCCGGGCGCAACGCTAGGGCAGATCGCGCTGCGGTGGATTCTCGCCAACGCGACGCTGGCATCGACGCTGCCGAACATCTACAACCGAGAGCAGATGGCCGAGTTCGGCGCGGCGAGCGACATCGCGCCGCTGACGGCGGATGAGCTGGCGTGCATTCAGCAGTTGTACGACGCCAACTTCGGGCTGGCGCCCGCGATCGAGAACGCGCAGGCGACAGCGGGAGCACCAGCACGATGACGAAGATCGCCGCCGAGATGGACGCTCTCGACCAGGCGCTGCTCAACGAGATGCAGGACAAATTCCCGCTGATCCGCGAGCCGTTCGCCGAATTGGCACGCCGGACCGACACGGACGAAGCGACCGTGATCAAGCATCTCGCCGGCATGCGCGAGTCGGGCGTGCTGCGGCAGGTGAGCCCGATCTTCGATACGAAGGCGCTCGGTTACTCGACGTCGCTGGTTGCGATGCGGGTTCCGGAAGACAAGCTGAAGGCGGCGTCGAAGATCGTCAACGCGCATCCCGGCGTCAGTCACAACTACAAGCGGACGCACGCCTTCAACATGTGGTTCACCATCGCCGTGCCCGCCGGCTCGGATCTGCAGGCGCACGTCGACGCGCTGCACGAGCTGTGTGGCGCTGAATCGACGCGCATGCTGCCGACGCTGCGGCTCTTCAAGATCGGCGTCACGCTCGACATGACGGGCGAGCGCTCGATCGACCATCGCAGCAAGCCGCAGTACACGCACGAACAGCGCGAAGTCGCGGCGAAGCATCAGCTGACGGCGCGCGACATCGACGTCGTCCGCGCCGTGCAGGGCGACATGCCGCTGCAAGCGGATCCGTTCGCGCCCGCCGCGGCGGAGCTCAACACGACAGTAGACGGTCTGATCGCTGAGCTGCTTGATCTGCAGCAGCGCGGCTACCTGCGGCGCTTCGCGGCGATCCTGCGGCACCGCAAAGCCGGCTTCGGCGCCAACGGCATGGCCGTGTGGGACGTCTCGGACGCGCAGATCGCCGAGATGGGTCAGACGATGGCGGGCTACACGACGATCAGCCACTGCTACCAGCGGCCGAAGTACGAAGACTGGAAGTACAACCTCTTCACGATGATCCACGCGCGCAAGAAGGGCGAGTGCGAGGACTTCGTGAAGCAGCTGGCCGCTGAGCATCAGCTCGATGACTACGCCGTGCTCTACAGCACGACCGAGTTCAAGAAGATCAGGCTCGCCTACTTCATGCCCGACATGGATGACTGGGAGCGGCGTTTCGTCGCCCCGAACGAGGCGGTCGCCCGTGCCGGCTGAGTCGCAGCAGCGCGAGTACATCCGCTTCGCGTTCTACCGCTTCGCGCCGAGTTGGCGCGCGCTCGATACAGATGCGCGATCGCGCGCGCTGCGCGAGCTCGAATCCGTGCTCGCAGAGCCGGTCGCGGAGTGGCAGCAGTGCTACAGCCTCGTCGGTCTGCGACCCGATGTCGATTTCGGCGTCTGGCTGAAGACGGCGGACGGCACGGAGCCACTGCAGGAGTTCGAACGCCGTCTGCGCGCGACATCGTGCGGCGATCACGTCGAGCTCGCGCACAACTTCATCTCGCTGACGAAGCCGTCGCCCTACGCCCGCGGCGTCGTCGACGACGAGCGCGAAGCGCTGCGCGCATACCCGGGCGGCGCGCCGTACGTCTTCGTGTATCCGATGGTGAAGACGCGGCCGTGGTACGAGCTGCCGGCGGAAGAGCGCGGCAAGCTGATGCGCGAGCACATAGCGGTCGGCCAGAAATACCCGAAGATCCGCATCAACACGAGCTACAGCTACGGCATCGATGACCAGGAGTTCGTCGTCGCATTTGAGGGCGACGACCCCGCCGAGTTCCTCGACCTCGTGCAAGAGCTGCGCTACACCCGCGCCAGCTCGTACACCCTCCGCGACACGCCGATGTTCACGTGCGTGCTGCGCTCGCCGGCGGCGCTGGTGCGCGAGTTCGTGGCGGCGGCGTTCGCGACGGCATAGCAAGGTAGATCGGCGAGCGTCTGCGAGCAGCGCGCCACGCCGGGGGCCGCATACGCGCGCCTCTCCGCCTCCTCAGTAGCGCAAGCTGTTACGGCAGCCCCATCCCAATCCCTAAAACCTCTGTGCCTCTGTGTCTCTGTGGTGAACACTCGACTGAACATCACACGACGTGGGCGCGGGTGATCGACGCGAGGTCGGGCGCGCCGAGGAGCGCCATGGCGTACTCCGTTTCGGTGGCGATCAGCTCGAGCGCGAGGGTGACGCCGGCTTCGCCTCCCGTCGCTAGCGCGAAGATGGCGGGGCGGCCGATAAAGACGGCGCGGGCGCCAAGCGCGAGCGCCGTCACGACGTCGGTGCCGCGGCGGACGCCACCGTCGAGGTACACCTCCGCGTGACCGTCGACGGCATCGACGATCTCCTCCAACACATCGATCGTCGGCTGCGCGCGATCGAGCTGGCGGCCGCCGTGATTCGACACCCAGACCGCGTCGACGCCGTGCTCGACGGAGAGCCGTGCGTCCTCCGCCGTCATGATGCCCTTGAGGACGATCGGCAATCGCGTCGCCGCACGCAGCCATGCGACGTGATCCCATGTGAACCGGCCCGGCACCGGCTCCGCAATCGACTCCGCCGTCGTCACGAGATTCGCCGGCTGATGTGCGAGCGCAAAATCGAAGCCTTCGCGCAGCTCGCTCTCACGCCGGCCGGGGATCGCGAGATCGACCGTCAGCACGATGGCGCCGTAGCCGGCGGCTTCGGCACGGCGGATGAGGTCGAGCGTGCGCGGACCGTCGTTGTCCTGCGTGTAGAGCTGGAACCAGCGCGGGCCCTCGCAGGCCGAAGCGATGTCTTCGAGCGTGCGTGACGACATCGTCGATGCGCAGAACAGGACGCCGGCCGCGGCCGCCGCGCGCGCCGTCGCGCACTCGCCATCGGCATGCGCGAACGCGTGCGCGGCCGTCGGCGCGATCCCGATCGGCAGCGACACCTTCGTGCCGAGCAGCGTCGTCGTCGTGTCGAGCGTCGAGACATCGACGAGCACGCGTGGCCGCAGTCGCCGTTGCGCGAACGCCGCCTCGTTCTCCCGCAGCGTCACCTCGTCAAGCGCGCCGCCGGCGTAATAGGCGAACGCACCGGCGTCGATACGTCCGCGCGCCACCGCCTCGAAGTCGCGCAAATTGAGGATGAGGTCGGTCATGACGGGAGTGTAGCCGTTGGCGGTTGGCGGTTGGACGTTGGTAATTCGGTTGCTTCACACTCGCTCTTTGCTGTGCGATACCCTGCTCGGCATGAGTGAACTGGCGGTTCGCGGCGGGACGCCGCTGCGCACGAAGGCGTGGCCGGCGTGGCCGCAGCACGATGAGCGTGAGCAGCGGAACGTCGCCCGCGTGCTCGAAAGCGGCAATTGGGGCGGTTTCCCGTCGCCGAACGTCATGGCGGGCGAGTTCGCGGAGAAGTTCGCGGCCTACCATGGCGCGAAGTACGGCATCTGCACGACGGCAGGCACGACGGCGCTCGAAGTCGCGCTGCGCGCCGCGGGCCTCGAACGCGGCGATGAGGTGCTCGTGCCGGCGCTGACGTTTTACGCGACGGCGTTCGCGGCGCTGGTGCAGGGATTCAAGCCCGTCTTCGTTGATATCGATCCCGATACGTGGTGCATCGACGCGTCGCAGATCGAGCGGCACATTGCGCCGGACACGCGGGCGATCCTGCCGGTGCATCTCGGCTCGCGCATTGCCGACATGGATCGCATTGGCGAGATCGCCTCGGCGCGCGGGTTGAAGGTGATCGAGGATTGCGCGCACATGCACGGTGGCGCCTGGCGCGGCAAGGGTGCGGGATCGCTCGGCGATTTCGGTTGCTTCAGCTTTCAGGCGTCCAAGCTGATGACCTGCGGCGAGGGCGGCATCATCATCACCAACGACGAAACGTTCGAGGAACGCTGCCACGCGTACGTCAACAGCGGTCGCGTGAAGACGAGCGATCGGCAGGCGTCCGAAGGCACGATGCTCGGCTGGAACTATCGCATGACGGAGTTCCAGGCCGCTGTGCTGCTCGCGCAACTTGAACGACTGCCGTCGCAGATCGCGCATCGTAACGAGAACATCGCGCACCTCGAACGCCGCATCGCCGCAATCGACGGCGTCAGCACGCTGCCGCACGACGAGCGCATGACGACGAAGTCCGGCTACGGCGTCATCCTCCGCTACGACGAGAATGCATGGCGCGGCGGCGATGGCCGGCCGATCCCGCGCGATCGTTTCGCCTGGGCGCTGCACAAAGAAGGGATGCGCATCAACGCGGCGTTCTACACGCCGGTGTACAAGACGAATCTCTTCGCGTGGAAAGATGCGCCGATCGACGTCGACTACAGCGAGACTTCGTGCCCCGTCGCCGAGCGGGCGTCGTACAAGGAGATGATCTGGCTGCCGCACGAGATCTTCCTCGGCACGACAGCCGACGTCGATGATCTCTGCGACGGCATCGAGAAGCTGCGCGCGCATGTCGATGAGCTCGCCGAGTAGTCGCCGCGGGTCTCCACGAAGAAACACGAAGAGACACGAAGATCGGGTGGTCCACAAGGCCTGTTAATTGTCATTCTGAGCGCCCGCGAAGAATCTCTTCGTCAGCGCGACGAATGCAGTCCGGATGCGTCGGACAGCGAACGATCCTTGGAAGTAAATTCGGACTAGATACCCCCAGGGCACCTGCGGTTCTTCACTGCGTTCAGAATGACAGTGGTGGCGTTCAGAATGACAGTTGTGGCGTTCAGCCACGCCTGTGGCGTACGAAGTGCCGGTTGCCGCGCTCGGAACTCCGGACTCGTAGTCAGACGATTGCGTTCACGAGCGTCGCGCGGTGGCGGAGCATCCAGGCGGCGGAGCGGGCGCGCCAGGCTAGTGACCAGATCGCGTTGGTGTCCACGGAGTCCGGCGTGAGGTTGAAGTCGTCCGCTTCGTTCGCGGTCGCGTGGATGGCGAACTCGATCATCAAATCGACGAAGCCGGCGCGCTGCTCGCGCGGCAGTCCGTAGCCGTCTACGATTGCGCGCAGATGACGCGCGCGCTCCGCGAGCGGCGGCAGACCTTCGGTCGCGGCGACGTCGTCGGAATACAGCTTTGCGTTGAGCCAGCACGCCTGCGCCAGCTCGATCAGCGGATCGACGGGGCCGGCGAAATCCCAATCGATCAGCGCGACCGGCAGGCCATCGCGCGCGACGATGTTCCACGGAGCCGCGTCGCAGTGGCCGATCACGCGCGGCTCATCGCCGAGCGCGCGGCCGAACCACGGGTACCAGGTGGCGTCGGCTGGCGGGCGATACCACGCCGTGGCATCGTGCAGCCTCCGGAGAAGCGCGCCCACCGCCGCGGCGCCGTCGAGCGACCACGGGCCCGGCTGAGTGAACTCTCCTTCGATGTATGTCAGCGTCTCGTGGCCGTCGGCATCGATGCCGGAGCCGAGGAGTCTCGGCGCGGCGGCGAATCCCACATCGGCGAGATGACGCAACAGCGTGTGCACCGCCGGCGTCCAGGCGCCGGTCTCGCGCACGACGACGTCGCCCCGCCGCCAGACGGCGCGCGGATGCAGTGTTGAGGTCTCGCGGAGGGTTTCCGATTCGTTCACACGCCGCCGTTCTGCGCGATCGCGGTCATGCCTCATTGTCGCATGAAGTTGCGGCACGCGATGCGACGCGTCGGCCAGACTACTACGGTGTGATGGGTGGCGATGAGCCGGGGGCGCGCTATCGCAGGGCTTCGGCGAGCGCGGTCCATTTCTCGTCGGCGATCTCCGTGAGTTCGCGGAGGTGCCTCGGTTGATCGTCGTCGGGCGCAGACGGCCGGTACGCGAGCGCCATGACGAGCGAGCCACGGCGCAGGAAGACAGTCTCTCCCGGCGTCGCGGCCGCCTCGCCGATGGCGACGCGCACCGTCATCTGAGGCTCCTCTACAGGCATCGGCGGCAGGGTCGTCCGTCCGCGCGACGCCGGCGTCGCTAGCAACGGATCGTGGACGCCGAAGGAGTCGAATTGCAGGCGATGGAGGCGCGCAGCCCAGCGCGGCAGTACGCCGATCTGCTGCTCGATCACGGCGCCGTCGTCGCGGCGAAAACTGACGCGCGCATCGGCGATGCACAGCGCCGCGTACTCGGTGCCGCCGAAGAGCGCCGAACGCGTGCCACCCGCGCGCGCCCACGATTGCGGCAGGTCGGTCGCGTCAAGCATCGCGTCGCCGAGCAGCGCGTCCGTCAGTTCGGGGCGCAATCGTTCGACGTCGTGATCCGGCGCCAAACGAGCAGCTGCGTTTTCGGCGCGCTTGGTGGAACGAAGCGCGAGGGCGACGATGGGAAGGGCGAATGACATGAGGGCTGTCCTCGGCATTAGGTTCTTGGAGATAACAGAATCGTATCACCGGGGGCGGTTCCCCTTACATACCTATGTTGGGGGTTGGAGGCTGGAGGCTGGAGGTTGGAGGTTGGAGGTTGGAGAGAGCCGAGTTCGCCCTTCGTGGCCGGCGGGTGTGGCGTTCCAAATGCGCTGTGGCGGCGCGGCGATCTATCTTGCGAGCATGAAGCGACTGAGGCCGACGATGTTGATGGCGATAGCTGCCGGGGCGATCGCGTTGCCGCTGATGGCAGCGTGCGGCGGCGGCGCATCGGGGCCGTCAGCGGCTGATCGCGCGCAGGAGACCGTGCGCGCGTTCGGGCAGACGGCGGCTGCGGTGACGCGGACGGCGTTCGTGCCGGCGACGCCGACGCCGTTCCCGACGGTTCTGCCGTCAGGCGTCGTGATTCTTTCGGCGAAGGGCGCGGCGCCGGGCAAGGACGCCACCGTCGACGCGCGTACGAAGCCGGGCGCCACGTGCGCGATCATCTACGTGCATCCCTCGGGCAAGATCAGCTCGTCGGCGGGTTTGGTGGTTAAGGTCGCCGATGCGCGCGGCGGTATCTCCTGGACGTGGCACGTCAGCCCCTCGACGGAGCCCGGGACGGGCGAGATCCGCGTCACCTGCGGCGGCACGGACGTGGCGACGGCGCCGATGACGATCTCCGTCATCTGAGGACGCGCGACGGGCTCCACAACGAAGGATGGACGCGAAGAGGGGATCCACGAAGGGCCACTAAGGAGCACGAAGGAGTGATGTTTGAAGCCGCGGGGAGCGGCGTGAGCGGGCGGGAAAGCTTCAGAGAATATGGACATCTGAGGTTAGCGGGGGCGGGCCATCGTCTCTGGGCCGGCACGATGTGGGACACTGCGCCACGACGCAGCGGCGAGCGAGCCCGCCCACGGCATGCGCACCGAAGCATGGCAAACGCCGCCCGGTCGCCTCGTGCTTTCGTGGTTCAGGGGCCGTGGGAGCGCAGCAAAGCGGAAAGAAGATCAAAATGAGTGCTTCGAACCTGTTGCAAGGGGCGGAGCGACTCTGTTACTGTAGGCTGTCTGAATAGCAGTTTCCCGTCCGAATGTCCGACGCGACGCCCACGCTTCGCTCCGCCCCTGACGACACGGAAACAATCAATGGAGGCCGTCAGGTGCAAGATCGGACACTCGCGTGTGTCGACTGTGGAGCAGAGTTCACCTACTCCGTAGCCGACCAGGAATTTCACGCCAGCCGGGGGTTCACGAACGAACCAAAGCGTTGCCCGGACTGCCGTCGCGCGCGCAAGAACGCCCGCGGCGATAGCGGTGGCATGGGCGGCGGCGGATACGGCGGCGGTGGTGGCGGCGGCTACTCATCCGGCCCGCGGCAGATGTACCCGACGACCAGCGCGAACTGCAACAAGGAGACCGAAGTCCCCTTCCAGCCGCGCGGCGATCGGCCCGTGTACTGCCGTGACTGCTTCTCACAGCGCGCGCCGACCGGTGGTGGCGGCGGGTACGGTGGTGGTGGCGGCGGTGACCGTGGCGGACGCGGCGGCGGCGATCGCGGCGGCTACGGTGGCGGCGGCGATCGTGGCGGCTACGGCGGCGGTGGTGGCGATCGTGGCGGCTACGGCGGCGGTGGCGGCGGCGGCGGACGCCGGTACTAACCTTCGGCCGGACAACTGAATAGCAACGATGCGAGAGAGCGCCTCATTGGGGCGCTCTCTTTGAGTTTTACTTAGCGGATAGCGGATAGCGGATAGCGGATATTTGATAGCGGATAGCTTGTTGGCTGTTGGCTGTTGGCTGTTTGACGGCGCGTGTGGCGTGATTGTAAGTCGGTGCCGGGGTTGCTCGTCGTTGTTGCAAGGAGCGGGCATGTAGAGTGGAAGACCGAGCGACAACGCGAGAGGTGCAACATGGTGACGACGCGGCGGACGAAGGACGAACGTGAGGCTGACGAAGCATCGACGGCGCTTGAAGCCGATCGCGGCGACGCCGCGACGATCCAAGAGCAGGCCGAGGAGTTCGCCTCGATCGATGTGAAGGAGATCAATCGAGGCGACGAGCACGTCGAGTCGGGGAGCCCGATTCGCGCGGAGACCGTCGCCGAGCTTGATGAAGTCGACACCGTCGTGCGCATGTCGATCGATCGCGACCCGGAAGCGGCGGCATCGGCGGAAGCTCGCCGGCACGAGAACGACGACGAAGAGGCACAGGGCCCCGAGGACGAGCTACAGGCGCCGCTCGAGCGGATGATGGATCTGACGACGGAGTTGAGTCCGGACGATCTCGATGGAGAGGCGATGGATGCGCAGGCGTCGTCGCTGTTGCGGGATGATTCGCGCGATACGTGAGTAGGTTGTCCGGCTGTGGGTCGTAGGAGGCGTCGCGCGCCTTGGCGTTGGCGTCATGAGCTTATGCGCGGCGGCCCCGCCGAACGTCCCGCCGGAGAAAGATCACGGCTTCATCTGGGTGAGCGAGGAAGAGTTGCGGATGGCCGAGCATCCGCAACTAGCGTCATGCGGCGTCGACCTGCCGCCGGCAGAGGATGTGCATG
>JBBQVO010000111.1:0-10840 GCA_038211505.1 Dehalococcoidia bacterium | reverse complement strand
TCGATGCCGAGCCGCGCGGCGTTGGCGCGCATCCAGCGCAGCGCCGCCTTTGCGTCGTGGATCTGCGCCGGCCACTTCGACTCGCCCGAGAGCCGATACTCCGGCGCGACGCACACGTAGCCTACGCGGCCGAGGAGGATGCCGTAGCCGTGCAGTTGTGAACGATCGCCGGTCGTCCAGCCGCCGCCGTGGATCAGCAAGATGGCCGGGCGATCGCCGCCGGACTGCGGTGGGTTATAGACGTTGCATTTCAGATCGCGGCCGCCGCCGGTGCCGAAGACGACGTCAAAATCGACCGTTACGCGCCCTGCCTGTGCGTCCGCCATCGTGGCCTCCTATCGCTGCCATCAGAATCTCATCCGACGGTACGTCTCTTACGCCGCGAAGGCAAGATCAGATTCGGATCGCGCCGGTCGTCAACTAGCCCCAGCGGTATGGCGAGCCTAGAATGCGTAGCCCGAACGCGGGCCGGCCGGCGGTATCGAGAAAGAGGACGAGCTTCATGTCGCGACGCAACGGGAACGATCTGCCGGCATCGACGTACACGTTCAGCATGCAGGCGCAGTACGCGAACACGCCCGGGATGCTGGCGAAGATCGCGGCGGCCGTCGGCGATCGCGGCGGGAATATCGGCGATATCGACGTCGTGAAGTCGTCGGGCACAACGATCGTGCGCGACATCAGCGTCTCGGCGCGGGACAGCGATCACGCGCGTGACATCGTCGATCATGTCAAGAGGGTGAAGGGCGTCTCGGTCAAGAGCGTCTCCGACCGCGTGTTCCTCTCGCATCGCGGCGGCAAGATCGAGATTCGCAACAAGATCCCGGTGACATCTCGGCGCGATCTGTCCGTCGTCTACACGCCGGGCGTCGCGCGCGTCTGCCTGGCGATTGACAAGGAGCCGGAAGCCGCCTATTCGTACACGATCAAGGGCAACACTGTCGCCGTCGTGTCGGACGGCACCGCCATCCTCGGACTGGGCGATCTCGGGCCGATGGCGGCCATGCCGGTGATGGAGGGCAAGGCGATGCTCTTCAAGGCGTTCGGCGGCGTTGACGCCTGGCCGATCTGTCTCGACACCAAAGATCAGGATGAGATCGTCGAGATCACGAAGGCGATTGCGCCCGGCTTCGGCGGCATCAACCTCGAAGACATCTCGGCGCCGCGCTGCTTCTACATCGAAGAGCGCCTGAAGAAAGAGCTCGACATCCCCGTCTTCCACGACGACCAGCACGGCACGGCCGTCGTCGTTCTCGCCGCGGTGCTTAACGCCGTCCGCATCGTCAAAAAAGACGTCACGGATCTCAAGGTCGTCGTGCTCGGCGTCGGCGCTGCCGGCGTCGCCTGCTCGAAGATACTGATGTCGGCGGGCGTGAAGAATATCGTCGGCGTCGACCGCAGCGGCATCATCCACAAGGGCCGCAAAGACAACATGAACTTCATGAAGGAGTGGTTCGCTGACAACACGAACCTCGAAGGCGTCAGCGGCTCGGTCAGCGACGCGATGGAGGGCGCCGATCTGTTCCTCGGGCTCGCCGGCCCAAACATGATCACCGTCGACGACGTGAAGAAGATGAACCGCGATCCGATCGTCATGGCGATGGCCAACCCCGACCCGGAGATCCGGCCGGAGCTCGCCGGCCCGCACGTCGCCGTCATGGCGACCGGCCGCTCCGACTTCCCGAACCAGATCAACAACGTCCTCTGCTTCCCGGGCCTGTTCCGCGGTGTGCTCGATGTCCGCGCGCGCGAGATCAACGAGCCGATGAAGCTGGCCGCGGCGGAAGCGATCGCGGCGGCCGTGAGCAAGAGCGAGCTGAGCCCGGAGTACATCATCCCCAGCGTCTTCCATCCGACCGTCTTCAAGAACGTCGCTCGCGATGTGGCGGCGGCGGCGATCGCGTCGGGAGTGGCGGATCGCGAGAAGAAATCGATCCCGGTCTTTATCTAGAAGACGGATCCGAACAGGGCCACCAAAGACAAGAAAGATCGCGCCTCTCAAGCGACGTTGGCGCGATAGTCGAACGTTCGCACCCGCTGCTTACCACCTGCCCATGAACACACCGCTCGCCGAACTGCTGCGTTGCAATAAGTGGGCGAACCACACGCTCATCGATGCCTGCGTTGACGTTGTCGACGATACCCTCGATGCCACGATCGCCGGTATCTCCGGCAGCGCGCGCGTCCTCCTCATGCACCTCGTCGGAGGCCAGCAGACGTTCGTCCTCCGCACGCAAGGACGCCAGCACGAAGGCGAACTCAACCGCGCCAGCGCGTGGCCCGGCTTCGATGCGCTGCTCGAGCTCGCAACGCGATCGAGCGACGATCTCATCGCCATCGCCGAATCGCTGGACGCGGACGTCGACATCGACCTCCCATTCGCCGGCAAGACCTACCGCTACCCGAAAAGCTTCTTCCTTGTCCACGCGGTGACGCACAGCGCCGAGCACCGTATGGAGATCAAGATCGCACTCGCGCAACAGGGCATCGCGACGCCTGACCTCGATGCGTGGTTGTGGAGCGAGTCGGTCGGATACGGCCGCGAGGTCTGAGGCTACGGCGCCGGCGTCGCCGCCGCTGGCGGCTGCAAGGCCTGCGCGATCGCATCCGGCAGCCGCAGCCACGTCGCCGCTGACCAGCCGTTGAAGCCCTCGCCGGTGATCCGCCACCACGTGTAGGTGTCGGCGTCGATCGGCCCTTCCTGGATGATCGCCTTCGTGCCGTCCGGAATGCAGATCGTCTGCTTCGCCGACTTCGTCGGCTGCTCGCGCACGCTCAGGCAGTCGGTGTCGCCGAGGCCGATCACGATCACCTGATCGCCAATGCTCAGCGGCCAGTCGATGCCCGGCACTTGACCGGCGCTGAGATCCCGATTCTTTACAGAAAGAATCGCCCATCCGAGAGCATTCTGCTCGACAAGCGCCAGCGCCGTGAAGTCCGAGAACGTCGGCCCGAGCGTGAACGCCCGGCGCGTGCCGCGCGTGCCGATCTGCGTCGCGCACAGCTTCCCGACGTCGATGCCCGGCTTCGCGTTCGTGCAGTCGCCGACGAAGTCGACGTTGCGGTTCGTCTTCACCCAGTCAGCAATCACGTCGATGGGTCCGGGGAGGCTCGGCGTCGCCGTCGCGGCCGGCGCCTTCGACTTGCCACCGCCGCACGCCGCGAGAACCAGCGTCAACGCGAGAGGAACGATCAGGTAGAGACGGAGACGGTGACGGTGAGACATCGGGTGGCAGTCGCTTTCTGCTCGCGCCCGGCGCACGACGCATGTGCGGCGGACTCCACTTGCTACGGCCTTACCCCGCGACTCCAGCATAGCGGGACAGGAAGTCTTCATGCACACCGCGGCCGCCGGCGGCGAACGCGCGCGTTGTGATCCGCATCGGCGATCCATCGCGATCCGTCGCCACGCCGCCCGCTTCGCGCACGAGAAGAATGCCCGCCGCAACATCCCACGGCGAGATATTCACATGTGTGTAGAGGTCGATGCGCCCGCACGCCGCGTACGCCATCCCGAGCGCAGCGCTGCCCGTCAGCCGAAATCCCTGCACGTTCGGAAAGATCCGGCGCAATAGATCGAGCTGCTGCGCGCCCTTCACGTCGTCGTATCCCAGATCGAAGCCGAGCACCGCCGAGAACACATCCGGCTTCGTCGATGCGCTGATGCGCTCGTCGTTGCACCAGGCGCCGCCGCCGGTGATCGCCCAGAAGCCTTCGTCGTGCACGGCATCATACGTAAGGCCGACCACCGGCTCGCCGTCGAAACAGAGCGCCACGTTCACGCACCAAAACGGCAGGCCGATCGCGTAGTTCTTCGTCCCGTCGATCGGATCGATCACCCACGTCCACCCGCTCGACGCGTCCGTATCCGCTGCCGTCTCTTCGGACAGGATCTTGTGATCGGGGTACTCGACGGCCAGGATCGACATAATCCGCAGCTCGGCCGCGACATCCGTCTCGGTGACGATGTTGCGGTGGCCTTTGATGTCGATCGTCTGTGCGCCACGAAAGCGTTCGAGTGCGATCGCGCCGCCAGCGCGCGCGCATTGCCACGCGACGTCGATCGCCGGCACGCCCGACGCCGATCGCGGCAGCACCCTGCTCGTCTGCGTCATCGCGCCGAAGCGACCGGCGCCAGCGCCGCCCGCAACGCAGCGCCGCCCTCGTGGATCGCCGTCTGGCCCTGCGGGATCAGCGCGAACATCGACCAGAACCCATGGATCATGCCGTCGTACCGATGCATCGTCACCGGCACGCCCGCCTCCTGCAGCCGCTCCGCATACGCTTCGCCCTCATCGCGCAGCGGATCGAACTCGGCCGTGATCACCAGCGCCGGCGGCAGATCGCGCAGGTCGTCGGCGCGCATCGGCGACGCCTGCGGATCGGTGCCTTCGCCGTCGTGATTGAGATAGTGCGCCCAGAACCACCGCATCGTCGACTCGCCGAGGAAGTAGCCCGTCCCGTTGTCCTTGTACGACACGGTGCCGAAATCAAAGTTCGTCACCGGGTACACCAGCAACTGAAACTTGATCGGCGGCCCACCGCGATCGCGCGCCATCTGCGCGACGACGGCCGCCAGGTTGCCGCCGGCGCTATCGCCGCCGACCGCCAGCCGCGACGCGTCACCGTTGAACTGCGATGCGTGTTCGGCGACATACGCCGTGGCCGCGAAGCAGTCATCCAGCGGGACCGGAAACTTGTGCTCCGGCGCCAGTCGATAATCCACGGATACGACGACGCAGCCCGACGCGTTCGCCAGAGACCGGCACGGCATGTCATGCGATTCGATGTCGCCGATCACCCAGCCGCCGCCGTGAAAGTACACCAGCAGCGGAAACGGTCCCACGCCCTTCGGCTCATATACGCGCACCGGAATGTCGCCGTGAGGCCCGGGTATCACGCGATCTTCGATGCGCGCGACCTCCTCGGGCGTGCCGACGGTCTGGCGCATCTGCGCGCGCGCCTCCGCCGGTGTCAGCGACTCAAACGGCGGCAGGTTCATCTGCACCGTCGCGTCCAGCAAGGCCTGCACGATCGGGTCAACGGGCATGGAGTCCTCCTTCGATATTGCGGCGACTATAACAATCGGCACCGCAACGCGCATGCATCAGTCGTCGCGGTTGTAACGGTTCATCGCCGCTTCGATACCGTCCGTGATCGCGCATTCAACCGCCTCGATCGCCCGGTCCACTCCGGCGTCGAGCAGCTTGCGCTCGGACGGCGCCGGATCGCTGAGCACCCACGCCGCCACGTGCTCCGGATCGCGCGTCGGCTCGCCGCGATGGTCCGGCCGGCCGATGCCGATGCGGACGCGCGGAAACTCATCCGTGCCCGTGCGGGCGATGATGTCGGCGACGCCTTTCTGGCCGCCGCCGCTGCCGTTGCGTCGCAGCCGCACCCGCCCCGTGGGCAGATCCAGATGATCGCAGACGACGAGCAGCTCGCTCGCGTCATCAAGCTTCAACTTGGAGACGAGCGCCATCACGGCTTTGCCGCTGTCGTTGTTGAACGTGCGCGTTTTGGCGATCGCGATCCGCCGGCCGTCGATCGTGGCTTCAGCGAGCGCGAAGGTGCCCGTCTTCGTCGCGAAGTCGAAGCCGTGCTTCTTCGCCAGCCGGTTCGCCACCCACATCCCGACGTTCCGCCGGTTACCCGCGTACTCCGCCCCCGGATTCCCCAGCGCGAACACCAGCCGGATCGGGTACGTCGCCGGCGTCTCGGACTCGTCACCGTCCGCCCCGCGTCCGAGCAGCTTCTTCAGGATGCTCAAACATCCCCCTTCGACGCTCGCCCGCTCGGCCGAAACTTCACGACGCGCTTCGCCGGCGATGTCTTCGGGGCGTCATCAGATGCCGGCGCCCGCCGCGCCTGCCGAATCGGATCTGCCACGATCACGTTGGCAAGCAGATCATCGAGCACCTTCGGTGTCCATGCGGCAGCGTCATCATCGAATATTCGCAAGAATCGCAGATCGTCGGAGAACTGCTCGATCGAGTCAGCCGGCGCCTTCTGCTGCCGCAACCGACGCAGGCCGCGCGCCAGACGCGCGATGCCGGGCGCGCGAGCCGGCGGTCGCTGACGCGCATCCGCCGGCGTCAGCCGCAGCTCGAGCGCGAGCAGCGCATCCGTCCCGCGAGGCAGTTGCAATTCATGCCGGATCACGGCGAGGTACGCCGCCTGAGTCTCCACCGCATCCATCGCGCCATCATACAGACTTACGGCCTAGAGTTTGTGCCAGGAAGCTTCAACGAAGCCTTGTGTATCCGTCGTAAAGAGCTGTTTGGAAATCGCCGGCACGCCTCCACGGCAACCCCACTGATAGATGGTTGCGAGTCCAGCGACGGCCCGGCCACCCGCGTTGTCGGTATCACCTGACCGGGCGCAGAAGTCCCGCACCGATTGGATGGGATCCATGCCCGCGTCGCCCTTCGGACACCAGTTCGTCCCGAACGATACGCACCAAAACACCGAACCGCCGAGGCAACGCCAAAGGACGTCGTTTGTATCGGCCGCACCGTCGGCGACCGCTCGCGCCGCATCGCGAACACTGCCCGGCACCACCGCGCCCATCCATCGCGCATCCGGTGCGTCGATCGTCCCGACCGCATCACAGTAGGCCGCTGCATCGCTGAATGAACTCGTCGAATCCGACACTCCGCTCGGCGTTTGCGTGGCCGATGGCACGGTCACGCTCGGCGAGTCGACCGACCTGGCTGTCGATGCGGGCTTGGATGTCCCGCCGCATGACGCCGACATCGCGACGCCCACGAGTACGAGCAGAATGAATCCCCGTGCCATCGGCCGACCGCTCCTCGCGCGAAGGCGCATGCGCTATCACCCAACGAACGCGTCACTCAGCATGAGGGATCAGTGAGCGTAATAGTACGCGCGGCACGACGTGCGGCCGTAGAACGACTGACCCGACAGCCCCATGAAGCAGTCCTGCAGGTTGGCATCCGGCTGCTGCAGCGCCGCCTGCAGGCACGCGCTCTTGCCCGCGTCTGATTCACCCTGTCCGGCGATGATCTGGGCGATGCAACTCGCCGTCGGCGGCGCGCCCCCCGCGAGCTGCTGGCAATCACTCAACCCCGTCGACGTCAGCCCGACCATGTACCCCACGCACGACGCCATCGGCGGCTTCGGCGCCGCGGGCGGCGGGGTCGCCGTGGGCGGCGGCGGCGGCGGAGGAGGCGGCGGAGGCGGCGGAGGCGGAGTCGCGGCTGCAGGCTGTGGCGGTGGTGGTGGTGGTGGAGGCGCTTGCGACGACGGCTTCGTCGTCGGCACGACGGCGGGTGGCGGTGGCGGCGGTGGCGGCGCGGACGACGACGACGGAGGCGGCGCATAGGCCGGCGGCGGCGGCGCTGACGATGCTGGCGCGACGGCCGCCGGCGCGATCGGCGCTTCTGGCGGCGCACCTTGCGACGTCGTCCGTACGACCGCCGATTGCGGCGCGGATGCTGGCGCCGGCGCATTCGCCGCGTCGATCGCCGCCTGCGCCTGCATCGTCGCAACGGCCTCGATGTAGGACTGCGCCCGCTGCGTCGCGACAGCCGCGACGTACGCCTTCTGCTCCGGCGTCAGCTTCGGCCCGCCGCTCCCGCTCCCCGGCTTCGCGACGAACACATACGTCGCCACGACCAGCACCAGTCCAGCTGCCGCCGCCCACGCCGCCATCTCAACGCCCGTAACACCGCGCTCACCGCTTCGCCGAAGTCGTAACATAGCCTCACCAGAAGTCCTCACGAGAGCCCCTAAGCGAACTCCCTACAGGAATCATCGGCAGAATCTCTGCCGGTCGTAGCTTCGCCTTCCGCGAGTCGTGCAACACGAAAAAGACCCCGTACGGACAGGTCTTCAGACCTGTCCTGCCCCGCGTGAGTATGCGGCCGACGGGGACAGGTCTGAAGACCTGTCCGTACGGGGAATTGCCTCCCGATTTTCACGACAGTACGCCGACGGTCGGGTGCCTCGTTAAACTCCCCTTCCCGCGCCGGGAAGGGGCTGGTGGTTAGGTTGGCTCGTCCAGACGTGACGGCTTCGCCCTATACGACCATCCGCAAGACGCAAAGAAAGACGGGAACCGCCTTGGCGATCCCCGTCCCTTCAATATGCAATTCGCCCCGCGCTGGCGGTTAGAACCCGCTACTCGCCTCCGCGCGCCCCGTCCAACGCGACTGCGGCACGCTCCGCTCCCACAAATAGTCGTCGGCGGAGTTCGGGAACTCCTTCTCGGTGCCGCACACCTTGCAGCGGCCCACGCTCATCTCGCCGTCCGGGCTCGCGATCACCCAGTGATGCGCACACGTCGGCCCTTCCACGGCCTCTGCAACGATCGCCGTCTCCGGGGTCTCTTGCGGCTTCGGTCTGGTGGCTGTCTTCGGCATCGCTTCCTCCTTGCGCCACGCCCTACGACGTCTCTACGTCTGGGAAGGGCGGATGGTGCACTAGTATTGCACGATAATTTCTACCGTGTCAAGGCAAACACGGTTTCTACGCAAAACACTTCTTATAAAGTACCAAGCTGGCGCCGGGTGCTACGGTAACGCTATACTGGTTCAGTCACACACAAGTTATGCATTCAACCAAATCTGAGATCCTCAGCCTCCTCAAGCGCGCCGACGGCTCCACCGTCGATGACATCGCATCCCATCTCACCCTTGCTCCCATGACCGTCCGCCAGCACCTGATGGCGCTCGAACGCGACGGTCTCGTCCGCACACAGGAAGTCCGCCGCCAGACCGGGCGCCCGCACTACCTCTACCGGCTCACCGACAACGGCCACCGCAGCGTCTCCGACGGCCATGACCGCATGCTGGCGCTCCTCGTCGAGCACGCCGGCGTCCTCGAACCCAACGGCGCGACCTCGCCGCACGATCGCCGCACGCGCCTCTTCCACGCCTCCGCCGAAGCGCTCGCCGAGCGCCATCGCGGCGACGTCCTCGGCCTCTCGCTCGATCTTCAGGTCGAACGCGCCGCCGAGATTCTCCGCTCCCACGGCGGTTTCACCGACTGGCACGCCGTCGAAGCCGGCTTCGAGATCCGCGACTTTTCCTGCGTCTTTCGCGAAACTGTCAGCCGCGATGGCCGCTGCGAGTGGCATGAGACCTTCCTGTCGAGCATCCTGCATGTAGAAATTACGACGCCGGAGGGTCCGGCGGACTGCGCCGTTTGTTGCCGATACGTGATCGTCGCGCGCGCCACCGAGCCCGCGCTGACCAGAGGGGCTCGATGAGCGTCACCCAACAAGACGTCCTGCAGGCGCTCAGCGCCATCGAAGATCCGGATCTGCACCGCGATATCGTCTCGCTCGGCTTCGTGCAGAAGCCCGAGATCTCCGACGACGGTGACACCGTCAACGTACGCATCATCCTCACGACGCCCGCCTGCCCCGTGCGCGAGACGATCGAGCGCGACGCCCGCGACCTCATCCTCGCGCTGCCCGGCGTCCGCGTCGCCAACGTCAGCATGGAAGCGAACGTTGCGCAGCACCGGACCGGCGGCGCAACGCCGATCGAGGGCGTGCGCCACATCATCGCCATCGCCAGCAACAAGGGGGGCGTCGGCAAGTCCACCGTCTCCACCAACCTCGCCGTCGCGCTCGCCACGCTCGGCGCCCGCGTCGGGCTGATGGACGCCGACATCACAGGACCGAACATCCCGACGATGATGGGCATCGGCCAAGGCGCCCAGGCCGAAGGCGGCGGCGGGCTGCGCGTCGAAGAGCGCTTCGGCGTCAAAGTCTGTTCGATCGGCTTCGTGCTGCCGCGCGGCACGCCCGTCGTCTGGCGTGGCCCAATGATCGGCACCGCCGTCCGGCAGCTCCTCCACGACATCAACTGGGGCGAGCTCGACTACCTCCTCATCGACCTGCCGCCGGGCACCAGCGATGCCTCGATGAGCATGGCGCAGGAGGCGCCGATCTCAGGCGTCGTCATCGTCAGCACGCCGCAAGATGTCGCGCTCGAAGACGCCGCCAAGGCCGTCTCGATGTTCGACAAGCTCAATGTGCCGATCTTCGGCATCATCGAGAACATGAGCTACTTCGTCTGTCCGCATTGCGACGAGCGCACGGAGATCTTCGGCCACGGCGGCGCCCGCTCCGCCGCGGAAGATCTCGGCCTCGAGTTCCTCGGCGAACTGCCGCTCGACCCACGCACACGCCAGAGCGCCGACGAAGGCACGCCCATCGTCGTCGCCGCACCGGAAAGTCCGCAGACCAGCGCGTTCATCGACGTCGCGAAACAAGTCGCTGCACGGTGCAGCGTGCTGGAGTACGCAGCAGGAGCATAGATTGGTTCGATTCTTTAGCAAGCCACGTAAGGACACGAGAAAAACGCCAGCAGCCACCGCCACCACCAACGGAGCGAAGACGGCCGCCGCCACACCAGCCATACCGGCAGCCGCGCCTCCCGGCCCGCCCGCATCACCCGCATCAAAGACGGCGTCCGCAGCCTCAACGACGGCAACACCTGCGGCCGCCGCCGTGAGCGCGACACCGACGGCCGCAGCCAAGAAGCGCGCGACACCGGCGACGCGCACCCGACGCGCTCCGGCGCGACCGCCGCGCATCGACTGGGCCGCCGAAGCGGCCGCCTCGCCGATCGATCAGCCGGCGCCAGCGCCGACCTCGCTCGCGACGTCGCCCGCAATGGTCGCCGACGAAAGCGCCACCGACGATACCGCGGGCGCCGTCACGAAACGCAGGCGTGGCACACGCGGCGGACGCGGCCGTAAGAAGCCCGGCACGAACGGCGTCGGCGAGGCATCGCTCGCGACGACGACGGCGACCACCGAACTTGCTCGACCGCACGAACCGCTGACGCTCGAAGACGTCGTCGCG
>JBBQVO010000110.1:0-11210 GCA_038211505.1 Dehalococcoidia bacterium | reverse complement strand
GGAAAGCCCACGCTACATGTGATGTGTCGGGCTTCGTCCACCGGCGACGAACGAGTGCCAGGTTCGATGTCGCGGGAGCTTCAACTTTCGGCGATCGAACGCGGCTGCCGCGCGGGGTGAAAAGCCCACGCTACCGGGCTTGTCTTTTTGCGCGAAGTTGTTGGCTCTTGTGCGAGCAGCGACGTCAATGCGCGCATCGGCGGCGGCGCAGCCTCGCCCGACGCTACTGGATGTGCACGACGGAGACGCCCTGCGACCACAGCGATTCGATGTTGTAGTAGGCGCGCTCTTCGGGCGCGAAGAGATGCACGATCGCGTCGCCGAAGTCGATCAGCACCCAGCCGGAGTCGGCCTTGCCCTCCATGCGAGAGGGGCGGACACCATCGTCGCGCAGGTCGCGGTCGAGCGACTCGATCAGCGCCGTCATCTGACGCGCGTTATTCGCCGTAGCGATGACAAAGTAGTCGGTGAACGTCGACACTTTGCCGATGTCCATCAGCACGATGTCCTCGGCCTGCCGGTCGGACAAGAGGTCGGCGATGCGTTCAGCGAGTGCGATGGACTCCAGAAATGACTCCGTCCGTGCATGCGTATGGGATAGGTCGAGTATACCATCAGACCGCGTCGAAGTGGCCAAACGGACAGGCACGCCAAGCACACGTCGGCGGATGTTAGCCTGTAGCGATGAGTTCGACGAAGAAGCGAGAGCGGGTGGTCATCGCGATGAGCGGCGGTGTCGATTCGGCCGTCGCGGCCGGCATACTGGCGCGCGAGGGGTATGACGTCGTCGGCATCACGATGCGCCTCTGGACGGCGGGCGATCCCGACGCTCCGGCGAGCCGCAAGCGCTGCTGCTCCGTCGAGGACACCGACGACGCACGGCAGGCCGCCGACGCGATCGGCATCCCGCACTACGTGCTGAACATGGAACGCGAGTTCCAGGATCGCGTCGTCAACTACTTCGTCGGCGAGTACGAGCGCGGGCGCACGCCGAACCCCTGCCTCGCCTGCAATGAGCACGTGAAGTTTCGCGCGCTGCTCGATCGCGCCGTCGCGCTCGACGCCGACTTTCTCGCTACGGGCCACTACGCGCGGATCGAGCATGCCGGCGGCCGCTACCGCCTCTATCGCGCGATCGACGACACAAAGGATCAGTCGTACGTCCTGTACACGCTCGGGCAGGCGGAGATGGCGAAGACGCTGTTCCCTGTCGGCGCCTATGCGAAGCCGCGTATCCGCGAATTGGCAGCCGAGATGCGGCTTGGCCTCGCCGAGAAGCCGGACAGCGTCGACATCTGCTTCGTGCCGGATGGCGACTACAAGTCGTTCGTGCGCAACCGCTCGCTGCCGCGCTCAGGCGATCTGCTCGATGCCGGCGGCGCGGTAATCGGCGCGCACGACGGCATCGCCGGCTACACGATCGGTCAGCGCAAGGGTCTCGGCATCGCCGTCGGCGAGAAGCGCTTTGTGACCGCGATCGATCCGGCCGCGCACACGGTGACAATCGGCACGGAAGATGATCTGCTCGCACGCTCGCTGATCGCCGAGCGCGTCAACTGGCTCGCCGGAGCCGCGCCTTCCGCGCCGATCCGCGCCGCCGTGAAGATCCGCTATCGCGCGACGCCGGCGCCGGCGACGATCACGCCGCTCGACGACGGCGGCATGCGCGTCGACTTCGATGAGCCGCAGCGCGCCATCACCCCCGGGCAGGCCGCCGTCGTCTACGACGGTGACGAAGTGCTCGCCGGTGGCGCGATCCTTCGCGCGATGCGCGTGTGACGTCGTGACGTATCGCTGGGGACCCGCTCTTGACCCAGCGGTCGCCCGCTGCCACGCTGCCCCTCCCAGCCATATCGAATACGAGGAGCGACACATGAACGGCGTCACATTCGCCAAAGGCCAGCTCGATCAGGCGTTCGGCATCCTCAAACTCGCCGCAGACGGCATGACCGACGAACAATACAACCACAACCCCGGCGGCACCTGCAACTCGCCTGCCATCTCCCACGTGCACGCCGTCTCCGCCGTCGATTTCTTCATCCTCGGCACGGTCGCCGGTGGCGAGATGATCTGGCCGTCGATCGCTGAGGCGAGCGGCTTGCCGGCGAACGCGCAGGAGATCTGGAGCTTCGACCGCCCGATCTCGCTCGACAAGATCAAGGCATACAGCGCTCAAGTGCAGAAGGCCGCCGGCGACTACATCGGCACGCTGAGCGACGACGATCTCGACCGGAAGCTGACGACGCCCTTCGGCGAGCAGACTGTCGCGTTCATGATCCAGATCATGTCGGTGCACCTCGGCGGCCACACCGGCGATCTCGCATCGGCGAAGGGCATGCAGGGCCTCAAAGGGCTGCCGTTCTAGAAACGCCTGCCGACGTGCCTGACGCCAGGAGCGCGGGCGCGACGCCACCCAGCGCCGCCGCGGTCGCCCGAACTGCGGACGAAGAGTCAGCCGGGCCGTCCCCGGTCCCCAGTCTCCAGTCTCAGGATGGCTACTGCTGATCCAGAGGCCGGTCGCTGGCGAGGTAGGCGCGCATGAGGCGGGCGGCGTCTTCCGATCGAATCGTCTGCATGAAAGCGTCCTGCTCGAAACGGAGGCCGTCCTCGATCGGCATGTCGATGCCCTGACGGATGCACTGCTTGATCAGCGCGACGCTGAGGTGCGGCCGCGACGCCAGCTCGTTCGCCAGCGCGAGCGCTTCCGGCATCAGCCGGTCGCGATCGACGGCGCGGTTTACCAGGCCGAGGCGTTCGGCTTCCTCCGGGTCGACGGCGTTGCCCAGCAGCATCAGCTCCAACGCCTTGGCGACGCCGATCAGCCGCGTCATCCGCTGCGTGCCGCCCGCGCCGGGCAGGATGCCAACCCGAACCTCCGGCAGTCCAAACAAGTACGGCCCGCGGGCCATCAACCGGAAATCGCAACCGAGCGCCAACTCGCAGCCGCCGCCCATCGCCGTGCCGTTGATCGCCGCGATTACCGGCTGCTGCAGCGCCGCCAGCTTCAGCGTGAGGCGGTTCATCGCATGCAGCTCGGGGCGTGGACGATTAGCGGCGTCCGTGTCGATCGCGGGTGAAGCAGCTGGTCGCGAGCGAACGGCGTCCGAGAGTCCGGCGAGTTCACCGACGTCGTAATGTGTGATGAAGATGCCGTCGGCATCGCCAGTAAGGATCAGAACGCGCGTGTCGTCGTCGCCGGCGAGCGCATCGACGACGGCGTGTAGCTCTTCGACCATGGTCGCGTTAAGGAGATTTTTCGGCGGGTTGACCATCGTGACAGTGAGCACGCCGCGGTTCCGTTGTGTTTGGAGATAGCGATAGTCGGCCATCGAGCGCACCTTTCATTCGAGTCTGCGTCGGATCGCTCGAATCGTACGAGGGTGAGCGTGGTACGTCACGGCAGCGGAAGTCTTGTTATCCCTGGCCCTGGACGGTAAGCTAACGTGGCGTAAGTGAATTACCAGTTGGCGGCGGTTGTCATCGCGCTGGAGGATGTCGTTGTGAACCAACTCGTGGGACTGACAAAGCGCGGGCGGCGGCCTCGTGGCGAAGACGACCCGTTCGCTAGATTCAGCGACCGCGCGCGGAACGTCATCTCGCTGGCGCAGGACGAGGCGCGCGCGCTCGGCCACGACTACCTCGGAACTGAACACCTGCTCCTGGGACTTCTCCGCGAGAGCGATGGCGCTGCTGCAGAGGCGCTTGACTCTGTCGGCGTGACGCTCGCGGGCGCGCGGACGGAAGTGCTGACGCGCGTCGGCCGCGGTCCCGGCAAGTCGGCCGGCGAACTGAAGCTGACGGGTCGCGCGAAAGAGACTCTCGGCGTGGCGCGCGAGACCGCGAAGCGGCTGCGTCGCTGGCCAGTCGAACGCAAGCATCTGCTCTTCGCCGTCGCCTCCGAAGGCGAGGGCATCGCGCACATCGTGCTGACAGCGCTGGGTGTCGATGCGGTGGCGGTTGCGGCCGCGATGGAGCAGGCTCTGCTGGCGTCCGCGGCGGAGTCGCCGGCGACGCGCGGCAACGTCGTGATGTGCCGCCTCGACGACGCGAGCCTCGAGGCGATCGATGTGCTGATCGAGGCCGGGGTGCACGCCACCCGCAGTGATGCAGCGGCGCGGCTGATCCGATCTGGCATCGGTGCCGACGCTGCGCTCTTCGCCGGCGTCACCGACACCGTCGCCGAGATTCGGCGCTTGCGTGCCGTCGCGCGCGCCATCGCGGCCGAGGCGACGGCTGCACACGTCGCGCGCGGCGACGATGCCCGGCACGCGGCTGGCGTCGCAACGGATGTGGAGACGGTGTAGGCCGGAATGTCGCCGATGCATGCCTTCGATTTCTTTAATCTGAGTTCGTTTGACAGAAGCGGCGCGCGGTACATACGGTGAACGCAACGTAATGATGGACCACACACCCGAGACCAGACGCGCCGATGGAGGTGCTTTTTGACCACCGAACCGATGCAGCAGCCGGCTCCCGCAGCGGCGAAGGCCGACCGCGATCTGATCATCGACGCGCGCGACGTCGTCAAGACGTACCGCACCGAGGACGTCGTCGTGCAGGCGCTGCGCGGCGTGTCGTTCGAGGTGCCGCGCGGCGAGATGGTGGCGATCATGGGGCCGTCGGGCTGCGGCAAGACGACGCTCCTCAACTGCCTCAGCGGCCTCGACGTGATCGGCGAGGGCATCATCCTGATCAACGGCGAAGACATCAACCGCATGTCCGACAACAAGCGGACGGAGTTCCGGGCGCGGAACATGGGCTTCGTCTTCCAGTTCTACAACCTGCTGCCGGTGCTCAACGCCGTCGAGAACGTCGAACTGCCGCTGCTGGTGTCGGGCACGAAGTCCGGCGAAGCGCGCAAGAAGGCGAACGCCGCGCTCGACATCGTGCAGCTTGGCGACTGGGCGAAGCACAAGCCGGCGCAGCTTTCCGGCGGCCAGCGACAGCGCGTCACGATCGCCCGTGCCCTCGTCAACAATCCGGCGATCGTCTGGGGTGATGAGCCGACGGGCGACCTCGACACGGAGAACGCCGACGCGATCATGAAACTGATCACGGATCTCAATCGCGAGCAGAATCAGACGTTCGTGATCGTCACCCATGCGCCCGATGTGGCGCAGCGCTGCCACCGCATCATTCACATGAAAGATGGCCAGATCGTGCGGCAGGAAGTGGGACAGGGAACGGGGCGCGGATGAACGATCTCTTCGGACTGTCGATGAACTACATCATGATCGCGCTGCTGATCCTGCTCGGCATCGCGCTGAGCAGCGTCGGTTGGGTGCTCCTGCGCAACCGCGTGCTGTTCTTCGTCGGCGTGCGCAACATCCCACGCCGGCGCGCGCAGACGACGCTGATCGTCGTCGGCCTGATGCTCAGCACGCTGATCATCTCGACGGCGTTCGGCATCGGCGACACCGTCAACTACAGCATCACCAACCAGGCGTACACGCAGTTACACAGCGTCGATGAGATCGTCCAGGCGTCGGCCGCCGACGACACGAACGGCGGCTCCTTCGATCGTCAATCGCTCGTATCGGCGAAACCGATCTCGACGAGCGACGCGGCGAAATTCGTCGACTCGTTCAAGTCGCTGCCCGGCGTCGATGGCGCCGTCGGCGTGCTGCGCGCGCCGGTGCCGGCGAGCGATGCCCGCTCCGGGCAGACGGAGCCGCTGACGATCATCGTCGGGGTCGATGGCGATTCTCTGAAGGGCTTCGAGAGCGATATCCAATCGACGGGCGGCCGCACGCTCTCGCTGAAGGATCTGGCGACCGGTGAGATCTACGCCAACAAGTCGGCGGCCGAGAAGCTCGATATCAAGACCGGCGACAGCGTACAGATCTTCGTCGGCGGCCAGCCCCACAACTTCACCGTGAAGGACATCGTCGAGGATCGCGTGCTCACGGGCAGCGCGATCGCCGTCACGCGCGGCTTCGTGCTCGATCTGCCGCAGGCGCAGGCGCTGCTCGGCCGGCCGAACGAAGTCGACTTTATCGCCGTTTCCAATGATGGCGGCGTGCGCAACGATCTCGCGCGTTCAAAGTCGATTAAGGATGCGCTCGACACCAAGCTCGTATCGCCGTATCACGCAGCGACGACCAAGAAAGACATCGTCGACGCGGCGAATCAGGTGTCGAGTATCTTCACGACGTTCTTCGTGCTGCTCGGGCTGTTCGCTATAGCCGCGGGCATGATGCTGATCTTCCTCATCTTCGTGATGCTTGCGGCGGAGCGGCGCGTCGAGATGGGGATGGTGCGCGCCGTTGGCACCAAGCGCCTGCATCTCGTGCAGATGTTCCTGTCCGAAGGCATGGGCTACAACGTTCTCGCCGCCGCCGTCGGCTGTGCGCTCGGCGTCGTCGTCTCGATCGGCATGGTGCAGATCATGGCGGCGCTGTTCTCCGGCTTCGGGCTCAGCATCGTCTTCCACATCTCAGCGCGAAGCCTCGTCGTCTCATACTGCCTCGGTGTCGTCCTGACGTTCCTCACCGTCACATTCTCAGCCTGGCGGATCAGCAACCTGAACATCGTCGCGGCGATTCGCGACCTCTCCGAGTCAGCGCCACCGCAAGAGCGGCCGGCGGTTCGAAGCTTCGGCGACGCTCTGCGCTACGGCGTCTGGCTGCTCTTCAAGCCGACATCGTGGCGCAGCTGGTTCGGTTCGATCGGCATCTCGTTCGCGGGACTGCTCGTGGGCGCGATCGCCGGCGCGTTTGTGTTCGGCGGCATCGTCATCTACGGATCATCGTTCGCCGGCAGCGTCGCATCGGTGCTGCTGGTGATGCTCGGCGTGCTGATCGCCATCGCCGCGATCGTCGTCGTGATGAGCGGCTTCCTGCGCATGTTCCAGCTCGGCGGCCTGTCGCTCCTGCTCGGTGTCCCGCTGATGCTGCTCGGTCTTTCCACCGGCACCGCGTTCACGTTCGGCGCCGGCATGTCGTTGCTCATCGCCGGCGTCGCGATGACGTCGATCCAGGTCGGCGCCCCGCGCCGCCTCGCGTCGACGACGGCTGGCGTCGTGCTGCTCGTCTCGTGGTTGCTGCTCGCCGGCGGCTACGTGAAGAGCCTGAGCGGCGGCTTCGAGATGTTCTTCCTCAGCGGCGTCACGATGATCCTCGCGTCGACGTTCGTGCTCGTCTACAACGCCGACATCATGCTCGGCGTGCTGACGCGGCTCGGCAGCCGCTTCTCGTCGCTGATCCCATCGATCCGGACGGCCGTCGCCTATCCGCTGGCGAACAAGTTTCGCACTGGCATGACGATCGCGATGATCTCGCTGGTGATGTTCGCGCTGGTCATGATGTCGACGATGAACAGCAACTTCAACCGCATCTTTCTCGGCGATGACGCGCTCGGCGGCTACGACGTCGTCGTGACGGAGAACCCGAATAATCACGTCAACGACGTCCGCGCCGCGCTGCTCGCCGGCAGCACCACGGGCGGCGGTGATGCGGCCGCGGCGGCGTCCGCGAACATCGCGGCCGAAGACGAGGTGCGTGTCGCCAACCAGCGCGTCGCCGAGGTCCGCAATGTGCCGAAGCCCGATGCCACGGCGGACGAGATGAAGTTCTCGAAATACGGCATCGTCGGGCCGAGCAACAGCTTCATCGAGCGGAACGCCGTGAAGTTCGCTTCGCGCGCCGAAGGACTGACGACGGACGCCGACGTCTGGCATCGCCTCGAAACCGATCCGAACACGGCTGTGATCGACGACAACGCGCTTGGCGGCGGCGGCTTCGGTGGCGGCGAGTTCACACTCGACGGCGTCAACCAGGGCGACAAGACGTTCAAGCCGATCCACGTGCAGGTGCGCGACGCGACGGTCCCTTCAGGGATGAAGGACATCGAGATCATCGGCGTCATTACGCCGAAGGCGAGCGGCGTCTTCAGCGGCCTGCTGCTCGCGCCGGCGACGTTCGATCAGCTCTTCCCCAAGCCCGAGTCGAGCATCCACTTCGTCAACCTGACGCCGGGCGCCGACGCCAAGAAGACGGCCAGCGCGATCGAGAAGGCGCTCTCCAGCCAGGGCGTGCAGGCGGACTCGCTGCGCAAGTTGCTCGATGACTTCCAGGCGACGAGCCGGGGCTTCTCGTACTTGATCCAGGGATTCATGGGCATCGGCCTCTTCGTCGGCATCGCGGCCGTCGGCGTCATCGCCTTCCGCACGGTCGTCGAGCGCCGCCAGCAGATCGGCATGTTGCGCGCGATCGGCTACACGCGCAACGCCGTCGCCATCAGCTTCATCATGGAGTCTTCGTTTGTGGCGTTGCTGGGCGTGCTGAGCGGCATCGGACTGGCGCTGCTGCTCGCCTGGCAGCTGCTTGGCAGCGACGACTTCGCGAAAGCGGGCATCCAGGGCTTCTACATCCCATGGCTGCAGATCACCGGCATCGGCCTCTTCGCCTTCATCGCTTCGCTACTGATGACGATCATCCCATCCCGCCAGGCCTCCAGCATCCCGATCGCCGAAGCGCTGCGCTATGAGTAGGTCTTAGCGGATAGCGGATAGCGGATAGCGGATAGCCGTTGCCCGTCGGCGCGCTGAACATTCAATCAATGACGTAGCGCCGGCCGTTCAGCCGACGCGCGATGTTCCTCGTCGTGCGGGCGCGCGATATTGTGCGACGCACATATCGACTGAGTGAGAGGACTGCCGCATGCTATTGAAGGATAAGATCGCGATCATCACCGGCGGCGGGCGCGGCATCGGGCGCGGCGTCGCGTTGCGATTCGCCGCCGAAGGCGCCAAGCTCGCGCTCGTCGATCTCGATCAGACGTCGCTCGACGAGACGACCGCCGCGCTCGCGTCGGCGTCGCCATCTACGGAGGCGATCGCGCTGCAGGGCGACGTCAGCCTGTCGGCCGATGTGCAGCGCTTCTTCGATGCGACGGTGGAACGCTTTGGCCGACTCGACATCCTCGTCAACAATGCCGGCATCGGCAATCCGCCGGTGCCGATCACGCAGATGCCTGAAGAGGCGTGGGATCGCACGCTCGCAGTCAACCTCAAGTCGGTGTTTTTGTGCTCGAAGCTCGCGGCGCTGCAATTTATCAAGCAGGGCGGCCCAGGGAGGATCGTCAGCGTTGCATCGCAGGCGGGCAAGACGGGCTACGCGATGCTGACGCCGTACAGTGCGTCGAAGGCGGGGATCATCCTCTTCACGCAGGCGTTCGCGAAGGAGGTCGGCGCGCAGGGCATCAACGTCAACTGCGTCTGCCCCGGCACGATCGATACGCCGCTGCTGCGCGGCGCCGGCATGGGCCTGAACGTCAACGACGACCAGCTCATGGAGGGCCTCAAGCGCATCCTGCCGGCGATCCCGCTCGGCCGCATCGGCTATCCCGCCGACGTCGCCAAGACGATCACCTTCCTCTGCAGCGACGACGCCGACTACATGACCGGCCAGGCAATCAACATCACCGGCGGCCAGGAGATGCACTAGCGCCTTGGCGGTGGGCGGTGGTCAGTTCCCACAGAGTGGACCGTCCCGAGGCGGCCGCGGCTCCCCGATTCTGTCATTCTGAGCGAAGCCGAAGAATCTCTTCGGTGGCGCGCCGAATGTGGTCCCGAAAAAGCATGTCGCCCCGGGAACGAACGACGGAGAATATCCGAAGAGATTCTTCGCTTCGCTCAGAATGACAAGTCTGGATCATTGCTGTCAGTGACGGGCATGGTCGTCGCCCATCGCGGGCGGCCACAGCGGACCGCCCCTACAATGGGATCGTCGCATCCATCCCGCCGAGATAGCCTGACGAACAACTCACCCGGAACCCTGTGCCTCTGTGGTGAATTACAACGAAGGAGCATCATCATGACTGCTGACGTTATCAAGATCGGGCCGCTCGGATCCTACGCGAACAACGCCTACGTCATCGTCGATCGCGCGACGAAGCAGTCGATCTTCGTCGATGCGCCGATGGAGAGCGAGCGGGCGATCGAGAAGGCGCGCGACACGACCGTACAGGTGATCGCCATCACGCATCGTCACGCCGATCACTGGGCAAACATCGATCTCGTGAAGGATGCGCTGAATGCGCCGGTCTGGTGCCACGAAGCCGACCGCGCGCCGTACGCCGCGAAGGTCTTCGACACGCTGGCTGACGGCGACGAGATCCCGATCGGCGAAACGAAGGTGCGGATCATTCACACGCCGGGGCACACGCCCGGCAGCATCTGCCTGCTCGTCGATGCGGAGGGCGGCCCGATCCTCATGTCCGGCGATACGCTGTTCCCGGGCGGGCCCGGCCGCAGCGATAACGCCGCCAACCTGCGCGAAATGATCGCTTCGATCACGTCGAAGCTACTGACGCTCCCCGACAACGTCCGCGTCTACCCCGGCCACGGCGATAACACGACGATCGCCGACGCGAAGCGCGAGCACGCCACCTTCGCGTCGAAGTCTCATCCGGCCGATCTCCACGGCGATGTGACGTGGGCGGGGTAGGGGTTCAACCACGGAGGCACTGAGGCGCAAAGGCGCAGAGGTTTGGGTTGGCGCCGGCCGGAAGACCGTGCGCAAACCCACACGGGCGGCCACACGGAGCCGCCCCTACAACGTACGTTCTGTGGTGAGCCCGTCGCGGCGGTTAGTCGCGCCAGATGCCGTATTGCTGGGCGCGGCGCAGTTTGAAATCGGTCTCCGGCAGTTTGAAGCCGTTGGCGCGCACCTTCTTCAAGATCGTCTCGACCTGACGGCGGTCGGCGGCGTTGAGCACGTTGCCGAACATGTCGTCGTACAGGCCGTCGGAGATCGCCACGATCTCGTCCGTGACCTTGCGGCCTTCGTCCGTCAACTCGAGGCCGACGGCGCGGCGATCATTCGGATCGGGCAGGCGTCGCACCCAGCCGCGCGCTTCGATGCGATGCAGGATGCCGGTGATGCTCTGCGTCTCCTGGAACAGCAGCGTCGCCACCAAGCTTGGCTTAATCGGCCCGCCCGCAAAATGCAGGATGGCGAGGACGCGCGCCTGCGAGGCCGACACCCCCATGTGGTAGAAGCGCCGCTCCAGCAGCTTGTACGACATCCAGTAGATCTCGGTGATCAGCAGCCACGGCATCATGCGCTGGTGGATCGGAATGTTCGAGTCGTTCGTGCTCGAAGAACGCGTTGCAGTCGCCATACACCTCAGCCCTGTTCGTCGCGCGGTTCAGCCAGCGTGGGCACGCGACGAGCTATACCCTCGACTACATCGAGTCTAACATCGAC
>JBBQVO010000109.1:0-11318 GCA_038211505.1 Dehalococcoidia bacterium | reverse complement strand
TTTGATCACACCTGCTTTGATGTTCGTCGCGTCGATACCGACCTCGATCTCGCGGACGAAGATGTCGGCGATCTTATCGATGTCGCGCGCCCAGAACGAACGCGGCACATCGCGCCAGATGCCGGTGGCGACGACGATGTTCATGCCGGTCGCCTCTGCGACGCTGCGCACGAATTCGACGTCGCGGCCGAGATCCGGCGTCGTCAAGTCAATGATCGTGTCGATGCCGCCGGCCCTCGCTTCGCGAACTTCGCGGATGGCTCGCGCCCGCGTAGCATCGAGATCGAACATCCACGGATAGTGGTGATAGTCGTCACCCATCACGACGAAGACGTGCTCGTGGCTCAGCGTCACGCCGAGCTTGCCGGCGTCGATCGCGCCCATCACGGTTTCGATCTGCGACATTGATCCGCCTTTCCGACGCGTGAGTCTATCCCGGCGGCAAGTTCTCGGCGCGCGCGATCGGGAAGTAGCGGTGGTGGTGAGCGCCGGTGACTTCGTAGATCGCCGTGCCGGTTTGGCCGTCGTCGGTGCGCACCGCCATCTGATGCAGCCCGCCGCCGAGCGCGCCGTACGGAGCGCAGCGCGTGCCTTCGGCGTCGATCGTGATCGTGCGACCGCCCTCCAGGGTGAACTGCACCCGGCCCGCGAGGCCCGTTGTGCCGGCGCCGTCGAGCCCGTAGTCCGCCGGCTTGCCGTCGGCGTCCGTCCAGTGCAGCTCATGGCGGAAGTCAATCACAGGGATCGGCTCCGTGCCGTCGGCGGGTGCGAAGCAGCCATCGGTGTAGACGCGGGCGCCGTTCGCGTACTCCCAGTGCCAGACGCCGAGCATGCCGTCGGGCAACTGGATCGCGAGCCACATCCACAACGGGCAACGGGCATGGTCGCGAATGCCCCACGAGTGGTCGCGCTGCCCCCACCAGTTGTCGACGGTGCGCGTGACGCCCTTGTGCGTGTACGTGCCGGAGTAGTTGCCGGACTGGATCATGTGGCTCTGATCCCAGATGATCTCGTCGCCCCGCTTCATCGTGCCGCGACGGAGTCCGTGCTCGCGCGTTCGCGCCGTGAACGTCAGGTCGAGACCGACGGTTGCGCTGTCGTCTGCCCGCAGGCGCACCGTCTTGTACGGCTCGACGATGGCGACGGTGACAGGCCCGACGATCGGCGTGTGCGGGTCATCGCCGTACGGGCGCTCGTACCGCGCGAAGACGTGCTGACCGTCGATCTGGCCGAGTTGCAACGAATCCATCACCTGGCGCTTCGGGTAGTGCGCCATCGTCAAGATCACGACGTCGCCCGGCTCCGTGCGCGGGTGGAGGATGAAGAAATAGCTGTCGCGCCAGTGGTTGTGGCGCGTGACGACGTTCGGAAGCGGCTCCGGGATCTGGTGCACGAACAACTCGTCGGCGGCCGTCAGCCTGGGCATATGTCGCTCCTCAGATGTCGCCTCGTCCGCCAATTGCTCGCGATGCTCAGAGTGTAGCGATGAGATCGCCGTATCGGCCCGTCGGGCGCGCCGGAGACGGCGCGCCCTTATGCCTCATGCAGAACATTGGTGCAGCAGGAGTCCAACTCGTATCGCCCGCCCAACAGGTACGCCCTCGCTTGGCCGCCTGAATCTGCTCGCCAGATGCACGTCGTTCCTCAGCATTGAATCTGATTGCTTGACTTGCTCGAATCTGGGTTCATATACTGTGTGCGCGTGACCCCGCTTTGGCGGGGAACTATTTTTGTTACGCACTTTGACAATCGGCGCACTGCCGGTGCTCGCATCCCCCAACGTGCGTTTTCGCGTTCGGGCCCGAGTGGCGCAGTGGTAGCGCAACCGATTTGTAATCGGTAGGCCAGGGGTTCGAATCCCCTCTCGGGCCCCAGATTTGGTTCTGCGGCGGTGGGCTGCTGCGGGCGCCTCGACGACGCCGCAACGCCGCCGGACGAAGGCCGATCTGCCCACATAGCTCAGTTGGCAGAGCACACCCTTGGTAAGGGTGAGGTCATCGGTTCGAATCCGATTGTGGGCTCCAGCGCAGAAACGCCGCGCTTCGGCGGGGCCGGTTATATAGAGCGGAAGAGCCGCCGGGTCCGGCGAGAATTCCACAAACGACGGCGGCCGCGCGCGCGGCGACAATGCAACAGGCCCTCCCGCCAGGAGGGCCACATGGAGGAGATGGCCGGACATGGCGAAGCAAAAGTTCGAGCGGACGAAGCCGCACGTAAACATCGGCACGATCGGTCACGTCGACCACGGTAAGACGACGCTGACCGCGGCCATCACCAAGGTGCTCAGCCTCAAGAAGCTCGCGACCTATCGTGACTTCGGCAGCATCGACAATGCGCCGGAAGAGCGAGCGCGCGGCATCACGATCGCCATCACGCACGTCGAGTACGAGACGGAGAACCGGCACTACGCGCACGTCGACTGCCCGGGTCACGCCGACTACATCAAGAACATGATCACCGGCGCGGCGCAGATGGACGGCGCGATTCTCGTCGTCGCCGCGCCCGAAGGCCCCATGCCGCAGACGCGCGAGCACATCCTGCTGGCGCGCCAGGTGCAGGTGCCGAGCATGGTCGTCTACATGAACAAGGTCGACCAGATGGACGACCCGGAGCTGCTCGACCTCGTCGAGCTGGAGTTGCGCGAGCTGCTGACGAAGCAGAACTTCCCGGGTGAAGACATCCCGATCATTCGCGGCAGCGCGTTGGCGGCGATGAACAGCACGAGCACCGACCCGAACGATCCGGCCTACGCCAGCATCATCGAGTTGATGAAGGCGGTCGATGAGTACATTCCGACCCCGGAGCGCCCGCGCGACCTGCCGTTCCTGATGTCCGTCGAAGATGTCTTCGGCATCAAGGGCCGTGGCACCGTTGTCACCGGCCGTGTCGACCGTGGCATCGTCAAGGTCGGCGATGAGATCGAGATCGTCGGTCTCGGCGCGACGCGCAAGACGACCGTGACGGGCGTCGAGATGTTCCAGAAGACGCTCGAGCAGGGCGAGGCCGGCGACAACGTCGGTGCGCTCCTTCGTGGCATCGAGCGCGAGGACATCGAACGCGGGCAGGTGCTCTGCAAGCCAGGCTCGATCACGCCCCACAAGAAGTTCGAGGCGGAAGTCTACGTCCTGTCGAAGGACGAGGGCGGGCGCCACACGCCGTTCCTTCCGGGCTATCGTCCCCAGTTCTACGTTCGCACGACGGACGTGACGGGGACGATCGGCCTGCCGGAGGGCGTCGAGATGGTGATGCCAGGCGACAACATCAAGATGTCCGTCGAGCTGATCACGCCGGTCGCCATCGAAGACGGTCTGCGCTTCGCCATTCGCGAGGGTGGCCGCACGGTCGGCGCCGGCGCCGTCACGAAGATCGTCGAGTAGATACGAAACAGTCGATGCGGCCCGCCCGAAATATTCGGATGTATAGAATGTAGGGCGGGCCGTGTTGTCCGCTGCGTCCGGTGGACGCGCGGTGGCGTACGAGGTTTAGGGCGCTGACCGAGCGCCGATAGCGAATGGGCGTGAGCCCGCAGAGGCAGCATGGCGAAAAAGGGCGATCGGCAGATCATCACGCTGGCTTGCACCGAGTGCAAGGAGCGCACCTACACGACATCGAAGAACAAGCGCAACGATCCCGAGCGGTTGGAGCTTGAGAAGTTCTGCCCGCGCTGTCGGCTGCACAAGCCGCACCGGGAAGTGCGCTGAGAGAGGGACTGTCATGAGCCGGGCGCTGCGCCGTCAGCCACTCGTCCAGAAGCCGCCCGCGAAGGCGCCGTCGTTCCGCACGGGCCCGCGCCCCGTGAAGAAACAGGAGAGCGCGGCCGTGACGGCGGAGATCGCGAAGAAGCGATCGCTGTACGACCGCTTCATGCCGCGGTTCTTTCAGGACATCATCTCCGAACTGAAGAAGGTCACATGGCCAACGCGTGAAGAGACGACGCGCCTGACGCTGGCGGTCTGTGTCGTCGCGGTGGTCATCGGCCTGGCGCTGGGCGGCATCGACATCGGCTTCAACTGGATCGTCGACCATACGCTGCTGAATTAAGGTAACGACTGTTATGGCGCGAAAAGGCAAGTCTGCCGCGCAGGTCCAGGAATCCGAAGGCGATGACGCCGCCGTCGAATCGCCCGAAGAGGCGGCGATTCAGGAAGGCCGCTCGTGGTACGTGATCCACACGTACAGCGGCTATGAGAACAAAGTCAAGACAAACCTCGAGCACCGCATCCAGACGATGGACGCGAAGGATCTGATCTTCCAGGTCGTCGTGCCGACGGAAGACGAGATCGAGATCCGCGATGGTCAGCGGCGCACCGTCGCACGGAAGATATTCCCCGGCTACGTGCTGACGCAAATGATCGAGCTCAAGGAAGACGACATCGAGTCGAGCCGCGCCTGGTTCGTCGTGCGGAATACGCCCGGAGTAACCGGCTTCGTCGGCTCAGGCACCAAGCCCGTCCCGCTCGAGCCGCCGGAGGTGAAGCGCATCCTGCGCCAGATGCGCGTCGAAGCGCCCAAGGTGAAGGTCGGCTTCGAGATCGGCCAGGGCGTGCGCATCGTCGACGGCCCGTTCATGGACTTCAGCGGCACGGTCGACGACATCAACCTGGAGAAGGGCAAGGTGAAGGTGCTAGTCTCCTTCTTCGGCCGCGAGACGCCGGTAGAGTTGGACTTCCTACAGGTGGAGCGGCTCTGAGCCGAGGCATTGATCGAGCGCGGCGAGGAAAGTCTTTCTGCGTGAATGTCGTTCTCGCGTGAATGTCATTCTGAGCGCAGCGAAGAATCTCTTCGGATGTGCGTCGAATGTAGTCCCGCGAGTGTGAGCCATCAATGCCGCATCGAGCCGTCTCAACAAGATTCTTCGCTGCGCTCAGAATGAGAGCCTGAGCCACAGCGCCGACGACATACATGAACGAAGACAGATGGTAGAGGAAGAGATCGATGGCTAAGAAGATTCGTGCCGTAATCACACTGCAGATCCAGGCCGGGAAGGCCAATCCCGCGCCGCCCGTGGGGCCGGCGTTGGGCCAGCACGGCATCAACATCATGGGCTTCTGCAAGGAGTACAACGAGAAGACGGCGAACCAGGCCGGCAGCATCGTCCCGGCCGAGATCACCGTCTTCGAAGATCGCTCCTTCGCCTTCATCCTGAAGACGCCGCCGGCATCCGATCTTCTGAAGAAGGCCGCCGGCCTCGAGAAGGGCAGTCGCGCCCAAAAGCGCGAGAAAGTCGGCACCGTCTCAGCCGACGCCGTAAAGAAGATCGCCGAACTGAAGATGAAAGACCTCAACGCCAACGACATGGCCTCGGCCGTGAAGATGGTAGAAGGCACAGCCCGCAGCATGGGCATCGAGGTAGCTGGATAATCGTTGGGTGCCAGGACGAGAGTTCGTCGGCACCCGGCGTCGGTTCCGAAGGCAACATCACTGTCATTCTGAGCGAAGCGAAGAATCTACGTCGGTCGCATCCGTTGCCGCGAGTCTCAGGAATACGATTCGGACGCGGCCACACAAGATTCGTAACTACGTTCAGAATGACAGTCTTGGCGAGATGCAGCATTGGTGGTTGCACAACAGTCACAACGGAGTGCCGAAACAACGGGCTATCTGCTATTCGCTATCAGCTATCAGCTAGCTGCTAGCCGCTAACATAGACGGTGACGGAGATCTCGTCAGAGATCGACTCGGCCCTCACGAGGGTGACGTCGCCGAAGGAACGAGGAGCAACATGAAGCGCGGGAAGAAGTACGAAGAGAAGGCGAAGCTCGTCGACGAGAACAAGCTGTACGCGCCGGCCGAGGCGATCGCGCTGGCGAAGGCGTGCTCATACGTGAAGTTCGATGAAACGGTCGAGCTGCATCTGCGGACGGGACTCGATCCGCGTCACGCCGATCAGCAGATCCGCGGGACGGCGCTGCTGCCGCACGGTCTCGGCAAGACCGTGCGCGTGATGGTCTTCGCCGACGGCGAGGCGGCGCGCGCGGCGACCGAGGCCGGCGCCGATGAAGTCGGCGGCGATGAGCTGATCAAGAAAGTCGAAGGCGGCTACACCGACTTCGATATCGCCATCTCGGAGCGCAGCCTGATGGGCAAGGTCGGACGGCTCGGCCGCGTGCTGGGGCCGAAGGGTCTGATGCCAAACCCGCGCTCGGGCACGGTCGTCGAGGCGGCGGACATCGCCCGCGGCGTCAACGACGCACGCCAGGGCCGCGTCGAGTTCCGTCTCGACCGCACCGCGATCATCCACGTGCCGGTCGGCAAAGTGAGCTTCGACGAAGACGCACTCGAAGAGAACATGGCCGTGCTGCTGTCGGAGATCCAGAAGGCGAAGCCCACCGGCGGCAAAGGCTCCTTCATCCGCTCGATCACGATGACAACATCGATGGGCCCCGGCATCCGCGTAGACCCGACGCCGGCAATGGCCATGAAGGCAGGCTAGCCGCGGGGCGTGACTGATTTGAACAGGGCGGACATGTTGTCCGCCCTGTTCTTGTTTTACCGCGTCGGCGGAACACCAGTCGGGCACGGACGGAGGAGGAGATGGCCGCGCCGTGCGACCGGCCCCATTGGTTGCTAGCCCTTGACTACAGCCAGTGGCGACAGCCGGTGCACCGGGCGCACAAGATCGGACTGCGCCTCCATCACCGACTCGATGTCCTTGTAGCACGCGGGCATCTCGTCGTACTCGCCTGACCGTACTCCGTATACCACGTGCTTCATCGACGCGACCGCGTCGTCATGGCCGATCGTGCGGTTCGCGACTTTGCGGCCAAGCAGGCGACCGGCGCCATGCGAGCAGGTGCAGAACGACTCAGCCGGCTCCAGCCCCTCGCCGATGTACGATGCCGTGCCCATCGAGCCCGGGATCGTCACCAATCCCTTCGCGCGCACGGCGCCCTTCCGGTGAATCAGCAGGTCGCGGTCGAAGTGCCGCTCCATCTGCGCGAAGTTGTGGTGCGTGTCGAACTGCAGATCGATACGCGGCGCGATGCCGAGGACTTCGGCGAACGCCTCGCACACCGCGTCGAACATCCGCAGCCGGTTCTCCTCCGCGAACGCCATGCACCACTGCATCTCGCCCATGTACTCGCCGTACTCCGGCACGTCGCGTGGCAAGAACGACAGGTCCGCGTGCGGGATCGCCGAGAAGAAGCGCTCCATGTACTGCTTCGCCGCGCCGTGGTAGCGGTTGCACACGCGCAGCCCGACGTTGCGCGACCCGGAGTGCAGCATCACCCACACACGATCTTCCGCGTCGGCCTGGATCTCGATGAAGTGATTGCCGGAGCCCAGCGTCCCCACCTGAAACATCGCCCGATCCAGCTCCGCCGACACCACCGGCAGCTCGCCTGCCTGCGCGATCAGCTCGGCCGACAGCGAGCGCTTCTCGGCGTGATGCTTCTGCCCGACCGGCACCCGTGCGTGGATCGCCAGCCGCAACGCCTGCAGCGTGTCCTTGGACAGCGTCGTCGCCGTGTACGCCGTAAGCGCGGCGATCATGCCGCAGCCGATGTCGACGCCGACCGCGTTCGGCACGACGCCGCCGTCCGTCGCCAGTACGCCGCCGATCGGCATGCCGTATCCGACGTGAAAGTCCGGCATCAGGCAGATCCACTTCTCGGCGATCGGGTAGTTCGCCAGGTTGCGCGCCTGCTCGAGCACCTCGCCCTCGTCGACGATGTCTCCCGCGGTCCATACCTTGATCGGCAGCCGCTCGGTCCCGATGACCTTCATCTCATTCACTCTCTCTCGCCACATCACAACGCGCCGCCCAAATATGGGCCTGCCATGTCTATCCAATACAAGCCGAAAGGCTCGTTGTACGAGCCTTCCAACCTCTAACATCCAACGTCCAACCTCTCCGGTTACCCCTGCCGCTTGAGCCGCCCCGTCTTCTTCGCCCAACGCTCCGCAAATGCGAATGTCATCATGCCGCCCGGGATCAGGATGACTCCGAACGCCACGAGCGCCAGCAGCTGCGGCCAGACGTCGGCGAGGCTGTCGCCGTCGATGATCGCGCCACGGATGCCGTCGAGGATGTACGTCGCCGGCGAGACGTAGCTGAACGCCTTCAGCCACGCCGGCAGCACATCGACCTGGTAGTACACGCCCGAGACCAGCAGCACGAACGCCTGGATCATCATCGACATCTGCTGCCCGCGCTCCGGATAGAGCATCGGCAAGATGCCTGAGAAGATCGCCAGCCCGGCGACGCTGAAACTGCCGACAAGCAGCACGATCGCCGCCGCGAGCCAATCGGCTTGTCCGAGATCGACGCTGAAAAACGGCAGAGCGATCAGGAAGATCAACAGCGTGCGAATGATCGCGTGCAGAATGCCAAACAGCACCATGCCGGAGAGATGCAGCCAGCGCTCGACGGGCGCCATCAGCGTGTGCTCGATCGTCCCCTCCCAGCGCTCCCACGAGATCACGAGGCTGATATCGTCGAGCACCGCCGAGAGATACGCCCAGACGAGCGTGCCGATCAGCAAGAACAGCACCAGTTTCGAGATGTCGGCCTTGTTCGCGATCCCCGAATCGCCGACCTGGTTCGCGATCAGCGTCACCGCCAGCGTGTTGACGGCGCCGTACACGAGCCATACGAGCTCCCACGCCCAGTAGCGCTTCCACAAGTTTGTCTGTCGTTCGATGAACGCCCACGCCAGCGTCGTCCGCCCCGGACGCCTCGGCAGCGCCATCCCCGGTATCACAGCAGCCATGTAAGTCCTTCTTTCTTGTCCGACGAGATCGTTCACAGGTCACACAGAGATCACCAATGGCACTCGCCATCGTCGGCGGCCGCAGACGGCAATTGAGGACGTAGGGACGCAGCTTTAGCTCCGTCCGCCGTTGGTCATCGGCCGAGCAAACGCCATCGCGCCAATGTCGCGCTCTCATCCCTCCGCATCCTCGTCTATGGATTCCGTTGATCGTTCTCGTCCCCCACAATCCCCACGTCCTCGTTGCAGCACTTCTTCTCATCAACAGCGACATCTTCTAGGCACTCTCTGTGCTCCTCTGTGTCCTCTGTGGATCCGTCATGATCATCCCGCGCCCACTACCGCCGGCTCTTCGTCTTCTTCGACGCTGCGCCCCGTCAGCTCCATGAACACGTCTTCCATATCGATCTCCTCGACCGGACGGCCGGCTGCAACTTTCTCGCGCAGTTCGAGCGGCGTACCTTCTGCAACGATCTTGCCGCCGCTCAGGAAGGCGATGCGGTCGCAGAGCAGCTCCGCCTCCTCCATATCGTGTGTCGTCAGCAAGATCGTCGCATCGTGCTCGCGCTGCACCTCGCGCACGAACGCCTGTACGTCGCGCTTGCTGCGTGGGTCGAGCCCCGTCGTCGGCTCATCGAGCAGCATCAGCACCGGCGACGTCAGGAACGCGCGCGCCACCGCCACCTTCTGCTGCTGCCCGCGCGAGAGATGGCTCATCGGCTCGAACACGCGATCGCGCTCTAGCCCGAGCCGCACCAGGATCTCCGGCACGCGCTGCTTGATTTCGCGCGGTGTCAGCCCGTAGACGCGACCGAAGAACAGCAGGTTCTCCATCGCCGTCATGCTCTTGAAGAACGACGGATCCGCCGACACACGATTGATCAGCGATCGCACTGCCATCGAGTCGCGCACGGCGTCGAGGCCGAAGATCCGCACCTCGCCTTCGTCCGGCAGCAGCAATGTGCTGATCATCCGGATCAGCGTCGACTTGCCGGAGCCGTTGGCGCCGATGACGCCGAAGATCTCGCCGCGCCGGATCTCGATCGAGACGGCGTCGACGACTTTCCGTGGCGTTTCATGCGGCTTGCCACGATTCCACGGCAGCATCGACGCGAGATCGAGCCCGCCGCCGAACGACTTCGTCACGCCGATCGTCTGCAACGGCGGCGCCGCGTCGCCGATCGCGCCGTCGGACGCAGCAGCTGCGGATCGCGCGTCGATGTCGCTCGCTGCCTCGCGTTCGTGCCGGCGCTTCGTTGATGGTTCCGTGCGTTCCTGTAGCTGTGCCATCTGCTTCCATCCTTCCATCGACTCCCCTTCCCGCGCCGGGAAGGGGCCGGGGGTTAGGTTCACCGAACAAGGCAACAAAAAACCCACTGCCGTTCCGGTAGTGGGTCGATGCGTCTCGCCTGTTCGGCTTGCTTCAGCGCAGGCTATGCCTCGCGCTGGGCGCACTCATCCGACCCACAATCATCCGCGGCGGCGCGGCACGCCGGATGCGGACGACGATATTACTGAGTCCCAAGATTCGCATTGGTTCGCTTTCCTGCCGCCGGGCGCAACGTGGATCGCCGCGCGTTCGCACATCATACGCGCGCCGCGTGATCGCTGTCAAACCGGAGACATACTCCGCGCGGATTCGTTCCTCGGTCGAGGAGCGCGCGGAGTGATTGGAAAGGCACGTGACGGCCGGCGCTCAACCGCTACTCGCGCCGCAGACCGAGCAACCCACCGCGGCTCCTCCCCGGCGCGTCTGCGACGGCGCTTTCTACGCGGTGGACAGGGAGATAAGGGGTCTGCGACGCGCAGGCGAGCACAGCAGCGCGGTGCCCAAGAGGGGAGTCAGCTCCGTCCGTTTCCCGTTCTTCCCGTCGAAGACAGCCTCGATTCCCTCCGGTTTTATTGCTGAGAAAAGTCACCTCGGTGTTTCCACAGCGCGAAAACGCCCGCCCGCTTCCGATTCGAACCCCCGCTCTCTATAATGCCGAACGTTGTGCCGCCGATCAGGCGCGCACCTGGGGCTCCGCCCTGACATTTCGACTACCACCATGGCCGCCTGGCCGGGGGAGATGTGATCAATCCGTTGACTGCCCTGCTGGGCTTGTTCTCGCACGACGTGGGGATCGACCTCGGCACCGCTAACACGCTCGTTATGGTCAAGGGCCGGGGCATCGTCATCGATGAGCCGTCGGTCGTGGCGATCGACCGCCAGACGAAGAAGATTCTCGCCATCGGCGCTGAGGCCAAGCGCATGGTCGGGCGCACGCCCGCCAACATTGTCGCGGTCCGGCCCCTCAAGGATGGCGTCATCTCCGACTTCGAGGTGACGGAGCGCATGCTCCAGTACTTCATCCGCTCAGTGCACGAGCGCTTCGGCTTCGGCATCCCGCGGCCGCGCGTCGTCGTCGGCATCCCCAGCGGCGTCACAGAAGTAGAGAAGCGCGCCGTCCACGACGCCGCGCTCAACGCCGGCGCCCGCGCGGCGTTTCTCGTCGAAGAGCCGATGGCGGCGGCGATCGGCGCCGGCCTGCCGATCATGGAACCGAACGGTTGCATGATCGTCGATATCGGCGGCGGCACTACGGAGGTCGCCGTGATCGCGCT
>JBBQVO010000108.1:0-11356 GCA_038211505.1 Dehalococcoidia bacterium | reverse complement strand
CGTTGTCAGCTGCCCACGCTTCGGCGAGCGTATCCAGCATCCGGTTCGCGAACTCCGGGGGCGTAAACACTTCGTCGTTGGAGAGGTTCGCGATGCACGTCAATACATCCGGGTTGCGACCGCGTAGCGTGAAGCTCGCCTGGTCGCTCATACAGCTGTCCTCTGCGACTCGTCGCGCGCGGCGGCAGCGATGTCGTTCACGGACATTGGCGGGTATGTCTTGACCGGCGTGAAGATTTCGTGCTTGCCCAAGCTGGCGAACATGTCGCCCTCCCTCGACCAGGCCGCGCTTTCGGTGAGCACGTCAAGGCGGAAGTCGCGCCTCTGAAACTTGCCCTTGCCCAGGTAACCCCACTCGGCGAACGTTAGCGGCTCGTCATCGTGAGTGCGCATCGTCAGCGCGTCACCGTGGACGAGGTTTCGCGTCAGCACAAACGACGCGGCGTGATACGTATCGTCCGTCTCATCGAGCTGCAGGTACTCACCGAAGATCCCGAGAAGATTCGCACGGCACTCGGCGATGTTGTCTTGGAGAAGTTCGATGCCATAGATGCACATCAGCGCGAGCAGCGCATAGTGCCCCCGATCGAAGTCGTGTTTGCCGTACTTGAGCTCTACGGCCGCAAGCTTACGCCGCAGGACTCGCACAAGGAAGTTCCCGCTCCCGCATGCCGGCTCTAAGAAGCGCGAATCAATACGCTCGCTCTCGTCCCTTACGAGATCAAGCATCGCTTCTACCATCCACGCCGGAGTGAAAACTTCGCCGTGGTCGGCGACGCGCTTCTTGGTGCGCGTTAGCGAGTCCATCGGCGTGCCGAAGAGCGCGTCGCCGAGCGAAGTCTGCTTGGCCATTTGTGGATTCTACGTCAATGAGGAGTTCGGCGGGAATCGGCACTCGGCCTGGGACTGCGTTTGAGGTGGGATCGGAGAGATTCGTCGGCTGCGCTCGGAATGACAGTTGGTGTGGGGCGATCGGACTCACGGCGAGTAGCGCGGGGTGGGGGCAGCGGCCTATACTTCTCGCATTCCAGTATCGAAGGAGTGCGTTATGGGTGCGCCGTATTGTTATATCCGCGGGCGACTGATGCCGCTTGAGGAGGCACGGTTGCCGGTGATGACGCATGCGTTTCTGTATGGGACGGCGGTGTTCGAGGGGGTGCGGGGGAACTGGAGCGAGGAGCGCGGGGAGTCGCTGATCTTCCGGCCGGACGAGCATTTCAAGCGGCTGAAGCAGTCGGCGCACATCATGCACATCGACCTGCCGCAGAGCGTCGATGAGCTGTCGAAGATCTGCGCCGATGTGGTCGGGCAGACGGGGTTCCGCGAGGACACGTACATCCGGCCGATCGCGTACAAGAGCGGCGAGGTGATCGGGCCGCGGCTCGACGGCGTGGAGTCGGACTTCATGTGCTTCGCGATCCCGTTCGGCAACTATCTCGATCTCGATGCGGGGATCCGCTGCCAGACGTCGACGTGGCGGCGGGTGCCGGATACGTCGATCCCGGCGCGGGCGAAGGTCAACGGGCTGTACGTGAACTCGGCGCTGGCGAAGACGGAGGCGATCGAGAACGGCTACGACGAAGCAATCATGCTCAACGACGACGGCCACGTGTCGGAGGGTTCGGGCGAGAACCTGGCGATGATCCGGCACGGACGGATCATCACGCCGGAACGCAGCGATAACGTGCTCGAAGGCATCACGCTCGATTCGGTACTGGAGCTGGCGCGCAACGAGTTGGGCCTCGAAGTGATCGAGCGGACGATCGACCGCAGCGAGCTGTATGTGGCCGATGAGGTCTTTCTTACGGGGACGGCCGCGCACATCTCGCCGGTGATCGAGCTCGATCGCCGCGCGATCGGCGGCGGCGTGAACGGCCCGGTGACGAAGAAGCTGCAGTCGTTGTTCTTCGACATCATCCGCGGCCGCAACGCGAAGTACGAGCACTGGCTGCGCGCGGTGAAGCCGGCCGCCGAAGGTCGTGTCGCCGGAGGTCGCGTCGGCGCGCCAGACGCGACGAAGGTCACGGTCTGATGGAGTTCCGTCCGGCGCGGGCGGTCGGCTCGCTGGTCGGCGGCGGGTTGGCGGCGTGGTGCTTCATCGTGGCGCTGGCGCTCGTCGTGCGGGGGGTGACGGCGGACATCGGCGTCGGCATCATCTCGCTGTACGTCGTGGCGTCGCTCTTCTTCTTCCTCGGCGTGCTGTTCACGTACTGGACGTACAGCCTCGGCACGCTGCGGTACACGCTCGATCGCAACGCGCTGACGATCACCTGGGGCGATATCCGGCAGATGATCCCGATGTCGCAGATCGAACGGCTGGTGCCGGGGCGCGAGCTGCCGAACCCGCACGTCGCCGGCGTCAGCTGGCTCGGACACCACATCGGCCACGCGACGATCGAAGGCGGCATCGGCGACACGCTGTTCTACTCGACGCACCGCTCGCCGTCGGACCTGCTGTACGTCGTGACGGCGACGCAATCGTACGCGCTGAGCGTCGACGATGAGGTGGCGTTCGCGGAGGCGGTGCAGACGCAGCAGCGCGCGGGGTCGCTCGTCGCGGTGCCGCAGGCGCCGGATCGGCTGTACCTGGCGGCGCAGCCGTTCTGGGAGGATCGGTACGCGCAGATCCTCGCGGTGGCGGCGTTCGCGACGTTCTTCGCGATGTTCGGGTACATCTATCAGCAGTACCCGAGCCTGCCGTCGACGATCGCGATCTCGTTCCCGCAACTCAACGGCGTCACCCGCATCGCGTCGAAAGATGAACTGCTGAAGCTCCCGATGACCGGCGTCGGCCTGCTGCTGGTCAACGTGGGGCTGGGGTTCGTCGCGCACTCGTGGGAGCGGATGGTGGGCTACCTGCTGCTGGTAGCGGCGATCGGCGCGGAGGGCATCTTGCTGGCGGCGGCGATTATTGCGTTGCGGTGATCCGGGGACTGGAGACGGAGCCACCAACGGGTTTCGAGCATGGGTTTCGTCGTTACCACATCCGTGGCCTGTGTCTTGTTCTGGATCACGATGATCCGAGCGGATCTGTTTGCGCGCATTGCGAAGACCATTACCGTTCGCGGCGATGAGAGTTCCGACGTCAACTGGGCGGATGTAGCACTGCGATTGAGGATCGTGACCGGTGCAGGCGCGCTTCTGAGCACGGTCATGTTGATTGCCGCCGCCGTTGCTACTATTCAAGGGCGCGGGCCATGATCGTGATCGTCGGACGGATCGCGGTGACGGTGATGTTCCTCGGTCTTGTGCTCACGGGATCCGCCTGGGTTCTATCTATCAACCTCGGGATCTCGCACGACAAGCTTCATGTCGTGGTTGAAGGACTCGCCGTCGCGACGGGTGTGTTGAATCTGGCACTTCTCCTCATGCGGCGTAAGCGCTCGGCTGTGTTGCGGTGAGCCACACCTCCGCCGCTTTCGTACACTTATACATATGACGAACTCATACGACGTGATCGTAGTCGGCGCCGGGCCTGCCGGCAGCACGGCTGCACGCCACCTCGCCCGCGTCGGCGCGCGGCTGTTGCTGCTTGACAAGGCGACGTTTCCTCGGGACAAGCCGTGCGGGGGTGGGGTGACGTTTCGGGCGGACTCGGCGTGCGATCTCGATCTGTCGCCGGTCACGGAGCGCGAGATTTACGGCGTGCGGGTGAGCGCGGCGATGCGGCGGCGCTTCGACCGGACGAGTCCGAAGCTGCTGGCGCGGATGACGCAGCGGTCGCGGCTAGATGCGTTTCTCGTCGAGCATGCGGTGGCCGCGGGCGCGGAGTTTCGCGACGGCTGCGCAGTGCGGGCGATCGAGAACGGTGTGTCGGGCGTGGAGGTGGACGCCGGCGGCGATCGGTATCGGGCGCGGCTGCTGATCGGGACGGACGGCGTCAACGGGATGTCGGCGAAGTCGTTGGGGCTGGCGCCGGCGGGCGAGCATGCGGTGGCGTTCGAGGCGAATTATCCGGCCGACGCGCGCGTAATGGCGGAGTGGGAGCGGTTCATCGCGCTGGATCTCGGCGGCATCCCGGGCGGCTACGGGTGGGTGTTTCCGAAGGGCGATCATCTCAACGTCGGCGTCGGCGGCTGGAAGTCTGTCGGGCCGGAGCTGCGAACGCTGCTGTCGCGGTACTGCGCGTTCTACGGCTTCGATGAGTCGCTGCTCTACGGGCATCGCGGATATCAGCTGCCGCTGCGTCGCGACGATCAGCCGGTCGTGCGCGGATCGGCGATGCTTGCGGGCGACGCGGCGGCGCTCGTCGATCCGCTGTCGGGCGAGGGGATCTGGGCGGCGTTCGTCAGCGGGCGGCTGGCGGCCGAGGAGGCGGAGAAGTATCTCGGCGAACGCGTCGCCGATCTGAGCGGCTATCAGCGGGCGCTGGACGTCGAGATGCGGGAGGAGATCCTGGCGTCGAGGCGGCTGATGGCGGTGTTCCAGCGGCTGCCGGCGTTCTCGGTGTTGATGTTGAAGTACAACGGGCTGTTCTGGCGGTATCTGACGGAGATCATCCGGGGCGAGATCACATATCCGGATCTGCCGAAGAAGTTGGGGCCGCTGCGGCATGTGGTGTATCGGTGGGGCGATCACGAGATTGCGCGGCATGAGCGGGATCTTCTGCGTGAAGGTGCGCGGGCGGGCTGACGGTGCGGCGCTGGGCGTTGGTTTGCGGGTCTGTTCGTCGCAGCTGGACATGGCGTGAGACGACAGTGGTGGTGACATCGGAGAGATTCTTCGCTGCGCTCAGAATGACAAAATTGGGGGAGCGCGGCGATCTAGATTTACGTCGGCGGTTCAGGGAGGGCGGCCACGTCGGGCAGCCCCTACACGATGCTCGTCATGGGTCGTCGCCTCCCACGTTACGGTTTCTTGGTGTTGGGGGAGACGCGGTCACATTTGGTGGCGTTGGGGGCGGGAGTTGGTGTGGGGGTGTCGTCGGAGGACTCGGGGGTTGCGAGCTGCGGGAGTTCGTGGCCGCAGTAGAGGGTGCGGGTGTCGACGACGGCGCCTTCTACTCCCGGGAGGACGGCGAAGTGATCGAGGCCGCGATCAGCTTCACCATCGACGAGATCGCCGTCTCGATCGAAGTGGGCGCCGCTGCAGGGGTCGACGTAGAAGCCGGGGCCAGATCTGCCCTTGCTGCCGGATATCGTCACCGACGGATCCCATACGACTTTGCAGCCGCGCGTGTGACCGTAGAAGCCCGGCGGATAGACGTAGAAGGCGTGGAGTTTGGCGTCGCTGCCGCGACCGATGAAGAACTCATCGAGCGGGAATGCGAGCGGATCGCCGTTGTAATCGTTGTCCTTGCGAGACGGGACGAGACGGCCGATCGTCGTTCCGTCGTCGCGTACGGTCGCCATGAAGGCGACGACGGCGAGCGCGACGGCGATGACGGAGAGGACGACGGCGAGCGCGGCGCCAACGCGGGAACTGATCATTCGGTGGCCACTCGTGCGCGCGGGCGCGCCGCACGCGCCAACATCGTTCGGGCATGCGGGACGAATGTCGTTATCGGGGGATTGCAGAGCATCGGCGCATTATAGATGCGGTTGCGGGATGAGGCCGCCACGATGACAAGACGACGGCCCGTCATCGTTCCGCCGTGGTGTGTGCGAAGAGCGCCGGGGCGCCGCCGGTGTGGAGAAAGACGACGCATTGGTCGTCGGTGAAGCGGCCGGATCTCAGAAGCGCGATAAGGCCGGCAAGGCCTTTGCCGGTGTAGACCGGATCGGCGACGACGCCTTCGCTCCGCGCGAGGAGGCGCACGGCCTCGTCGCCGGCGGCGGAGGCGATGCCGTAGCCGTCGCCGAGCATCGATCCATCGATGAGGATGCGCTTGGCGTCGATGGGCGGGCGGCCGATCATCGACGCCACTTCGTGTGCGATCGCGCGGACGATGTCTGTGAGGTCGTCGGCGGACTTCGCGACGGCGTATCCGTGAATCTCGACGTCGATGCCGAGGGCGGCGGCGCCGACGAGCATACCCGCCTGCGTGCCACCGGTCGCGGTGGCGAGTACGATCGCCTCCGGCTTGATGTCGATGGCGCGGCATTGGTCGTACAGCTCCGACATGGCGAGGACGTGGCCGAGCGCGCCGAGGGCGTTCGAGCCGCCGACGGGGATGACGTATGGCCGGCGCTCGATCATCTCCATGCCGGCGGTGAGCATGTTGATCCACGACGCACGCAGTTCGCGATCGTCATTGCCGGTGTAGTACATGCGCGCGCCGAAGAGCTCGTCGAGGAGCGCGTTGCCGCTGTGTTCTGGCGGGCGATCGCCCGCGAAGACGAGGTGAGCGCGGAGTCCGACGCGCGCGCAGGCCGCGGCGGTCAGTCGGCAGTGATTCGACTGGACGCGGCCGGCAGTGATGATGTCGGTCGCACCCTGGGCCAGAGCTTCGCCGATCGAGAATTCGAGATTGCGGATCTTGTTGCCACCGAGGCCGAGCGACAGGAGATCGTCGCGCTTGAGATAGATCCGCGGGACCGTCGCGCATCCTTCCGACCGCAGGGCGCGCTCAAGTCCGGCGGCGCGTTCGAGCGGCGACGGTAGCGACGTGAGGGAGACGCGAGGGAGGCGGGCGATGGCGGTTTGATGGTCTTCTGCTGTCACGGCGGCAGGTTACGCGAACCGGGGCGCTTGCACGATGGTACGGCGAGTCGAGAAGCCGGCGCCTCGACCGGGACAGGTCTGAAGACCTGTCCGCACGGGGAGCCGCGATCGATTCTCACACGGGGACGCGGGAGGTGGCGGCGGAGCGGCGGCCGAGGTCGGTCGCCGGCGGCGTGTCGTCGATCCACTCCGACGTGATGGCGCGCCAGGGGCCGCGCGCGCCGAGGCTGGCGAGCAGGCCGGCGAGGCCGAAGTTGATGCGCGTGAGGAAGACCATGCCTTCGGGCACGTTGCACCAGCGGTTGATCTCGCCGCCGCGGCCGGTCGCCTGGGCGTTGTGACGCACCATCTCGGCGGCGAGTTCGGGTGTGAACGTCACCTCCGGAGTGAGGATCGGCGCCCAGTACCAGTGCATGTGGTCGTAGAGCTCGTCCGTGTTGAAGGGCGCGTCGGGCAGCAAGATGCCGGCGCCGACGAGTGACGCGCGCCAGGCGTCGAGATCGCCGGCGAAGAGGGCGCGGATGATGCGCTTGAATGCGTCGATCGTCGCGGGCGAGAACTCGGCGACGCAGCCGTAGTCGACAAAGGCGACGCCGCCGTCATCGAGCAGCAGGTAGTTGCCGGGATGCGGGTCGCCGTTGAAGAGGCTGTGACGATAGATCGAGCCGAAGGCGTACCGAAAGATGATCTCGCCGATGCGATCGCGATCCGGTTGCGGCATCTGGAGCGCGGCGGCGAAGGGCTTGCCGGCGATGTATTCCTGCACAAGCACGCGCGGCGTCGTCAATTCGTGGAGGACGCGCGGGACGCGGATGAAGGCGTGGCCGTCGAACTCGTCGTAGAAACGCTGCTGCGACGCCGCTTCGCGTAGATAATCGAGTTCGCCGAGGATGCCGTCTCGAAGATCGCGGACGATCGGGCCGGCGTCGAGGCCGCGTGAGACGACGCCGGCCATGCTGATCATCATGCCGACGTTCGCGAGATCGTGCTCGATCGCCTCGCGGACGCCGGGGTACTGCACCTTGACGGCGACCTGCGCTCCATCGAGCGTCGTGGCGCGATGCACCTGGCCGATCGATGCGGCGGCGAACGGCACGTGCTCGAATGTGCGAAAGACGGCGTCGGGCGAACGGCCGTACTCGCGCTCGAAGACGTCCTCGACGAGGTTGTAGGCCATCGGCGGCGCGTTCGACTGCAGCGTCGCGAGCTGGGCCGTCATCTCGTCGGGCAGCACGCCGCTCATCAGCGAGAGGATCTGGCCGAACTTCATGACGGCGCCCTTCATCTCGCCCATTGTGCGCGTGACGTCTTCGGCGGTGCGCATCACGAACTCTTCGCGCTTGCGCGTACGCGCGTCGCCCCACGACGCGTACGTCGCGGCCCAACGCGCCGCGGCGCGACCAGCGAGCCGCGCCGGTCGAAGCGTGCGGGTGATGCGACTGACGCCGATGGCGCGCCGCTTCGTCATGCGTCGGCGCTCGGGCGGCGCTCGCCATCGATATCGGGGCCGGCTTGTTCCGGGTTCATGCTCGTCTCGACTTCGTCGTTGAGGCGATCGATGAACTGGAACACGGGCATCGATTTGAGATCCTCGCCGGCACGGGTGCGGACCGAGACGGCCTGCGCTTCGGCCTCGCGGTCGCCGACGACGAGCATGTACGGGATCTTCTGTAGTTGGGCGTCGCGGATCTTGAGGTTCATGCGTTCGGTACGGGCGTCGACTTCGGCGCGGAGGCCGGCGGCGCGCAGGCTGCCGACGACTTCGTGCGCGTAGTCGGCGTGGCGATCGGCGATCGGGATGACGACGGCCTGCACCGGCGCGAGCCATGCCGGGAAAGCGCCCGCGTACAGTTCGATGAGATACGCCATCATCCGCTCGGTGGCGCCGATAACGCCGCGGTGGATCATCACCGGCCGATGCTGCGCGCCGTCCTCGCCGATATATGTGAGCTCGAACTGTTCGGGCAGATGACGGTCGACCTGGATCGTCGCCATCGTCTCCTCCCGGCCGAGAATGTCGCGCAGCTGGATGTCGATCTTCGGGCCATAAAACGCCGCTTCGCCGACGCCGTCGTAGTACGGGAGCTTGAGCGACTCGAGGACGTCGCGCAGTTCCTTCTCCGCCGTCTCCCAGAGCTGATCGTTGTCGACGTACTTCGCCTTGTCGGCGTCGCGCAGTGAAAGCCGGTACGTGTAGTCGGTGATGCTCAACGTCGCGAAGGTGCGCTCGACGAGCCGCAAAACGTTGGTGACTTCAGCGGCGATCTGCTCCGGCGTGCAGAAGATGTGGGCATCGTTGAGGTTGATGGCGCGGACGCGGCTGAGGCCGCCGACGGCGCCCGATTTTTCGTACCGCCACATAGTCCCGAACTCGGCGAGACGAATGGGCAGATCGCGATAGCTCCGCAGCTCGTTCTGATAGATGAGGATGTGGTGCGGGCAGTTCATCGGCCGCAGCACCAGCTCTTCGTGCTCGAGCTGCATCGGCGGGAACATGCCCTCCCGATAGTGCGCCCAGTGTCCGGACGTGCGGTAAAGGTCGACCTTTCCGAGGTCTGGCGTGTAGACGTGGTCATAGCCCGACTCGCGCTCCTGCTTGCGCATGTGCTCCTCAAGCAAGCGACGGATCGTGGCGCCTTTGGGCAGTAGCAACGGCAGGCCTGCGCCGACGAGCTCGTGCGACATGAAGAGCTTCAGCTCACGGCCGAGCTTACGGTGATCCCGGCGTCCCGCTTCTTCGAGGCGGGCGAGATAATCGTCGAGCTCTTCCTGCGTCTCGAACATGACTCCGTAGATGCGATGGAGCATCGGGCGCTTCTCGTCGCCGCGCCAGTAGGCGCCGGCGACGCTGGTCAGCTTGAAGGGCGGCACTTCGCTCGTGCGGTCGACGTGCGGGCCCTCGCAGAGATCGAGGAAGGCGCCCTGGCGGTAGAGCGAAACCTTCTCGTCAGCGATGCCCTCGATCAGCTCAACCTTGAACGGCTGCGAGGCGAACTCCTTGAGCGCGTCGGCCTTCGACATCTCGCTGCGCTCGAAGGCGACGTCGGATGCCATGCGGGCGCGCATGCGCTCTTCGACCTGCGGCAGGTCTTCCGGAGTGAGCGCGCGCGGCAGTTCGAAGTCGTAATAGAAGCCGCTGTCGATCGGCGGACCGATGGCGAAGCGCGCTTCCGGGAACATCTCAAGCACGGCCTCCGCCATGATGTGGGCGGCCGAGTGACGCTTGCGGTACAGGCGATCTTCGCGTGGCAGGTCAGCGAGCGTCATGGAACTCTCCCCGGATCAAAAACGCCTCTCCGTCCGTGCAGGGACGGGAGGCGTGCTCCGTGGTTCCACCCTGGTTCAGTGACGCGTCACGCCTGTGCGCGGTGACGACATCGCCCTCCAGCGGCCAGTAACGGGGCCAGACGGCATCGCCTACTACCCGCGCGGGGTTCGGGATGCGGCATCACGGGTGGTGTTCGCGATCGTGCCGGCGGGCGCTTGCAGCGAACGCGCCCTCTCTGCGGCCGGCGGGAGAGTCGCTACTCGTCCCGGTCAACGCCGATGCCGCAGCGTAGCATCAACGGAAGCGGCGATACAACTCCGAACGACGCAATTCTTACGCCGGCGCTTTCGCCAGTTCGATGTTGATCTCGTTGATGCAGGGCGGCGGTTGCAAGCCCTGCGGGACACGCGGCGGTTCGAGCGCGCGGTAGTCGAGCGTGTAGGTCTGCTGCGGATTGAACGCGTTGCCGCCACCGACGTCCGAGCGCTCGAGAAGGCGCGCCGTTTCGACGTCAAACCAGTACTGGACGGTGACGCCGCCGCCGCCGGCCTTGAACTGCATCTCAAGCCCGTGCGCCTGGCGACCGTTAATCGTCTTGAATCCTTGATCCTTCACCGTCGACCAATCGGCGCTGGCGACGACGCGTTCCCAGGGCTGCGTGCCGAACGCAGCGCTCGCCTTCGCAATCGTAGTCGCCTGCGAAGGCTTCGTCTCGTAACGGAATGCGTCGATGCCCGTCGCGGCCACCGGACAGTAGTAAACGAGATCCGTCGATACTGTTGGATCTTGACCTTCCGTGATCACCGGCAGGTATTGCCGTGACACGTGCGTGTGTCCGTCGCGGCGGAAGATGTCGACGCCGGCGGTGATGGCGCTCGACGCGCGAAAGGTCGAGTTGTCGAAGACGCGATTGACTTCCGTCTGGATGAGAGCGCGTTCGTCGTCCGACGCGTCATCCCATTTCTTCGCCAGCGCGTCCGCGGCGGCGCTGCGAGCGCCGGGAACTTCGTCGCCGGTGGGCGTGGGCGGTCGGGCTGCGGCCGTCGGCAGCAGAGCGAGCGCCGTCGGCTTGGGGTCGCCCTTGCTGAGCGATGAGCCACCGAAGTAGGTGACGGCGACCACCGCCAAAGCCGCCGCGGCGACCATCACGGCTACGCCGGCGAGCACGTAGCGGCGTGTGAGGCGCGCAGGCTCCGGAACCGGCTCTCGATGCTTTTTGTGCTTTTCCGACACCTGCCGCCGCCTCCGCATCCGCCCCGAGTTAAAATCGCGTGCCACTGACATTCATACGAACGCGCCCGCCCGGCGGTCGTATCGTGAGGGGTTAGTCTTCGAGTGTGCTCGTATCGCCTTCGGGTAGTCCGAGCTCGCGCGCCTTCAGGAGCCGGCGCATGATCTTGCCTGAGCGTGTCTTTGGCAGCGTCGTGATGAAGTCGATCTCGCGCGGCGCGACGCCCGGGCCGAGCTTCTTGCGGCTGAACTGGA
>JBBQVO010000107.1:0-11391 GCA_038211505.1 Dehalococcoidia bacterium | reverse complement strand
GCCTGCCCGACGAGGAACTTGATCGCCTCCTGCTTTCCGGCGTGGAAATCTTCGACCGCCTTCGGGTTCGCCGCGAGCACACCGTCAACGATCGCGCCGATCTCGTCGCCGCCGCTGATCTGTTCGAGACCCAGCTCCTTGACGACCGCGGCCGCGTCCTTGCCGCTGCGGAACATCTCCTCGAACACCGACTTCGCTGCCGAACCGGTGATCGTGCCCGCCTCAACAAGAGCGATCATAGCATAGAGATCCGCCGGCGAAATGCGCGCTTGACTGAGTTCCGTATCAGTTGCGTGGAGCAGCCGTGAGAAGTCTCCAAGCATCCAATTCGCCACCTGCTTGGCGAATCGTAGACGCACGGTCTCGTCCGACGAGCGCGTCGGCTCGAGAGCGCGCTCGTAGTAGTCGGCGCGAATGCGCGTCTCGGTCAGCAAGTTCGCTTCGTACTCAGAGAGGCCGTATTCGCGCTCGAAGCGGGCGAGCTTGACGTCGGGGAGTTCGGGCATGCGGGCGCGGATCGCGTCGACGTAGGCGGCGTCGAGCGTGATCGGCGGCAGATCGGGCTCCGGGAAGTAGCGGTAGTCGTGCGCCTGCTCTTTCGAACGCTGGCTGACGGTGCGGCCGTCGGCTTCGATCCAGCCACGCGTCTCTTGCGGGATGCGCGTGCCGGCATCGAGCTCGCCGGTCTGGCGCTCGATCTCGAACTGGAGCGCGCTGTGCACGGCGCGGAAGCTGTTCATGTTCTTCACTTCGACCTTCGAGCCGAGCTCTGTCTCGCCGAAGGGCCGCAGTGACACGTTGGCGTCGCAGCGGAAGTTGCCTTCCTCCATGTTGGCGTTGCTTACGCCGATGTACCGCATGATTCGCTGCAGCTTCACCAGGTACGCGCGCGCTTCGTCGGCCGAACGCAGGTCCGGATCGCCGACGACCTCCATCAACGGTACGCCGGAGCGGTTCATGTCGATCAGCGAGTACGTCTCGCCGCTGGCGTCGGTCTTGTGGGTCAGGCGGGCGGTGTCCTCTTCGAGATGACAGCGCGTGACGCCGATGCGGCGCGGCTCGTGGCCTTCGACGCGAATCTCGAGCCAGCCGTGCTCAGACAGCGGCAGGTCGAACTGCGAGATCTGGTAGCCCTTGAGGAGGTCGGGGTAGGGGTAGTTTTTGCGGTCGAACTTCGAGAACGTAGGGATGTGGCAGTTGAGGGCGAGGGCGGCCATGACCGTGAACTCGACCGCTTTGCGGTTGATGACGGGGAGGACGCCGGGGAGGGCCATGCAGACGGGGCAGACGTGGGTGTTGGGGGGTGCGTCGGCGTAGGCGGCGGAGCAGCCGCAGAACATCTTCCGCTCGGTCAGAAGCTGCACATGCACTTCCAGGCCGATCACGGTCTCGTAGCGGGTGGCGGTCGTTGTGGTCATGATCCGTTCGATCGATTGTAGCACGGGTCGCTTTTCGTGGGCGCGGTTGCGGGCCGGGCGAGGATGGAGGGTGGAGGATGGAGGGCGCGCGCCGGGGATGGGTGGTTGGGGTTGAGATTCTGTGTCGAGGGGGCGCACAAAGTGCGGTTGAGCGTGACCGTTGAGTTATGTATTCCCATTTGAATCTGATCGGGTACATGGGTTGTAGTTTTGGTGTCGCTGCGCGGGGCCGAACGGCCGAGGGCGGCCGTGCCACGTACGGCGACTCCGCCACGCACGGCGACTGTGGGGGAACAGGGCGATGTAGAACAGCCGTCCCGGCTGTTTGGCCGCGCACCCTCGCATGTCACCGGGAAGGCGCACGCAACTGCCGGCGGCGACAAGCCGGTCGTTTTAGCCATTGCGGCCGCCGAAGTGTTGCAGGCGCAGGGGGTGGGGCATGGGGGGTGTCGCTGCGGCGGGAAGACATGGAGAGGCGATCGCCGCTGGCGGCCGGCCGACGGCGCGTCAGCTCGTGCGCGATGTACCTTGCGTGATATTGCGTCGCCACATCATCCGCCTAAGCGGATGGTATGGCACGGCGCGATGCGCCGGAAGCCAAGCTCGGTGCCGTATCACCGTCGCGTGCGGCGGGCGCGGTGTCGGCGCGTCAACTCGGCGCGTCGTGGTTCGAGGCGACGTTAGATGTTGGATGTTGGATGTTGGACGACGGGGGTTGGGGATGGGGCGTCGAGGGCGGGGGATCGGTGAGTTCCTGGATCAGGGACGGCAGCGCTTCGACTAGCTGGGAGCGGGGGATTACGGTGGTGGCGCCGGCTTCGCGGGCGGCGCGGAGGGTTTGGGGGTCGGTGTGGCGGCCGAATGCGAGGACGGGGATGGCGGCGGCGCGGGCGGCGCGGATGGCGGCGGTGGCGTCGATGCCGGCGGCGTGGAGGTCGATGATGGCGAGGGCCACCGCGTCGCGGGGCGATGCCGTTGCTCCACGGGGCGATGCCACTGGCTCGCGGGGCGATGCTACTGCTTCGCGGGGCGATGGCGCCGCTTCGCGGGGTGATGCCGCTGCTTCGCCGGGCAATGGGGGGACGGGGGCGAGCGCGGCTGTTACCTGCGCGTTGGAATCGGCGATGGTGACGGCGAAGTTGAGTGAGGTCGCGGTCGCGGCGATGCGGGACTGGAACATGAGGTCGGGGGCGATGATGAGGATGGTGCGGGGCATGCGGGCAGGGTAGCGGGTGGGAAGTGAGAAGTGGGAGGTGAGACGTGGGAAAGAAGGAGCCGGGAAGCGGGAGGCTGGAGGCGGGGAGTGAGACGCGGGAGGTGGTGCGAGCGTGAGATGTGGGGGTTGCGCTGGCGTGTATAGTCGAGCGTAAAGCCGGGGTGGCGGAACTGGCATACGCAACGGACTTAAAATCCGTCGTCCGGAAACGGACTTGTGGGTTCGAACCCCACCCCCGGTACCAACGATGCATCGTTCGGACGACGGCGGCCCGGGAGTTACGCTGGCCCCGCGCGCGGGCTGGAAAGCCCACGCTACAGTGCGAGATGTTCGGACAACGGAAGCCCCGACCGCGCTGCCCCGCGCGGGCTGAACGCCCACGCTACATTGGATTCGTTCGGGGGACGGCGGTCCGCGAGCCAGGCTCGCCCGCGCGCGGGCTGGAAGGCCCACGCTACATGCGAAATGTGCGAAATCATCAATACGCTGGGAAGCGGCGGTGATCGTTCGGGCGGCGAGGGCGCAGCGAGCGGCGCCCCGACGGTGAGTGAATCGCGTCCGTCCGCAACAGCCGGGACGGCTGTTCTACATCCTGTCATCGCCCCGCACGTCGATCCGTCGGGCGGCGAGGGCGCAGCGAGCGGCGCCCATACGGTGTGTGATTCCCGTCCGTCCGCAACGGCCGGGACGGCTGTTCTACATCGCGTCATCGCCCCGCACGTTTGATCCGTCGGGCGGCGAGGGCGTTGCGAGCGGCGCCCCTACGGTGTGTGATTCCCGTCCGTCCGCAACGGCCGAGACGGCTGTTCTAACATCCTGTCATCGCCCCGCACGTTGATCCGTCCGGGCGGCGAGGGCGCAGCGAGCGGCGCCCCTACGGTGTGTGGTTCCCGTCCGTCCGCAACAGCCGGGACGGCTGTTCTAACATCGTGTCATCGCCCCGTACGTTGATCCGTCGGGCGCGAGGGCGCAGCGAGCGGCGCCCGTACGGGTGTGTTGATTCGCGTCCTCCGCAACAGCCGGGACGGCTGTTCGACATCGTGTGATCGCTGGGACTTCGCGGCCTCGACCCGTCAAGTTATGACGCTGGTTCCTGATGCATCTTGGGCGCGGGGGTGTTCGTAGTGTTAGGATCGGGGCGTCGCCCCGCCCATGAGGAATTCGCATGACCGTTTCCGAGCGCCATCGTCGATCGTTCCGGAGTCTGCGGCGCGATTGGTCTCGCTTGAGACACCTCGCGCTTATGTCGCTCACGGCGGCGGCTCTTCTCTTCACGATCGCAACGCTATCGAATGATCGACGCGTCTCTGCGGCGCCGGATCTCATCTCGAACGGCAACTTCGATGTCGACGCCGGCGGCTGGGCGATCGATGCCAGCGCGGCGATTCAGCACGCGCCGGGCGAGGATGCAGATCTTAGTCCAGGCAGCGGCGCGGGCAAGGTGACTCGTGCTGTCAGCGGGGCGGGCGACGCCGCGGCGTTTCAGTGCATCGATCTCGGCGCGTCGCCGGCTGCGAGCTATCAGCTGGCGGGCAGCTACAAGGTGGTCTCCGGCGGCAGCGATACGCAGAGCGCCTCGATTGACTCTGACTTCTATGACGACAACGTCTGTAGCGTGAACGCGCAGGCGCACTCCTCGGGCACGCTGACACCGAACGGCGGTTGGCTGACGTTTAACGGCAACGCGTTCAACAGCCAGGCGCAACAGTTCGTCAAGATCAGTCTCATCGTGCATGCGATCGCGCAAGGGGACGGCGTGTACTTCGACAAAGTCGCGCTCTCGAACGGCGCGCTCGACACGGCGACACCGACGGCTACGAACACGTCGCCCGCAACCAACACCGCGACCGCGACCGCGACACCTACGCTCACGGCGACTCCGACGCGGACCCCGACATCGACAACGACACCCACGTCGACGTCCACATCTACGCCGACGCGTACGTCGACGGCGACGGGGACGCCGGGGCCGTGCATCGGCAACGTGAACGGCGACAGCACGGTGAACTCGAAGGATCTGCTGCTGGTCGCGCTGCGTTTCGGGGGCTCGGCGGCGGCGGCGTACAATCCGGTGTACGACATCAACTCGAACGGCGCGACGAATTCTACGGATCTGCTTCTCGCCGCGCAGCACTTCGGCGCCTGCCCGGGCGGCGTCGGCACGATCACCATCTACGTCTCCGATCTGGCGCCGACGGGGACGCCGATCAACGGCTTCGGCCCGTACGAGCGCGATCGCTCGAACGGCGAGGACGCTGCCGGCGACGGAGGTCCGCTGACGATCAACGGCGCGGTGTCGATCAAGGGCCTCGGCGTGCATGCGGATGGCGATCTTCGCTTCGCCATCCCGAGCACGTGCACGGCGTTCTCGGCGCGCGTCGGCATCGATGACGAGATTCCGTCGCCCAACGGGTCGGTGACATTCGAGGTGTGGAACAACACGACTACGCGGCTCTATCAGTCGCCCGTGAAGACGGGCGCTGACGCGGCCACAGTCGTCAACGTGCCGCTCTCTGGCGTCAGCACGCTGCGGCTCGTCGCGGCGAAGGGCGTCGACGATAACAGCGACCACGGCGATTGGGCCGATGCGAAGCTCACCTGCACCGGCGGGGACCCGACGGCGCCCGTGATCTCGGTCGCCGTCGCCGCGACGACATCGACGTCTGCGACCGTCACGTGGACGACGAACGAAGTCTCTGACTCACAGGTCGAATACGGCCTCACGGCGAGCTACGGATCGTTCACGGCGATGAACTGGATGCTGCTGACGTCGCACAGCCTCGCGGTCAACGGCCTCTCGCCGAGCACCCTTTATCACTACCGCGTGCGATCGCGTGACGCCGCCGGCAACCTCGCGACGAGCACGGACCATACATTCACGACGGGCGCCAGCACGGGGCTGCTCGGCCCGGGCACGGCGTATCCGACGGGTGCGGAGACACACTCCGTCGTGATCGCCGATGTCAACGGCGACACGAAGATGGATCTCGTCACGGCGAATGCCGCCGCCAGCACAATCAGCGTGCTGATCGGCGATGGCGCGGGCAACTTCGCGGCGGCCCTCGGCTACCCGACCGGCGGCTTCCCGAAGTCGGTGACGCTCGGATTCCTGAACGGCGACGCGATCCTCGACGCCGTCACCGCGAACCAGGTCGACAGCACCGTCAGCGTGCTGCTCGGCAACGCCGACGGCAGCTTCCAGCCCAAGGTGGACTACCCGGCTTGCACGAACTCGCACGAGGTAACGATCGCCGACATCAACGGTGACACGAAGATGGACATCGCCTGCGCCGGCTGGGGCGCGCCGCAGGCGGGCGTGCTGCTCGGCAACGGGAACGGCACCTTTGGCGGCGTGACGAAGTACGCCGTCGGCGCGGCGCCGCACTCGATCGTGGCGAAGGACTTCAACGGCGACCTGAAGCTCGACCTCGCCATCGCCGATCACGATTCCAACCAGATCAGCATCTTGATCAACAACGGCACGGGCGGCTTCCTGCCATCGGTGCAGTACGCCAGCGGCGTCGAACCGCATTCGCTGCGGACGGCCGACCTCAACGGCGACACACATCCCGACCTCGTTTGCGCCAACGACGCGAGCGACAACGTCAGCGTCTATCTCGGGAACGCCAACGGAACGTTCCAGCCCGCCGCTTACTACACGACCGGCGTCACGCCGAAGGGCGTGGCGATCGCCGACATCAACGGCGACGGCAAGCTCGACATCATCTCGGCGAACATCAACGGCAACTATCCGTCACTGATCCACCCGGGCGGCGATTCGATCAGTGTGCTGCTCGGCACGGGCACGGGCACATTCCTGCCGAAGACAGACTACGTCGTCGGGCAGGGATCGTTCGCCGTCGCCGTCGGCCGCCTGAACGCCGACACGAAGCTGGACATCGTGACGGCGAACTGGTGGGATGGCGGCGTCACTGTGCGGCTTAACACCGGGCCGTAGTCTGGCGTCAGTTCGTCGTGCCGTTAGATGCCGGCGCCGGCGTCGTAGTACATGTTGTCTTCACGCGAGCCGCCCTGGCCGTCGGCGATGCCACGATACTCGGCGACGAGCTCGATGGAACTCAGCCACTTCACCATCTTGAAGCCGAGCTGTGTCTCGACGCGGAGTCGCAGCGGCGCGCCGTGCGGCACCGTCAGCGGCTCGCCGTTCATCTCATACGCCAGGATCGTCTGAGGATGACGCGCGAGTTCGATCGCGAGTGACTCGTAGAACGGCTGGCCCGTCTCGTCGAGCTGGTGCGACCGGAAGACGAGATAGCGCGCGGCTGCGGTCGGACGGGAGCGCGACAGGATCTCGGTCAGGGGCGCGCCGCGCCACTGGGCGATGGCGGACCAGCCCTGAATGCAGACGTGCTTCGTGATCTGCGTCGTGCCCGGCATCGACTGGACATCGCCGAGCGTGTACTCGGCCGGCAGTTCGACGAGGCCGCCGACGCGCAAGCGCTAGTCACGGAAGTTGTTGGCGACGAGATCGTCGTAGGCGGGCGTGGCCGGCGGATAGCCATTGATGCGGAAGAACGGCGAGATCGCCGACGCCGGGTAGTTTTGATGTGACACGATGCGCAGCACGAATCCGCGCCGCACGACGCCGACTACTGCGCCGAGGGCGCGCTGCACATGGCGCGGGCGCGCGCGCGAGTACCACGACGTGATCGTGTAGATCGCGACGATTGCGGCGATGATTGCGACAGCGACGATGACGGCGGCTGCGCGATCGTGGGTGTGCTGACCGAACGTCATGTCGGCGAGGTTGTCGCGGGCTCCGGTGATCAACACGAGCGAGACGTGGACAACGAGGAACAGCACGAATGAGACCATGCCCAGGAAGTGGAGGCTGCGCGCCGACTGCCGCCCTCCAAAGATGCGCGTGTACCACGGGAATCGCGCGGCGATCGCCGGTGACTGCGCCGCGCCGGTGGCGATGAGCAGGGGCGCGAGCAGGAATACAACACCGGCGTAGGCGAGCTGCTGCAGTGGGTCGTAGGGATGACTGGCGCCGGCGCTCGACAGATGGAAGGTCGCGTACGTCGTGAACGTATGCCAGGCGTCGGGCACGATCGACAACGACGTCGGGAGCAGGCGGCGCCACTCGCCGCTCGCAGCGAGCAGCGCGACGTAGACCACGCCGTTGCCGATCCAGAAGATGGCGGCGAAGAAGTGCCAGTGCCGCCCCATGCCGAGGTTGTTGCCGCCGGGCTGCGCGAGCACCATCGGCACCTCGATCTCTTCCTCGAGCGAGATCCATAGGCGGCCGGCCGGCAGCTTCTTGTGCGTGAACTTGAGCCACTCCGTGCCCGGCGTCGCGTGGTCGTTGCGGTAGAGCTTGGGCAGAGCGGCGAGGATCTGGATGCCCGACCGGATCATGAATCCCAGGAACAGCACGTTGATCCAGTGTGCGGCGCGCAGCCAGACGGGGAAGGCGAGCGGTGCCAGCGATGCGCCGTGAATCATAGTCGTCTTCGCGGCGGCATGTATGTCCCAGTGCGCGGCTCAGGCCGCGATCCCTCGCGGCGCTGCATCGTTCTCCGATGATCGCGCGGCGACGCGGACGACGCAAGCGGCGCCGGGCGTACTGCGGTTCGTCCGAACCGAACGGGCGGGAACGGCCCCCGCAGCACCGACCGGTCGTCCTGTTTCGGGCGATTTTGTCAAATCCTGTCAAGTTTGCGCAGATGTAACGTCCGCGATATTTCGCGACGCCGGCTGGCACGGTACGGTCACCTTCTCAGCACTTACAACAGTTCCTGGTTTTGCGGGGCCACACCTTCAGGGGGCAATTGATGCGACTACGCCGACACGCCGATGAGAAGCCTCAAGGTGATCGCGGATGGATCCCCATTTCCGTGGCGTTAGCCGTGGCTGTTGCGACGGCCGCGCTGTTCGCCATCGTCATGCTGCCCTTCGCGGGCGGGACAGGCGTGAGCGCGCAAACAGGAACCGTGACGAACGGCGACTATACGTACCACTGCGATAATTCAGGCGACATCGTCGGGACCTTCTCGTTCGCACCGTCTCCGTCGACCACGACCTTCAGCGTGATCCTCACATATCACATTCCGGGAGACCCTGGCTTCACAGCGGTTCCGGGCGGCAGCAACTCTTACCCAGTTGGGTCGATCAGCCCGGTGACGTTCAACTTAAGTACGGCGAATGTGCCTGGCACCGCAAATGCGATACGCATCGAAAATTCGCTCAACACCGGCAAGAGCGCGAGCTTCCTTTGCTCGGAACTGCCCACGGTGACGGCGACTGCGACGGGCACGGCTACACGCACAAACACCGTGACGCCGACGAACACGGCGACATCAACCTCGACCATCACACCGACGCCGACGCCGACTAACACCGCAACCTCGACGCCGACCACCACACCGACGCCGACGAACACAGCGACAGCAACGGCGACGGACACGGCGACGCCGACAGCGACTAACACGGCGACATCGACGCCGACGGACACGGCGACGGCCACGCCGACGGATACAGCGACGCCGACACCGACGGACACGGCCACAGCCACGCCGACTGACACGGCGACGCCGACGCCGACGGACACGGCCACAGCCACGCCGACCGATACGCCGACGCCGACGCCGACGGACACGCCGACCGACACAGCGACGGCTACTCCAACGGATACAGCGACGCCGACGCCGACGGATACGCCAACCGACACAGCGACGGCTACGCCGACGGATACCGCGACGCCGACACCGACGGACACGCCGACGCCGACGCCGACGGATACGCCAACGGACACAGCGACGCCGACGCCGACGGATACCGCGACGCCGACGCCGACGGATACGCCAACCGACACCGCGACGGCTACGCCGACGGATACAGCGACGCCGACACCGACCGATACGCCAACCGACACGGCGACGGCTACGCCGACGGACACAGCGACGCCGACACCGACGGACACGGCGACAGATACGCCGACGAACACGCCGACGAACACGCCGGTACCGACGGCGACGCCAACGAATACCCCCGGCATCACGCCGACGATTAGTGACGTGACGGTCGTGCCGAGCACGAACACCCCGGCAGCGACGCGCACCGTGACGATAACGCCGACCGTCGTGACGACTCGCACACCGACGGCCACCGTTGCCACGCACACGCCGGCGCCGACGAACACCTCCGTGCCAACGGCGACGCCGACGAACACACCGGTGCCGACGGCGACGCCGACGAACACCCCGGGGATCACGCCGACTGTGAGCGACGTCACCGTCGTGCCGAGCACCAAAACGCCCGCGGCGACGCGCACCGTCACCGTCACGCCGACCGTCGTTTTGACGCGCACGCCGACGCCGACGAACACGGCCGTGGCCACCGCGACGCCGACGAACACGCCGCTACCAACGGCGACGCCGACGAACACCCCCGCGATCACTCCGACCGTCAGTGACGTCACCGTCGTGCCGAGCACCAAAACCCCGGCGGCGACACGCACCGTCACCGTTACGCCGACCGTCGTCGTGACGCACACGCCGACGCCGACAAACACCGCCGTGCCAACCGCGACGCCAACGAACACGGCGGTACCGACGGCGACGCCGACAAACACACCGGCGATCACGCCAACCGTCAGTGACGCCACCGTTGTGCCGAGCACCAAAACCCCGGGTGCGACGCGCACGGTCACCGTCACGCGGACGGTCGTGGTGGCGCGCACGCCGACCGCCACCGCTGCCACGCGCACGCCCGCAGCGACCGTTACAGCGGCCGTGACGAGAACGGTTACGGCGACGCGCACGGTTCTGTCCACGCGCACGTCGGTGGCGACGCGCACGGCCGTGGCGACCGCCACAGCAACCCCGCGTCACAGCTGCGGAGATGTTGATGGCGATGGACAGGTGACGATTGGCGATTTGTTCCGTGAGTTGCGCGCTCTTCAATTCGGTCTGCACGCCAGGCGGTTCGACATCAACAACGATGGTCACGTGAACGGACGCGACCTGCTGATCATCGCCGGTCAGCTCGGCCGCCACTGCGAGCGCTAGCGAGGCGCGATCGCCCGCTGATTACGGCGGGATCTCTTGAACGAACATGGGCCCGGTTGTCCTGAGGACAACCGGGCCCGTTCTTTGTGTCACTGCTGTCTCGATCGCCGGTCGATCGTCAGGTCTGGTCGTGAGCTACGAGTCCGACTCGTGCGGCGCCCTGTGTGTCCTAGATCTGGCTGTAGCCGCTGCCCGTCATCCGCGGGTCGACGCCGATGCCGGCGGCCTTGTCGATCCAGCCGAATTCTTTGAGGATCTGCTGGCTGTAAGTGACGCGGCCGCTCACCTTCTCGAGCGGCTCCGTGGCGAGGAGCAGCGCCGCCTTCGCCATGATCTCGGCCGGCTCGCCGCGCGGGTCATCGAGACCGGAGACGAGGTTGTGGTGCACGGTGCCGGGCGTCGGCACGACCTGCGAGGGTGAGAAGCAGGTGACGGAGACGCCGTGCAGGTAGACCTCCGCCGCCAGACCCTGCGAGAAGCGCTCGAGGGCCGCCTTCTCGGCGCCGTAGCAGGTGCCGCCGATGCCGCGCACGGCGGCCTGCTCGTACGGACCGCGGCCGGGGCCGATCGCCGCGCCCGAGGAGATGTTGACGATGCTGCCGGCCCCTCGCGCGATCATGTCCTTCAGCGCCAGCTGGCTGAGGATGAACGGCGCATGAAAGTTCACCGCCCACGACCGCATCCAGCGGTTCACCGGGTAGTCCTTGATCGGGATGAAGTACGT
>JBBQVO010000106.1:0-11434 GCA_038211505.1 Dehalococcoidia bacterium | reverse complement strand
GCGCGCAGCGAGTCGGACGACTGCGCGAACGCGACGCCCTCGACGACCACGCCGCTCCCGGCATCCCGAACCACAGTCGTAATCAGGCCCACGAACTCGCCGTCGAGGTTCACGAGCGCCCCGCCGGAGTCGCCACTGTTCACCGCGGCGTCCGTCTGGATCAAGTCCTCGAAGGTGACGCCGCTGCGCGGGAGGATCCGGTCCGCCGCGGATACGACGCCAACGCTGACGGCGTTGCTCCGCCCGAAGACGCCGCCACCGCCAGTGACGGCGATGACGTGGTCGCCGGGTTTGAGGTTGGCAGACGTCCCGAACGGGATCTGCCGCAGCCCCTTCGGGTCGACCGTGATCACCGCGAGGTCGGTGTACGGCGCGTCGTCCGCGACGATCTTTGCCGGACGTTCGTTCCCGTTGGCGAGGTAGACGACGACCTTCACGGCGCCACCGACGACGTGGGAGTTCGTGAGGATGTGGCCCTGCTGGCTCACCACGACGCCTGACCCGACGTTCTCGCGTTCGAACGTGCGTCCCTGCGCATCCTTCTCCGGCGCGAAGTCCGCGACGATGAGCACGACGTTCGGGAGCACGCGGTCGACCGAGGTGCGGATGCGCGCCTCGAGGTCTGGGACGGGGGTCGAGGTCGGCTCGGCGGCGGTGCCATCGGAACCGGAAATGCGCGATCCGACAACGCCACCCGCGACGCCGGCGCTGAGTCCGACGATTAACGCAATCACAGCCGTTGCCAGTGTCGTCTGGCGGATGGAGGACTCCTTCGACTGTGGGAGCCGTGTTCCCCGCCTGACGGATGTTAGCACCGCCGGCGGCTACGCCGTCTTCCCACGCGGTGTCGCCACAATATTGTCAGGCGACGTTATCGTCACGTACCATATATGCATCGTTCGGACCCGCCCGGGTTCATCGACGGACTTGCCAGCAGGTGGCGAGTCCGTTCTTCTTTTTTGCGCACTGTCCACGCTCGCTCCATTCTTCGATTCCGAGCGTCTCCAGTGGCCGCCGCAAGGGGTATGCGATGCCTGAAGAGCCAGTACTGCTGACCAAGGCCGGCATCGACCGGCTCGAAGCCGAACTCGCCGAGCTCCGGACGGTCCGCCGTGCCGAAGTCGCTGCCTCGATCCGCGAGGCGCAGGAGCTCGGCACTGCCCAGATCGACGGACAGTACGAGGAAGCCAAGAACCAGCAGGCATTCCTCGAAGGCCGTATCCGCGAGATCGAGAAAATGCTCGAACTCGCGCAGATCATCGATGAGGAAGCCGCGCACCAGTCCAAGGAAGTGCGCGTCGGCTCCACAGTGACCGTGAAGATGGACGAGAACGGGCGCCACACCTACCAGGTAGTCGGGCCTGCCGAGGCCGCACCCCTCGATGGCCGCATCAGCCACGAGTCGCCGGTCGGGCGGGCATTGCTCGGCAAGAAGCGCGGTGACAAAGTGCAGGTGAACGTCCCGAGCGGGATCGTCGAGATGACGATCATGTCCGTCTCCTGACCCGAGGACCCGGACGCACGAAGCTACGGGCGGGGTCACTACCCCGCCCGTGTCATTGCCCACCGCTCGTACGCATGGTGGCCGGCCACCGATTCGAGGATTGCGATGCCGACTGAAGAGGAGCTGTTCGCACAGCGCCTCGCCAAGCGCGAGCAACTACGCAGCCGTGGCGAAGCGTACCCCGCGCGGGTGACGCGGACTCACACTGCGGCGGAAGCCGTCGCGGCCCTCGAGCTTGCCGAACGCGAAGGCGCCACGCACACGCCCATCGAGGTGGCAGTCACGGGCCGCGTGACCGCGCTGCGGGACATGGGGAAGACCGCGTTCCTCGATGTGCGCGACGGCAGCGGGCGGATCCAGATCCAGGCACGCCTCGACACGCTCGGCGACGCCTTCGACCTGCTGTCGCTGATCGACCTCGGCGACCACATCGAGGCGAGCGGCGCGCTGTTCCGGACGCGTACCAACGAGGTCACCGTGGGCCTCACGGCCTGGCGCGTGCTGACCAAGGCGCTGCGGCCGCCGCCGGAGAAGTGGCACGGCGTCGAGGACATCGAGATCCGTTACCGCCAGCGCTATCTCGATCTGATGGCGAACGCCGAAGTGCGCGATCGCTTCGTGCAGCGCGCGAAGGTCGTGTCGGGTATCCGGCGATATCTCGACGATCGGGGCTTCATCGAAGTCGAAGGGCCGGTGTTGCAGGCGGAGGCGGGCGCGGCGGCGGCGACACCGTTCGTCACGCACCATCGCGCGCTGGATCAGGACTTCTTCCTGCGCATCTCGCTCGAGCTGCACCTGAAGCGGTTGATCGTCGGCGGCTTCGATCGCGTGTACGAGATCGGGCGCATCTTCCGCAACGAGGGCACCAGCTGGAAGTACAACCCCGAGTTCACGATGCTCGAGCTGTACCAGGCGTACGCCGACTATCACGATGTCGCGCGGACGGTCGAGGAGATGGTGGCCGGCATCGCGAAGGACGTGCACGGGACGACGACGCTGCAGTTCGGCGAGCACACGCTGGAGCTGGCGCCGCCTTGGCGTCGCACGACGATGCGCGCGGAGCTGATCGAGCATGCGGGCATCGACTTCGAAGAATTTCGGACGCGGGAGACGCTGCTCGCGGAGTTGCAGAAGCGTGGTCTCGCTATCGATCCGGGATCGTCGTGGGCGAAGCTGCTTGACGACGCTGTGTCGCACTACGTCGAGCCGAAGCTGATTCAGCCTACGTTCCTGCTCGACTATCCGAAAGAGATCTCGCCGCTGGCGAAGAGCAAGCCCGGTGAGCCCGGCATCGTCGAGCGCTTCGAGATCTTCGTCGCCGGTTTCGAGCTTGGAAACGCGTATTCGGAGCTCAACGACCCGATCGACCAGCGCGAGCGCTTCGAGGAGCAGACGCGTCTTGCGGCGGCGGGCGAAGAAGAAGTGGAGACGTTGGACGAAGACTTTCTCGTTGCGCTGGAGCACGGCATGCCGCCGACGGGGGGCTTCGGCATGGGCATCGATCGTCTGACGATGCTGCTGACGGGACAGACGTCGATACGGGAAGTGATCTTGTTTCCTCTGCTGCGCCGGCGCGACGTGTGATGTCGTGAGTCTTCCACGAAGGGACACGAAGTGACACGAAGGGGTGGGCTGAGATCCTGCTGCTATCGCCGGTGGGCTCGTCGGGTGTGCAGGTTGTGAATGAGGAGACCGCTGCGTTGTAGGGGCGGCCTCGCGTGGCCGCCCGTCGCCGGATGCGCTACCGGCCTGATGATGTCGTCGCTCATCGCCACTGTCATTCTGAGCGAAGCGAAGAATCTCTTAGTTAGCGCGACGAATGCAGTCGCGGATGCCTCGGCTGGCGAACGATCCCCGGAGGCAAATTCGGAGAGATTCTTCGCTTCGCTCAGAATGACAGTGTTCTGTCCGCGCGACATTGCACCGATTCGCCCTCTAATCTCCGGTCACGTATGCACGGCGCCTTCGCTCCATGCGCGGCGCATGATCTCGTCGACGGTTTGCTGCGGCGTTTGTGATGAGGTGTCGAGCCAGAGGCCGATGCGGCGGGTGTTTGTGCGGATCTCGGTATCCAGTCCGCTCCATTCATCGAAGAGCGCTGTGCCGCGGGCGTGCTCGCGGGCGCGGATCGCGGCGACGTCGGGGACGAGCATGACGAAGATGACGTCCCGGCCCGTGAGCTCTTCGAGCAGCTGATCGAGGCGGTCGCCCGCGATGATGTCGTCGACTACGGAGGCGATGCCTGCATCGACGAACGAACGGGCGAGCAGGCAGGCGTTGTGGAGGCGAAGGCGGAGTTGGCGGGCGGCCTCACCGGCGGGCGCGGGCGGCTGCGGCCACTCGCCGCCGGACACGATCATCTTATGCAGCACGTCAGCCTCGACGTGGGCGCCGCGCGCGAAGCGCTGCGCGAGCAGACGGGACACCGTCGACTTGCCGGCGCCCTGGTTGCCGGAGACGACGATTAGAGGCGTCCGCGGATCCAGTTGCACGGGGTTATCGGCCGACGCCGACGTAGCGGATGCCGGCGGCGGCGACGACTGCGGGATCGAGCAGCGCACGTGGATCGAGCACGGCGCGCAGACCTTCGATCGCGGCGAGATCGATGGGCGATCGCTCGATGTCCCACGCCTGGATGACGATGGCGTCGCAAGGCATCGGCCAATGCGGCGTGGGCTCGAGGCCGTGGCGGCGGATCTCGTCGGCGGTATACAGCGGGTCGTGCACGAACGTGCGCGCGCCGGCGGCGATGAGCGCGTTGACGAGGGGCAGCGTGCTGGAGTGCCGCGACTCCTTCACGCCGGCGCGATATGACAGCCCGAGTACGACGCACGTCGCACCGTCGATCGATTCGACCGCGTCGAGCGATTCGACCGCGTCGAGTGTGCCGAGCGCTTCGATCAGGCGCGCGACGGCGTAGTGCGCCATGTCGTCGTTGATCTGGCGCGACGCCATGACGAGCGGCGCGTCGATGGCCGCGTGCGCGGGTGATTCGGGGGCGCCCCATTCGGGGGCGATCAGAAAGTACGGATAGACGGGGATGCAGTGGCCACCGACGCCGGGGCCGGGCGCGTGGATGTGCGAGTACGGCTGCGTGTTCGCTACGGCGATCGCCTCGATGGCATCGACGCCGGTCGCGTCGGCGATGCGGGCGAACTCGTTGGCGAGCGCGATGTTGACGTCGCGGTAGGTCGTCTCGGCGAGCTTGCTGAACTCCGCCGTCTCGGCGTCGCGCACGGGCAGCACATCGGCATCAAGCATCGACGTGTAGAACTCGACGGCCCGCGCGGTGCTGCGCGTATCGATACCGCCGACGATCTTCGGGTAGGTACGCAGGTCGCGCAGCACGCGGCCGGATGACACGCGCTCGGGGCTGAAGGCGAGCGAGAAGTCCGTCGTCGCCGCGTAGCCGGTGGCGGAGGCGATCAGTCCGCCGACGCGATGACGCGTCGTGCCGACGGGCACCGTGGTTTCGACGATGACGAGCGCGCCGCGCTTGAGGTGCGGCGCGACGGCGCCGACGGCCGCATCGAGGAGCGTGAAGTCGGGGCGCTGCGTGGCATCGATATCGACGGGCACGATGAAGACGACGACATCGGCATCGCTCACAGCGTCGTGCGCGTCGGTGGTCGCGCGGAGGCGGCCGTCGACGATCATGCCGGGGATCAGCTCATCGAGGCCGGGCTCGGATGGGAGCGGGTTGTGCTTGCTGTTGATCTCGTCCACGCGCGCCGCGCTGATGTCGTAGCCGGTGACGTGCGCGCCCTTCGAGGCGAACTGCACGGCGAGGGGCACGCCGATCTTGCCGAGGCCGACGATGCAGACGTTCATGATGGCCGCATCTTCTAGCGCCGGCCACCGAGGATCGACCCGAGCAATCCACGCGAGATCTGGCGTCCGAGCTGACTGCCCACCGCGCGCAGCGCACTCTTCTCCACCGCCTCCATCATCGTCTCGCGCTGGCTGGCTGCAGGCGCGCGTTGCTTACGCGGGGCCGCGGCGCCGTCCCCGGATGCCGGCGCGTCTCCTGCCGGCGCTGTCCCGGCGGCGGCGGTCGCTGCATCCGCTTTCGCTTTCAGCTTCTCGTACGCCGACTCACGATCGAGCACTTGCTCATAGTGGCCGGCGATCGCGGAGCCGCTGATGATCTGCCGGCGCTGGTCAATTGTGATCGGCCCGATCTGGCTATGCGGCGGGATCACGAAGGCGCGGTCGACGACGCACGGGCTGCCCTTGTCGTCGAGGGGCGAGCAGAGCGCTTCTCCCACGACAAGTTCCGTGATCGCCTTCTCGATATCGAACGCCTTGTTCAGGCGGAATGTCTCCGCGGCTGCTTTCACGGCCTTTTGGTCTCGCGCGGTGAACGCCCGCAACGCGTGCTGGACGCGATTGCCGAGCTGGCCGAGCACAACATCCGGAATGTCCAGCGGATTCTGTGAGATGAAGTAGATCCCGACACCCTTGGATCGCACCAATCGCGTGACCTGTTCGATCTTGTCGAGCAGGGCCTTCGGCGCATTGTCGAACAGCAGGTGCGCCTCATCGAAGAAGAAGACGAGCTTCGGCTTATCGGGATCGCCGACCTCCGGTAGCTTCTCGAACAGTTCCGACATCAGCCAGAGGAGGAACGTCGAGTACATCTGCGGGTTCTGAATGAGCTTGTCGGCGACCAGGATGTTGACCACGCCGTGCCCGTTGGCGTCGGTCTGGATCAAGTCGTCGAGGTCGAGTGACGGCTCGCCGAACAGCTTGTCGCCGTCCGCTTGCTCCAGCGAGAGCAGCCCTCGCTGAATGGCGCCGATGCTCGCTGACGACACATTGCCGTATTGCGTCTTGAACTGCGCCGCATTATCGCCGACGTACTGCAGCATCGCCCGCAGATCCTTCATGTCGAGGAGCAGCAGGCCGCCGTCGTCGGCCACGCGGAAGACCAGCTCGAGGACGCCCGATTGCGTGTCGTTGAGGTTGAGCAGGTGGCCGAGGAGCAGTGGCCCCATCTCTGAGATCGTCGCGCGGACGGGGTGGCCGTTCTCGCCGGCGATGTCCCAGAACACGGTCGGGCAGCCCGCGTACGGGAAGTCGGTGATGCCCAGTTGCTTGAGGCGATCGGTCACATGCTGGTTTGACGCGCTGCCCGCCTGGCTGATGCCGGCGAGATCGCCCTTCACATCGGCCAGGAAGACGGGCACGCCGATGCGGCTGAAGTTCTCTGCCATCACCTGAAGCGACACGGTCTTGCCGGTACCGGTCGCGCCGGCGATCAGTCCATGGCGGTTCGACATATGTGGCAGGATGAAGATCTCCTGCTGGCCCTTCGCAAGCAACATCGGGTCGGGCATGTGAGTCCTCGTGGCTGCATCGGATGTACCGATCCTTGCGACAGGCGCGAAGGAACGGGTGCGTGACGGCGCGCAGCGCATGGTATCGGACCAACTGCGCCTAGTGTTCGACGATCTTCTTCATCGTTTTCGCTTCGTCGATCCAGCCCTGCACGGCGGTTTCGTTGGGCACGCGGCGGACGATGTTTTTCGCTGCGTTCAACTCATCCATCTTCGTCGCAAGATTCGCGGCCTTGCGCTGCGCCAGCTCGGCGGGTGAGTCGACGCCGGTCGCCTCGAGCAGGTCTGCGTACTCGGAGCCGACGCCTTTCACGCGCATGAGGTCGGCGTGGTTAACCCATTCGAGGAGCTTGGCGGCGCTGATCTCCGTCGTCTTGGCGAGTTCGGTGCGACCGTTTGGCGTCGCTCCGCATTCCAGCAATTTCTCGACGGTGTCAACGCCCGCGGCGGTAAGTTTCTGCGCGAATCCCGGGCCGATCCCTTCGACGTCCTCGATCTTCATGGCGGTGCCTCCGTTCTGGGCTCTCTCAGTTGAGGTGCGATCATATCATCGCGAGTGACCGGCGTAAACAAGGGTAGGCGAACATCACGGCAGGTGACTACGAAACCAGCCAGCGATGCCGTGCGCCGTATCGCCGATCACATCGGTAGCTACGAGATCGTCAAGAACACGCGCGTAATGGAGTAGATACTCCTGTATGAGCTTGGGCACGAGTAGCACGGCGAGCGCAGTCGTGATTCGCTTCAGCGTGAACTGGTAGTTCGGCGTGAAGTGCAGGGCTGCGACAACCCAGAGGAAGAACAGCTCGAACAGGTTCGGAAAGACCAGCAACGCCGCGCGCGCCCCGGTCGTTTCGAACACAGCGACACCGACGAGCCGATAGGCGAAGAGCGCCGACGCCGTCCACCTCGGCAGTGATTGCCAGTGCTGCGCGACCACGAACTCAATCGCCAGATAGTAGAGATCGAGCGCTTTGTCGATTTGCTGGTAGCTCGCGAACGACGGGAACCCCGCCACGTCGAAGATCAGGATGTCGATCGTGTCGGCGACGATCGACAGCAGTCCACCGGCAAGCGGCCAACGCCAAATCGTCAGCGGCACCGTCAGCCGGATGGCCATGACGAGAGCGAAGCCCAGCATCGATCGTCAGTCTTCGTTGCGGTGGCGTCTCGTGCCGGGGGCGGCGAGGCGGAACGTGGCGGTGCCGATGGCGACGGCATCGACACCATCGCGTGTGAGTTCGTCCGTCAGCGACACCGCGCGTCGCGCGGCGGCCAGCGTGTGCTCGAATCGATCTTCGTCACCGCGGGCCAACCACAACCTCCGCCTCACGTTGCACGCGCATTCGCACGCGCGGACTCAGGAAGCCCGGCGTGTTCAAGTCCACCTTGCGTCCGAGGAGATCCGAGAGTTCGGTTTGGATATCGAAGAACGCGAGGCCGGGTGTGTGGCCCCGCTCAAACTCCACCAGTACGTCGATGTCGCTGTCCGTGCGAAAGTCGGCCCGAAGCACCGAGCCGAAGAGGGCGAGCCGATCGATGTGGTGTCGCCGGCAAAACTCCGGCAAACCACGCAGGTCGACTCGTTCGCTCACGTTCGCGTTCATACCTGACAATATAGCGGTCGCGAAACCGCCGACGCTCACCGCGACTCGACCTCAGTCCTCGTTGCGGTGGCGTCTCGTGCCGGGGGCGGCGAGGCGGAAGGTGGCGGTGCCGATGGCGACGAGCGCGCCGGCGTCGTCGGTCACGTCGACATGCGCGACGGCGATCGCGCCGCCGGCGCGGACGATGCGCGCTTCCGCCGTCAACTGGTTGCCGCTGCCGCGTTCGAGGAAGTGCACCTGCATGTCGATCGTGCCCATGATGCGGTCATCAGGCAACGTGCCCGACGCGATCGCCGAGCCGGCCGCGGAGTCGATCAGCGCGGCGATCGAGCCGCCGTGGACGGCGCCGAACGGATTCATCAATTCGGGCCGCAGGGGCATCGTCATGCGCACCCAGCCCGCGCGCGCTTCTTCGAGATGCAGCGTTAGGTGCGCGTTCAGCGACGGGCGGCCTTCGAAGACTTCGCGACGCTCTGCAACCCAGGCGATCCAGTCGATGCCACTGGCGCCCGCATCGCCGTCCGATGCCGGTTCGCGCGCCATCAGTCGCCGTGCTTCGTGATCGCGTCGACTTCGGCGATCTCCGCCGGCGTCAGCTTCCATGCGCCGGCGGCGACGTTCTGTTCGATCTGCTCCGGCCGCGTTGCGCCGGCGATGACGCTGGCGACGAAGTCGTGGCTGGCGAGCCAGCCGATCGCCAGATCGATCATCGAGTGACCGTGCGCTTCGGCGAACTGCTCGAGCTTCGTCAGCACATCGAAGTTCTGATCGCTGAGCATCTGCGCGCCGCGCGGGCCCCACGCCGCCAGGCGCGTGCCCTCCGGCGGCGGCTGGCCGGGGCGGTACTTGCCGGTGAGAAAGCCGCTGGCGAGGGGGAAGTACGGGAGGATGCCGAGGCCGTACTGGCCGACGGCTGGCGCGAGATCGCGCTCGATGCGGCGGTCGAGCAGGTTGTATTGATTCTGCGCCGAGACGAACGCGGCGCCGTGCTGCGTGCGCGCCAGCCACGTCGACTCGGCGACCTGCCAGCCGGCGAAGTTCGAGCAGCCGATGTAGCGCGCCTTGCCCGACCGGACGACGTCATCGAGGGCGCGCATCGTCTCATCGAGGGGCGTCTTCACATCGGGGAAATGCATCTGGTAGAGATCGATGTAGTCAGTGTTGAGGCGGCGGAGGCTGTCCTCGACGGCGCTCATGATGTACCGGCGCGAACCGCCGCCCCACGTTGGCCCGTCGCCCATCGGGCCGGCGAACTTGGTCGCGATGATCGCCTCGCGGCGCCGGCCCTGCAGCGCGGCGCCCAGCATCTCTTCGGATTTGCCGCGGCCGCCGTAGATATCGGCGGTGTCGAAGAGGTTGATGCCGCATTCGAGCGCCTTGTCGACGACGGCCTTCGCCGCTTCGGCATCGATACGCATCCCGAAGTTGTTGCAGCCGAGGCCGACGACTGACACCTGGAGCCCGGAACGGCCGAGATTCTTGTATTCCATCGCGATCATCTCCCTTTGTATTCGGATTGCGATCCTAACATCGCGCGACTGGGAGCGATAGCGAGGCATGGCTTCGGCCGCCGTCAGGATCGGGAGATCGGGACGGTGTACGTGGATCGATCGCGCGTGTAAGCTATGCGCGACAGGGCGGAGGAGAGGAGGGGCGATGCGTACGGCAACTGCGCTTTCGCTCGGCATCGTGATGCTGTTGGCGGCGGGCTGCTCGTTCGCCGGCGCTTCCGCGCCGCCGACGGCGACCCCGACCGAGACGGCGACATCGTCTCCCACGGCCACGCTCACGCCGCTGCCGCCGACGGCGACGTTCACGCCGCTGCCGCCCACACCCACCGACACGCCCGAGCCACCGACCGCGACACCAACGGCGTTCCCGGTGCCGGCCGTCTTCGCGCCGATCGCGGGGCGGCCTGCGTGGCCGCCGGATCTGATGATGACGGCGGTGCGACACGGCGATACGTCGCGGCCGGTTGTGTATCTGACGTTCGATGACGGCTACGGGTTCAGCGACGAAGTGCTCGGCATTTTGCAGGAGCGGCGGGCGCACGCGACGGCGTGTCTCGTCGGCGCCTTCATGATGAAGCGGCAGGACTTCGTGAGACGGTGGATCGACGCGGGCTACACGCTGTGCGACCACTCGTACACGCACGCGCACCTGACGCGGCCGCCGGCGTCGAATGACAACGCGACGCCGGGCGCCGACCCGGTGTACGAGAACGTCAAGCGCGAGATCACCGACACGCAGGCGCTGGTGCAGCAGATCTCGCCGGGCGCGGTCGTCGCGCCATTCTTCCGTCCGCCGTACGGCGAGAGCAACGATACGGTGCGCGCGGCCGCCGCGTCGCTGGGTTATCGCACGGTGATGTGGTCGCTCGATCCGCAGGACTGGCGCGCCGGACTCGACGCGACGAACGTGCGCGATGCCGTCGTCAACGTCGCGAAGAATGGCGACATCATCATCCTGCACTTCGAGCGCCGATCGACCGTCGACGCCCTGCCTTTCATCATCGACGGCCTGCGCGCACGCGGCTTCGAGATCCTCGGTCTGGAGTCGTTGCCTTCTGATCGTTGAGGGTCGGACGATCCACGAAGAGCGCGAAGAGCAACAAGGGGTTCTTTTGAGTTAGACGGCGATATCGCCGGCATCGACGCGCCCTTCTGATCTGCACGGGTCGGGCGGTCCACGAAGAGCACGAAGAGCACGAAGGGGTTCTTTGGGTAGACGGGCGATGTCGCAGAGAACGATGGACCGTTGCGATCGGGACGTGGCGCACTGGGGCACCTGGTACGGCGGCGGCGCGCTCACGCGGTCAGACATAGACTTCGAACATGACTGAGGAACTTGATCCGCGGCAGTTGGCGGTGGATCGGTTTGCGGATCGCGTGGGCGCGGATACGGCGCTTGATGTGATCGTGCGATGCGCGACGGATCCGGCGCTCGCACTGGAGACGTTGGTGGACGCGCTGCGGACGGCGGAC
>JBBQVO010000105.1:0-11530 GCA_038211505.1 Dehalococcoidia bacterium | reverse complement strand
CATCTGGGTCGAGCGGCGCGTCGTCGGGCGCATGCAGTCGCGGCTGGGGCCGAACCGCCTGGGGCCGTTCGGGCTGTTGCAGCCGATCGCGGACGCGATCAAGCTGATGCAGAAGGAAGTGCTGCAGCCGATCTCCGCTCCGGGGATGATCTTCACGCTGGCGCCGATCCTGTTCACGGTGCCGGGCATCGCGCTGATGGCGGTGCTACCGTGGGGCCGCAACATGACGTTGGCCAGCCTCGATGTCGGCATCCTGTACATCCTGGGCATGTCGTCGCTGGCGGCGCTCGCCGTCTTCATGGCGGGCTACAGCTCGAACAACAAATACTCGCTCTTCGGGGCGATGCGCGTCATCGCGATGCTCGTCAGCTACGAAATCCCGATCGTGCTGGCGTTTCTCGGCACGGTGCTGTTCGCCGGCACGATGAACCTGCAGGGCATCGTGCTGTTCCAGGAGAAGTACTGGGCGCCGCTGATTCTGCTGCAGCCGCTGGCCTTCATCATCTACTTCTTCTCCGTATCGGCCGAGCTCAACCGCACGCCGGCCGACATCGCCGAGGCGGAGTCGGAGATCGTCGGCGGCTATCACACCGAGTACTCGGGGATGAAGTTTGGGCTGTTCTACGCCGCCGAACTGATCAATGCCGTGGCGGTTTCCGCCATCATCGCGACGGTGTTTCTTGGCGGCTGGTGGATGTACAAGATCGACGAGATCGTGCCGGGGTGGATGATTTACATCGGCAAGATCTACGCCGTCTACTTCCTGTTCGTTTGGACGCGCGGTACGCTGCCGCGATTCCGCATCGATCAGCTTCTGGCGTTCGCCTGGAAGTGGCTGACGCCGATGGCGCTGGTGAACATCGTCATGGTGGCCGCCGAGGTGCTCATCTGGGAGGAGACGGGGCTGAGCGCAGGACTGCTGATCCCGGTGTACATCATCATCAACAACCTGGCAGCCGGCGCGATCATCTTCGGCTTCGTGCGCGCGCTGGCGCCGCGCTTCCAGCGCTTCCCGACGACGCTGCGCTTCTACTCCGACATCGATGTGCCGTCGCTGCCGGCGGTCACCTCAGCCGCGGCGACTGCAGCAGCCGCCAGAACGCGGGCGATATGATCGACGACGCCGGCATCGTGATCGCGTTCTGGGTGCTCGCCGCCACGACGATCGGCTGCGCTTGGATGGTCGCCGTTGTGCGTGAGATGATCCAGGCGGTGCTGTTTCTGGCGCTCACCTTCGTCGGCGTCGCCGGCATCTATATCGTGCTGTCGGCCGACTTCGTGGCCGTGGTGCAGGTGCTGATCTACGCCGGTGCGGTGGCCGTGCTGATGACGTTCGCCGTCATGCTGACGCCCGCTTCCGACCGGAAGAACTCGGAGACTGCGTTCCAGGGGCCGGCGTTCGTGCTCGCGCTGCTTGTGCTCGCCGTCATCATCTTCGTGTCGTATGACACGAGCTGGAGCATCTCCGGCCGCGCGGCGTTCCCGTCGACGGCGGCGTCGCTCGGGCAGGCGTTCCTCAAGCCGTACGTCGTGCCGTTCGAGGTGGCGTCGGTGCTGCTAATGACGGCGATGGTCGGCGCGATCGTGCTGACGAAGGAAGACGAGGAGCTGCCATGACGCCGCTGCTCCTCGCGTCAGTGAAGCTCGAGCAGGTGCTCGTCGTCGGCGGCATCTTGTTTTCGATCGGGCTGTATCTGGCGCTGTCGAAGCGCAACGCGATTGGCATCCTGATGGGCGTCGAGCTGATGCTCAACGCCGTCAACGTGACGCTGCTCGCGTTCTCCCGATTCGTCGTGTCGCCGCGACCGCTCGACGGCCAGGTGTTCGCCGTGTTCGTGATCACCGTGGCGGCGGCGGAGGCGGCCGTCGCGCTGGCGCTCGCCGTATCCGTGTACAAACACCGTGCGACGGTGAACATCGACGAGATCGATCTGTTGAAGTGGTGAGCGTAGGGATTAGTCGTTGGTCGTTAGTAGTTGGGGGTAGCCGGGTTGCGGTCGGGCGTTAGTTGTCGGGGCACGTGCTCCTAACGACCAACGACTAACGACCATTCCCACTAAGCATGTGGTCCAAGCTGCTTGAGGTGAAGAACGGCTACGCGGCCGAGGTGTGGAAGGAACTCTTCGACGCCGAGGGCGTGTCCAACCGCGTCGTGCCGCCGCTGACGGGCGACGCGCCGATGGCGCAGGCGCGCGAGATCTGGGTGCCGGATAGCAAGACGCATGTGGCGATCGAGATTATGAGGAAGATCTGACGATGGATGTTGGATGTTGGATGTTGGATGTTGGAGATCGCGATTCGATCTCTGAGTCATACCATCGTGCGCAGAACTCGAAGCTTATGGCGGTTCGAGCGTCGTCATCGCGCCCCATCCAACATCTAACATCCAACATCCAACATCATCTCGAAATCGACACGACTTGGCGGCCTACCCAGACGCCCGCGGAGTCGACGTAGATGCTACTACCCACCATCCCCGAGGGCGTCGTCTGGGCGATCTTCTTGTTGCCTGTGGCATCGATGCTGACGATCGGCTTTTGGACGAAGCCGTATCCGAAGCTCTCGGGCTACGTCACGATCGCGGCGATCGGGACGGCGTTTCTGTTCTCGCTGTGGGCGCTCGATAGCGTCATCGATAACGATGGCCACGCGCTGGCGATGGGCACGCATCACTGGCTGACGATCGATACGTCGAACCCGGTGCTGCAGCGGCTCGGCGGCCAGAGCCTCGGCATCGATCTGGCACTGCGCATCGACGGGCTCAGCGCGATCATGCTGGTCGTGGTGACGTCGGTCTCGCTGCTCGTGCAGGTGTATTCGCAGGGGTACATGGAGGGCGACGGCGGCTACTCGCGCTACTACGCCTGGATGTCGCTGTTCACGGCGGCGATGATCGGGCTCGTGATCGTCGACAGCATCCTCATCGTCTACGTCTTCTGGGAGATCGTCGGACTGGGCTCGTACTTGCTCGTCGGATTCTGGTTCCAGAAGAAGACGGCCGCCGACGCGGCGAAGAAGGCGTTCTTGACGACGCGACTCGGCGATATCGGCTTCCTGCTCGGCATCTTGCTCATTTGGACGAAGACCGACACCTTCAACATTCCGCTGCTACAGCAGATGGCGCAAAACCACCAGATCAGCGATACGGTGATCACGTTGTTCGCGCTCGGGCTGTTTGCCGGCGCCGTCGGCAAGTCGGCGCAGTTCCCGCTCCACGTCTGGCTGCCGGATGCGATGGAGGGTCCGACGCCGGTGTCAGCCCTGATTCACGCCGCGACGATGGTGGCGGCCGGTGTCTATCTCGTCGCGCGCATGTATCCGATCTTCCAGGCATCCGACGAGGCGTTGAAGACTGTGGCGTACATCGGCGGCTTCACCGCCATCTTCGCGGCGTCGATCGCGCTCGTGATGACGGATATCAAGCGCGTGCTCGCATACTCGACGATCAGTCAGCTCGGTTATATGATGCTGGCGCTCGGCGTCGGCGGCTACGTCGCCGCCATCTTCCACCTGCTGACGCATGCGTTCTTCAAAGCGCTGCTCTTCCTCGGCTCGGGCTCGGTGAACCACGCGTCGGGCACGTTCGATATGCGGAAGATGGGCGGCCTGCGGAAGTTCATGCCGATCACCTACGCGACGTTCATGGTCGGCTCGCTCAGCCTTTCGGGCGTCGTGCCGTTCGCCGGCTTCTGGTCGAAGGACGAGATCCTCGGCGCGGCCTGGGCCGACGACAAGCTGCTGTTCGCCGTCGCGATGGCGGTGGTTTTCATGACGGCGTTCTATTCGTTCCGGTCGATCTTCCTGACCTTCCATGGCGAGTACAAAGGCGGCGAACCGCCGGAGCATGGTGCAGCCGAGGCGGCGCACGACGCGCACCCGCGCATGCCACACGAATCGCCGCTGGTGATGGCGTTGCCTCTGCTGATCCTCGCCGTGCCGGCGACGCTCGCCGGCTTCGTGAACTTTCCGACGCACGGCACGGAAGCGCTCGCGCACCTCCTCGAAGGCGCGCTGCCGGCGTCATCGGTGGACGCGCTCGATCATCAAGGCTTCAACTGGTGGATCGCGATCTCGTCAAGTGCGCTGGCGCTGGTCGGCATCGGCCTCGCGTACGCCATCTATTCGGCGAAAACGGTCTCGGCGACGGCGCTGCAGAAGATGTGGGGCCCCGTGTACACGCTCGTCGCGCGCAAGTACTACATGGACGACCTGTACGAGGGCGTCATCGTGCGCGAGGGACTCTACAACTTCACGACGCGCGTCGGGCAGTGGTTCGACACGAGCGTCATCGACGGCGTCGTCAACGGAACCGCATCGGTGACCCGCCGCGTCGGCGATGGTCTGCGCTGGGTGCAATCCGGGTCCGTGCAGGCGTACGGGAGCGTCGGCTTCGCCGGTCTCGTCGCCGCGTCGGTGATCATGCTCGTCATGTTGGAGAAGTAGGCGGATGAACGGACTGCTCATCTTCACCATCTTCTTCCCCGCCGTCGCGGCGGTTGTGATCATGCTCACCGCCGAGCGCGAGAGCGAGAACCAGGCGAAGTGGCTCGCTCTGATTGCGACGCTGGCCGTATTCGTCACCACGCTGATCCTGATTTTCGCATTCGATCGCAGTCCGGGCGACGCCACCGGGAACGCGTTTCAGTTCGAGTCGCAGGCGACGTGGATCGACGCAGCGAAGGCCGGCTTCGATGTGCAGTTTCACTTCGGCGTCGATGGCCTCGGCATCGTCATGGTGCTGCTGACGACGTTCCTCTTCGTCATCGCGACGCTGATCTCGTTCGGTGTCAAGCTTCGGACGAAGGAGTACTTCATCTGGATCCTGCTGCTCGAAACGGGCGTGCTCGGCGTGTTCACATCGCTCGACCTGATCCTCTTCTTCCTGTTCTGGGAAGTCGAGCTGCTGCCGATGTACATGCTGATCTCGATCTGGGGTAGCGGCCGCAAAGAATATTCGGCGATGAAGTTCCTGCTGTATACCGTCGCCGGCTCGGCGTTCATGCTCGTCGGCTTTCTCGTCATGGGGTTCAGCGCCGAGCCGGTGCACACGTTCGATATGGTGCGGCTGCAGCACAGCGTCATCGGCACGGATCTGCTGCCGCTGTGGATGATCTTCGGGTTCATCTTCATCGCCTTCGCCGTGAAGCTGCCGATGTTCCCGTTCCACACATGGCTGCCCGATGCGCACACCGACGCGCCGACGGCCGTGTCGGTGATCCTCGCCGGCGTGCTGCTGAAGATGGGCGGCTACGGCATCCTGCGCATCCTCGTCACGCTGATGCCGCAGACGGCGAAAGACTACGGCGTCTGGCTGGCGACGCTGGCGGCGATCAGCGTCATCTACGGCGCCGTGCTGACGATCAGACAGAAGGATCTGAAACGGCTCGTCGCCTATTCGAGTGTCAGCCACATGGGCTATGTGCTGCTCGGCATCGCCGCGCTCGGTCACGTCAGCCTCAACGGCGCCGCGCTGCAGATGTTCACGCACGGCACGATCACGGGCCTGCTCTTCGTGATGGTCGGCCTGATCTACGACCGAACGCACACGCGCGACATCGATCAGCTCTCCGGCCTCGCGCACACGATGCCGCTGATCGCCGTGGTGATGGTGTTCGCGGGGCTGGCGGCGCTCGGGCTGCCGGCGCTGTCCGGCTTCGTCGCCGAGTTGCTCGTGTTCCTCGGCGCGTTCGACAAATACACGGTGCCGACGATCTTCGCCGTGTTTGGCATTCTGCTCGCCGCGGGCTACATCACGTGGATGATCCAGCGCGTCTTCTACGGTCCGAAGAATGAGCGCTGGGCGGCGCTGCCCGACGCCAATCACTGGTGGGAGACGGTGCCGATGGCGGCGCTCGTGCTCGTGATCGTCGGCGTCGGCGTCTATCCGTCGCTGATCGTCGACGTGCTCGATACGGGGATGATCAACATCGTGAAGGTGCTGGGCTGATGCTGCAAGACCTCGACCGGCTCGGTCCCATCGTCGCGGTGCTGGTCACGGCCGGGCTGATCCTCGTCGCCGATCTCGTGATCCCGAAGGATCGCAAGAAGTGGCTGTCGGCGCTCGCTATCGCCGGGCTAGCCGCATCGGCGATCTGGCTCGTCGTGCTGATCTTCCGCGAGCGACAGGCGTCTTTCTACGACGACACGATGGCGCTGGATAACTTCAGCATCTTCTTCATGTTCCTCTTCATCGGCGTCTCCGGTTCCGTCATTCTCGCGTCGCTCGACTACACCGACCGTTTCGGCCCGCGCGAGGGTGAATTCTACGCGCTGATGCTGATCGCGACGTCTGGCATGATGCTCCTCTGCGGGGCGCGCGATCTCGTGACGATCTTCGTCGCGCTGGAGCTGACGAGCATCACGCAGTTCATCCTCGCCGGCTTCCTGCGCGACGAGAAGGGCAGCGAGGCGGCGTTGAAGTACCTGCTGCTCGGCGCGGTGTCGTCGGCGGTGATCCTGTACGGCATGGCGTTTCTGTTCGGCATCTCCGGTACGACGCATCTGATCAGCACCAACGGCTCACCGAGCATCGCCAGCACGATCGCCAGCGGCGACACCGGCATCCGCTCGGCGCTGATCTTCAGCATGGTGTTTCTCGCCGCGGGATTCGGTTTCAAGATGGTGATCGTGCCGTTCCAAATGTGGGCGCCGGACGTGTATCAGGGCGCGCCGACGCCGGTCGCGGCGTTCGTCTCTGTCGGCAGCAAGGCGGCGGCCTTCGCTGTCATCCTGCGCATCTTCTACGAAGGCTTCGGCCCCAAGACGTTCGTCGGCGACGACTGGAAGCATCTATTCGCCGTGCTCGCCGCGATCACGATGACCGTCGGCAATGTGATGGCGCTGCGGCAAACCAACATCCGCCGCCTGCTCGGCTACAGCTCGATCGCTCAGGCCGGCAACTTTCTCGTCGGCGTCGCGGCGATCGCCGCATCGACGAACGGCGATACGCAGCTCGGTGCGGCCGGCGTCGTCTTCTTTCTCGCGACGTACGCCTTCACGAATCTCGGCGCGTTCTTCGCCGTGATGGCGATCAGCAACCGCACGAACAGCGACGAGATCGCCGACTACGCCGGCATGGGACGCCGCGCGCCGATCCCGGCGGCGGTGCTGCTCTTCTGCCTGTTATCGCTGACCGGACTGCCGCCGACGGCGGGGTTCATCGCCAAGATCTACATCTTCAACGCGGCGGTGCAGGCGGATCTCGTCTGGCTCGTTGTCATCGCCGTTTTGAACACCGTCGCGTCGGCGTTCTACTACATGGGCGTCGGACGGACGATGTACATGGGCACGGCGGAAGGCGAATCGACGATCTCGTCGCCGCTGATCACGCAAGGCCTGCTCGTCGCTGCCGGCGCCGGCGTACTGATCTTCGGCATTTACCCGATCCCGCTTATCGACGCCGCGCAGAGAGCCGCGAACGTCTTTGCGTAGCACTGTCCACACGCGACAGCCCCTGCGCGAAGAGCCGCAGCCCGATGTAGACCAGCCGTCCTCGGCTGTCGTCCGTACGATTGACGACCACGCACGTTGTCCGGCCCTGCTGGCCGATGAACCCCGGGACGGATCCGCGACACTACATCGCTAACGCCGGCTTGGTTGCCGCCCACGGCTGCATCTGCTCGAACGCGCGCGATGCTCGCAGCACGAGCGAATCTTGGTACGCGCGGCCGACGATGTGGAGGCCGACCGGGAGGCCGCGCGAATCGAAACCGCACGGCACGGACGCGGCCGGCTGTCCGGTGAGGTTGAACGGCTGGGTGAATGGCATCCAGCCGGCGGGCGGGATGTCGCGGCCGGCGATCTGTTTCGGTTCTTCGCCGATCGGGAACGCCGTGCACGAGATCACCGGCGTCAGCAGCAGGTCGTATGTGCGATGGAAGCGCTGCATCGTGTGCCAGAGCTCCATGCGGCGCAGGTTGGCACGCGCGACATCGGTGCCTTTGAGGTTGCGGCCGTACTCGTAGAAGAAGTGCGCCGGCGCGTCCATCATGGCGCGCTGCTCGGCGCTGAGTTCGCCGATCCACAGCGAGTCGTTCGATGTCGCGATGCCGAGAAAGACTTCCGATTGATTGGTGAAGCCGGGCGACGCCTCCTCGACCGTGCAGCCGAGATCGGCGAAGCGCTGCGCCGCCGCCTCGCAGATCTTCGCCACTTCGGGCTCGACTGCCGCGAAGCCGAGGTCGGGTGTCCATGCGATACGGAGTCCCTTGATGCCGCCGTCCACTTCATTGAGAAACGATCCTGGATAGTCGCGCACCGAGAACGGATCGGCGGCGGCGTAGCCACACATCACGTCCATCGCCAGCGCGGCGTCACCCACAGTGCGCGTCGTCGGGCCGCGATGCGTCATCGTCGTCCAGCCGCCGGGGTTGCGCGGGATGCGGCCGTACGTCGGCTTGATGCCGTAGACGCCGCAGATCGACGCCGGGATGCGGATCGATCCGCCGCCGTCGCTGCTCAGCGCGATCGGCCCGAGGCCGGCCGCCACGGCCGCCGCTGCGCCGCCGCTCGATCCGCCCGCGATCCGCGACGGATCCCAGGGATTGCCCGTCGGGCCAAAGAGCTTGTTCTGCGTCATCGCGATGAAGCCGAACTCCGGCGTGTTCGTCTTGCCGAGATGAATGCCTCCTGCGTCGATCAGTCGCTTCACGCTGATCTCCCAGCCGGTGGCGATGTTGTCTTTGAAGACGAGCGACCCCTTCGTCGTCGGCAGCCCCTCGACGTCGAAGAGATCCTTGATCGACACTGGAACGCCGTGGAGCGGGCCGAGATCATCGCCGCGCGCCACCGCTGCCTCGGCCGCCTGCGCCTGCTTCATCGCCAATTCGGGCGTGATCAGGCAGTAGGCATTGATCGCGGGGTTGACCGCGTCGATGCGGTCGAGCGCCGCCTTCGTCACGTCGATAGGCGAGAGTTTCTTCTGGCGGACGGCCTCGGCGATCTCGGTCGCCGGCATCCACGCGAGTTCGTCGTTCATGCGGCTCCTCGTTCGCTTCGCGCAGCGTGACGCAGATAGACGATCGGGCACGCACCGCTGTGTGTCAAACGCGGGGCGGTGCTAGAATCTCGGCACTATGAGCATCACGATTCGCCCCTTCGACGCCGCCCGGGATACCGATACAGCGGCCGCGCTGCTCGCCGAGCGCCACGCGCGCGACCGCAAGCGCGATCCGCGGCTGCCCGCGTCGTTCGACGACGCGAAGATCTGCCGCGGGCAGATCGAGCGCGCGATGGAGCCGTCGGGGTGGCAGGGTGTCGTTGCCGAGAACGGCGGCAAGCCGGTCGGCTTCGCGATCATCGCGCCGCAGTTCATCGAGCCGACGAACATGCTCGCCAGCTTCTTTCCGGCCCGCGGCGTCACCCTAGGCTATTCGTCGTACGCGACGTCGGACGGCATGGAGTACGACGTCATCCGCGAGATGTTCGCTGTGCTCGCTGATCACTTCGTCTCGAAGGGCTTCTTCGACTACAGCGTCGCGGCGCCCGCGACCGACCCGGCGACGTGCGAGGCGTTCACGTCGCTCGGCTTTGGCCGCAACCTCGTCTGCGCGATCCGCGATGTCGCGCCCGTTGCCCGCGCCGTCGCCGCGAACGCGGAGATGCATCTCGCCGCCGGCGAAGACATCGATGTCGTGCATGATCTCTCGGAAGAGTTGACGCTGCACCACGCGCGATCGCCGATCTTCAATCCGTACATCCGCGAGTCGGATACGGCGTCGGTGGAGTTTCAGAAGGGGCTGCTGACGCAGCCTGAGATGAACGCGCACTGGGTGGCGTACGACGGCGGCCGGCCGCTCGGAATGAACACATTCATGGCGCCGTTTTTTCTGTCGCCGATGACGGTGCCGGAGAAGACCGTGTATTTGTTTCAAGGCATCGTCACGGAAGATGCGCGCGTTGGCGGCGTCGGCAGCGCGATTCTCGCGAAGGGAGTCGCGTGGGCGCGCGAGCAGGGGTACGAGAACGTCGCGCTCCACTTCGCGTCGCCGAATCTTTCGGGCGCGAAGTTCTGGCAGAGCAGTGGGTTCAAGCCGATCGAGTACGGCATGCGCCGCCACGTCGACGAGCGCATTGCCTGGGCCAACAAGTAGCGATTCAACTAACTGTCATGCCGAGCGCGGGCACAGTGTCATTCTGAGCGAAGCGAAGAATCTCTCCGAATCGGCTGCATCGTTCGTCCGCGGCCGACAGTTTTCGCGGGACGACAGTCGTCGTCGCGTCGGAGAGATTCTTCGCTTCGCTCAGAATGACATTACTTGAATGACAGTCACTCACGATGACATGCAGTGGAGATGCTTGACGCATGATCGAGAACTACGACATCAAGGCGCTCGTTGACGACGTGACGGCGGTTGTGCGGGCGACGGCTGATGATGGTGCGCGGTGCGAGGGCATCACGCCGCACCTGCGGCGCTGGATGGATGGCGGGGCAGCGCTGCCGGAGCGGTACACGCAGCCGTGTGACGGGCGCGCCTGCGGGCATCTGTTGTTCACCGATCCAGACGGCGAATACTTCATCATCTCCGTCGTGTTTCCGTCCGGGACGAGCAGCGGCGTCCACTATCACGGCGCCTGGGGTGTCATCGGCATCCTCGCCGGCACCGACGAGGAGACGAAGTACGCGCGCGACGAGTCGCCTGACCATATCGCGATCGGCCAGCCATGCGAGTTGAAGCAGTCGGAGAAGATCTACTCGCCGGCGGGCACGATCACCTACCTGCGTCCGCCGCTCGAGGGCTTTCATCGAGTGAAGGCGGCCGGCGCCGAGACCGGCGTCTCGCTCCACATCCTCGGCGGCACGCCCGATACGCATCCACACTTCTTCTGCGACGCTGACAGCAAGCAGCTCGTCGACTTCCCGATGTCGGGAATCATCACGCATGATCCGCTGATTCGCTAGCGCGAAGAACTTAGAACTGAGACCCTGGAACTCAGAAGTATCGGCCGTAGACCCACGGCACTCATGGTTCCCCGCGCGGGCTGAAACGCCCGCTAGATTGGGCTCGTCTTCGCCCGCGCTGGCATGGTCGATCAGATGATGGCGGAAAGCAGGAGGCGGACTCCTACGACGAAGAGCGCGAGAACAAGCAGCCGCGCGACGGTTGGACCTTTCAGCCGCTGTGCGAGCCGGGCGCCGACCTGCGCTCCGGGGATCGCGCCTGCCGCGATGAGCAGTGCGCGAACGACATTCGCGCCGGCGAGATCGCCGTTGAGGAGGTGCACGCCGCTACCTTCAGCCGACATGAACGCCAGCACGAACTGCGACGTGGCGACGGCGACGTGCACGGGAAAGCGCAGCAGCGTGATCATCACGGGGACGTGGATGACGCCGCCGCCGATGCCGAGGAGGCTCGAGACGAACCCGATGCCGGCGCTTATCGCGATGCCCTGGTAGATGTTGAACGAGTAGCGGTACGTCGCGCCTTCGCCCTCGCCGGGCATGACGCGCGTGACGATGGCGCGTCCTCGGAGGGGCTCGCGCATGACTTGGGGACGGCCGACGCTCCAAAGGGTGTAGGCGGCCAGTCCC
>JBBQVO010000104.1:0-11763 GCA_038211505.1 Dehalococcoidia bacterium | reverse complement strand
AAGGCTGGAAGATGACGGAGGCGGGCGCGACGGCGATGGGCGGCGACTTCCCGGTCAACATGTCCGGCGGCGTACTATCGTCGAACCCGATCGGGGCATCGGGGATGCTGCGTTTCGCCGAAGCGACGATGCAGGTGCGCGGCACGGCGGGCGCGCATCAACTCGACGGCGTGAGGCGTGCGCTCGGCCACGCGTACGGCGGCGGCTCGCAGTTCTTCGCGATGTGGATCGTGGGGAGTGAGAAAGGGTAGGCAGTGCGACGGAGGATTGATGTTCCTTTCGGAGAGGGCTTTGAGGTTACCGGCTGCGTTTCACGGTGACTGTCACTTCGAGATAACTGTCATTCTGAGCGAAGCGAAGAATCTCTTCGGCCAGTCACCGTTATTCGTCTCTGGCGGCGTTCATTCGGGACGGCATTCGTGGTGACATCGGAGAGATTCTTCGCTTCGCTCAGAATGACAGTTCCGCCGCGCTCAGAGTGACAGCGGTCATGGAGTAACAACATTGCAAGCGATGGACGACCAACTGTGACCTCGCTCTCCTTCAACCTGGCCGACTTGTTCGAGAATGTTGCCGATCATGTGCCGGGGCGCGAGGCGATCGTGTACGGCGAGCGGCGGTTGACGTTCGCGGAGGTTGACGGGCGGGCGACGCGGCTGGCGCATCATCTGCGAGCGGCGGGCGTGAAGCGCGGCGATCACGTCGGGCTGTATCTCTACAACTGCAACGAGTACATCGAGGCGGCGCTGGCGGCGTTCAAGATCCGCGCCGTGCCGGTGAACATCAACTTCCGCTACGTCGAAGACGAACTGCGTTATCTGTTCGATGATGCTGATCTCGTCGCGCTGATCTATCATCGCGAGTTCGCGCCTCGCGTGGCCACGGTCGCGCCGCGTGTGCCCTCGCTGCGGCATTTCGTCGTCGTTGAGGACGGCACGAAGCACGTCGACGATGGCGTCGCTGCGCCGCTCGCGGCGCCCCCGTCGGTTGAGTACGAGTCTGCGCTCGCCGATGCGTCGCCGGTGCGCGACTTCGAGGCGCGATCGGGCGACGATCTGTATCTCATCTACACGGGCGGGACGACGGGGATGCCGAAGGGCGTGATGTGGCGGCAGGAGGACGTGTTCTTTGCCGGGTTGCAGGGCGGCAACCCCGGCGGCGCCGACATCACGTCGCCGGACGAGATCGGGCCCGCGGCTGCGGCGCGCGAAACGCCACCGACGACGCTGCCGGTCGCGCCGCTGATGCACGGCAACGGCCACTGGGCGGCGATGATCGGACTGCACGGTGGCGGCAAGGTGGTGCTCGCCGAGAAGCGCCGCCTCGATCCGCACGAGCTGTGGACGCTCGTCGAACGGGAGCGCGTCAACGTGATGTCGATTGTCGGCGATGCGATGGCGCGGCCGCTCGAGGAGGCGCTGTACGGCGATGGAGCGTCGTATGATCTTTCGTCGCTGCTCGTCGTATCATCCGGCGGTGCGATCTGGTCGGAGGCGGTAAAGGAGCAGTTGCGCGCGAAACTCGGTGGCACGCTGCTGATCGATGCGTTCGGCGTGTCTGAGGCGGGACATCAGGGGATGAACCTCGGCGGGAACACGAGCGGCCGGCCGCGCTTCAGCGTCGATCCGCACACGGCGGTGCTCGACGATGATCTGCGGCGCGTCGAGCCGGGCTCCGATCACGTCGGCCGTCTCGCGCGCACGGGGCGACTGCCGCTCGGCTACTGGAAGGACGCCGAGAAGACGGCGCGCACGTTCGTTACCGACGGCGACGGCAACCGCTGGGTGATCCCCGGCGACATGGCCACGGTCGAGGCCGACGGGACGGTGACGCTGCTCGGCCGCGGCTCCCTCTGCATCAACAGCGGCGGCGAGAAGATCTATCCGGAGGAGGTTGAGGCGGCGCTGAAGTCGCACGCGGCCGTCTTCGATGCCGTCGTCGTCGGCGTGCCGGACGCGCGTTGGGGCGAGCGCGTGGCGGCTGTCGTGCAGCCGCGCGCCGGCACGACGCCGTCGCTGGCCGATCTCGACGCGCACTGCCGCAGTCGCATCAGCGCCTATAAGGTGCCGCGGGAACTGCATCTCGTCGAGGAGATGCGCCGCTCGCCGGCGGGGAAGGCGGACTACGCATGGGCGAAGGATGTAGCGACGGGGAGCCCCCAGTGAAGCGAGTCTTTGGAGGTATCGCCTCCGGAGTGATGATCGCCGCCATCGCGTGCTCGGGCGGGGCGAAGTCGAAAGCGCCGCAATCTACGCCCGAGCCAACGGCGTCAGTCGTGTCGCAGGGGGCGAGGACCGTCGTCGAGAAGAAGGCGGTAGAGCTGCTGACGGCGTTGGCCACTCAGGATGCTGACGGGTACCGAGCCGTCTGGTACCCGGATCAGCGTCCATCGGCGATGAACGCGCATGAAGCTCTGACCCTCACGTTGCACGACGTGATTGGATGCGACATCGATGCCGCGTCGATCACGACGGACGAAAAGCTGTCGGCTGTAACAGTCAAGGTCATGTTCCCAACCACGTGTGGCTCGGGTGGTATCACCGACACGTGCACGGTTGACGTGTGGCGACGCGAGTCAGCGTGGTGGGTGCAATCGTGGGTCTGTACATAGCGACCACTCTTCGCAATCATCGACTAGAGGGAATGATGACTGAACCAGCGCTGCTGATCGATCGCGACGGATACATCGTGACGCTGACGATGAATCGGCCTGAGGTGAAGAACGCGATCAACATGGAGATGTTGTGCCGGCTCGCCGACGCGTGGGAGATGATCGACGGCGATGCTGATGTGCGCTGCGCGATCCTCACGGGCGCGGGCGACGACTTCTGCGCCGGCGCGGATCTCGACAAGCTGGTGGCGCGATCGATGCAGAATCTGCCGCCGGAAGATGAGTTCGAGGCGCGGATTCGTGCGAACTACGGGATCATCTTCGAGGGGCTGCTGCGGAACCGGCAGCTGAAGAAGCCGCTGATCGCCGCCGTCGAGGGCTACTGCGTCGCGGGCGGCACGGAGATCCTGCAGGGGACGGACATCCGGGTCGCGGGCGAGGGATCGGTGTTCGGCGTGACGGAGGCGAAGTGGGCGTTATATCCGCAAGGCGGCTCGGTGATCCGATTGCGGCGACAGATCCCGTACACGAAGGCGATGGAGATGCTGCTGACCGCCGATATGTATCCGGCCGAAGAGGCGCTGTCGTTCGGGCTGATTGGACGCGTCGTGCCGAAGGGGCAGGCACTCGCCGTCGCACGCGAGCTGGCGACGAAGGTGTCGAGCAACGGCCCGGTGGCGGTGCAGAAGATCAAGGAAGCGGTGATCGCGACGGAGTGTCTGCCGGAGGCGGATGCACTCGTGCTGGATTTTCAGATTGGGCAGCCGGTGTACGCGACGGAGGACGCGCGGGAGGGGCCGCGCGCGTTCAAGGAGAAGCGCACGCCGGAATTCAAGGGGAAGTGACGGTTAACCACGAAGGGCACGAGGGAGCCGGTGGGCATGTCGCCAATCGATGATTTCAGATCGTAGGGACGTAGCTTTAGCTGCGTCCGGCGGTGGACGCAGCTAAAGCTACGTCCCTACTTCGATTCTCTCTGGACGAATTTCGCGGACACGAAAGCAGCATTCACATGGCACTCGACTTCACATTTTCGGACGAGCACAACCTGCTGCGAGCTTCCGTGAAGCAGATGCTTTCGAAGTATGAGCATCGGAAGAAGGAGTGGCGCGAGATGACGTATCGCGACCACAAGTTCAACTACGAATTGTGGTCGGAGTTCGCGAATCTCGGGCTGTTCGGCTGCCTTGTGCCGGAAGAGTACGGCGGCAACAACACCGGCCTGCTGGCGCTGACGCTGGCGTTCGAGGACATCTGCGCTCTCGGGTTCTCGCCGTCGCTGATGCTCGTGACGTGCATGGACACGGCGTGCATCCTCCGCAACGGCAGCGAGGAGATGAAGCGCGCGATCGTGCCGGGCGTCCTCTCCGGCAAGACGATCCTCGTGTTCGCCGTCACCGAGCCGAACGCCGGCAGCAACACCTTCCGCATCGAGACGGTCGCCAAGCGCCACGGCGATACGTACGTGATGAACGGACAGAAGATCTTCATCACGGGCGTCGAGGTGGCGGACTACATGCTTGTCGTCGCGCGCACGACGACGCGTGACGAGATCGAGGCGAAGGGGCTGCCGAAGTCGTACGGGCTCTCACTGTTTCTCGTCGATCCGAAGTCGAAGGGCATGACGAAGACGCCGATTCCGACCGTTGCGACCGAGGGCGTCTTCCAGTGGCAACTGTTCTTCGACAACGTCGAGATCCCGGCCGCCAATCTTGTCGGCGTCGAAGATCAGGGCGTGATGGCGATGTTCAACTCGCTCAACCCGGAGCGTATTCTCGTCGGCGGCATCTACTGCGGCATGGCCGAGCAGGCGATCACGATGGCGGTGAACTACGCGAAGGAGCGGCGCGTCTTCCGCGACACGCCGATCGGCGCCTATCAGGCGATCCAGCATCCGCTCGCGGAGTCGAAGATCATGCTGGAGGCGGCGCGGCTGATGACGTATCGCGCGGCGTGGGCGTTCGACGCGAACATGAATCCTGCGGTCGTCGGCAACTACGCCAATCAGGCGAAGCTGCTCTCGGCCGACGTCGCGCTGAAGGCAGTAGACGCATCGCTGGAGACGCACGGCGGCATCGGCTTCGCCGAAGAGACGGGGCTCGCGCAGTTGTGGAACGGCGCCCGCGTGCTGAAGACGGCGCCGCTGAACCGTGAGATGATCCTGAACTACGTCGCGGAGCAGGATCTGGGATTGCCGCGGTCGTATTAGGCGGCGGTTCGGAGTTGGTATCATCTTCGATAGAGGTTCAACGATGACCACGCAACCGCGGGCGACGACGGGCGACGACGGGCGACGATGACATGCGCTGGGTTCACGAGCACATGGCGGACTTTCGCGAGTATCTTGGCCAATGGATCGCGGTCGTAGACTGTCGCGTCGTGGCCGTCGGGACTTCGGTCGTGGAAATCCTCAAGGAGGTCGAAGCGCAGGGATTAACCTCTCCCTTTGTGAAACAAATTCGAAGAGACGACATTGACCCGAACGTCTACTTCATCGGATGACGATCCTGTCGCTTGATCATGAAGTCCGATACTCCGGGCACAAAGCGTTTGTCGCCGTTGAACTTGTCGATGCCGTCCTCGCCACTCGTGTGGACATGGTGCTCGATACGGGCGCTGAGATATCCCTCCTCAATCGCGAGCACATCGCGCCGCTGGGTATCAAGATCGCAGACGGCGATCGGATTTCACTGATCGTGGCGAACGGCGAGATGACGATGCGTGGATCCATCGCGTGACGGTCGACGTGCTCGATCAGCGACTTGTCGTACCAATGGCGATCTGTCCGGATTGGAACACACAGAATCTGCTCGGCATGAGCGGATTCTTTGATCAGGTGGTGGTCGCGTTCGATCATGCGAATCGGACGATTCACTTCTAAAAGACTACGCCTCTGAACGCGAACTGATCCTGCATTACGTCGCGGAGCGGGATCTGGGGTTGCTGCGATCATACTAGTTCGGCGGCTTCCACGGCCGCACAAGGAACCGAGCGCGATCGCGCCACGAAAGAGGCGAAGATGCAGGTGCGCGCCGTGCTCTTCGATGTCGGCGGGCCGATCAACACGGAGGTCGCGCACGAACGCCAGATCGATGCGGCGATCCGCAGCGCGCTCGCCGGCGCCGGCGTCACGATGTCCGACGCCGGCTACGCTGAGGCGTCGGCGTGGGCTGTCGAGCACTACGCGCCGGACGCGCACACCGCCATCATCTGGCGCCTGACGTCCGGCGATCGGCCCCTCGCCGAGCGCGTCTATGCGGCGATGCACGCGCGTATGGCCGAGACGCCATCGTTCGAGCTACGTGATGGTATCATCGACCTGTTGGGCGACCTTCACGGTCGCGGCGTTCGTCTCGGCCTCGCGGCGAACCAGCCGCACACGACGCTCGCCGTCCTCGACGCGGCGGGGGTCGGCGCGTACTTCCACCATCGCGAAGTCTCCGGAACGCACGGCTATCGCAAGCCCGACCTGCGGCTGTTCCTCCGCTGCTGTGCGGATCTCGATGTCGATCCGACCGCATGCATCATGGTCGGCGACCGCATCGACAACGACATCGCGCCCGCGCGCCAGCTCGGCATGCGGACGGTGCTCTTCCGCTCAGGCCGTCACGCCGCGCAGCAGCCACGCTCCGCCGACGAAGTTCCGGATGCCGACGTGCGCGACGTGGCGGGCCTCCGGTCTGCGATCGTCGAGATGCTCGATGATCCGGGGGCGTGAGCGTCGCGACCTGTCGAACGGCGGCCGTCGTCGCTACCCTGTTGCCATGCCGGATCACGAACCGCTCGCCCGTAAGGCGCAGGCCGATCTGATCGTCGACCGCACGGCACAGCAACTCCGCATGCTGTTGCAGGAGGCGGCCCGCGAACTACGTCCCTTCCCGCCGTTCCCTGGCGCGTTCTTCACCAACGCCGTCGAGGTCAACCTCGACGGCGCTGAACGCCCCGATCTCGGTTGCATCGTCGTCGGCGAAGACGGCGCACTTTATGAGCTGGAGATGAAGATCGACTTCGGCGAGGAGTTCGGCGACGTCATCGATCCCGTGCAGGCGCGCGAGGAGAACCTCAAGAAGCTCGAAGAGCTTCACCCCAACGACGAGATCATCCTCACCTACAACGCGCTCTCGCAGATTACGGAACTGCTGCTGGAGCGCAGGGTGTGACGCGCTGCCGAGGGTCACGACGCACGAAACGCTGCGGACGGAACGCGCAGTTGGCCGCGGAAGTCGCCGTCATCGCAACGATGGTATTCGTCTCGATCTTCGCCGCGCTTCCGACGCTGGCGCACGCCGCCGCGCCACCTACGATCGCGGCGTACGACGTGGCGCCCGCGGCGGCGACCGTCGGCGATCGGATCATGCTGACGATCGCTGTCGATCACGACGATGGCGGCACGATTGACGGGCCGGGATTCGGCGACGCGTTCGGCGGCATGGAGCTGGTTGATGTCGCGACGCCACGCGACGAGCCGCGCGATGGCCGCGTTCGGACGACGCTCTCGTACACGCTGACGTCGTTTCACACGGGCACAATCACGATCGCCCCGCTCGCGGTGAATGTCCACGATAGCGACACCGCGACGACGCTCCACACCGACGTGCGCATCATCACGATCGCTTCAGTGCTCGCGCCGGGTGACGCATCGCTGCGGCCGCTGAAGCCGCAGCTCGATATCCCGCAGCCGGCGCCGCCAGCGGTGGTGCCGGCGCTCTTTGTCGCGATGTTCGCCGCGCTCACGGCCTTCGGCTACATCCTGCACCAGCGCATCGCCCGCGTCCGCCCGATTCCAGTCGATGTTGCGCCGGCGGCGCCCGAACCAACCCCGGCCGAGATCGCCCGCCAGCGCCTCGACGCGATCGCCGCCGAAGGTCTCGCTTCAACGGACATCGGCGAATACTACGCGCGCATCGCCGCCGTCCTCCGTGGCTATTTGAGCGAGCGCTTCGCCTTCCCTGCGTACGCGATGACGCGCCGCGAGCTGGAACGCGAGACCGCGCGCGCCGGCATCGATCGCTGGCCGGCGCGTCTCGCCGCCAATGTCCTCGAACAATGCGACGCCGCCGAATTCGCCAGCTTCCGCCCCGCCCCGGAGCGCCGCGAAGCCGACCTCACCGCGACATACGAGATCATCGCGCTCACCACTGAGATCCCTGTCGAACAGCAGCCCGAAGTGCGTCCGAGCACGTAGGGACGCCGCTTTTCGAAGCGTCGCCTGCGAGACAGTTCCGTTTCCGGTCAGCCTCACCGCCGTTCCGATCGCGGGCGTACGGGCGCAAGTGCGATGGCCCGTCGAGGTCTAACGTACGCTTAAGCCGCGATACAATGCGCCATCGGACGTGGGTCGGCGATGCGACGCGCTGCGATCTCGATTCCAGTTTCTCGCATCCAGCCTCCCGCATCCAAACCAGGAGGGGTGTCCGAGTGGTTTAAGGAGACCGTCTTGAAAACGGTTGCGGGGTAACAGCCGCCGTGGGTTCGAATCCCACCCCCTCCGCCACTCACGGTCTTTGCGCCAGCGATGACGCCCCGCCTTCGAGGCGGATCCTGAATCAGCAATCGCGGACAACGTTGGACATCACCCGCCTGCGTCTCCAGAACCAGCTCCTCACCTCGCCGTCGACCGGCGATCCGGCCGGCGTTGTCGCCGCGTTGGGCGCTGTTCAGGCGCAAGACTTCGGCGGCGCGAAGTGGGCCATCGGCACGCGTATGTCTGGCGTGTCGAACGCCGACGTTGATCGCGCGTTCAACGACGGCGCGATCCTTCGCACGCACCTGCTGCGCCCGACGTGGCACTTTGTCACACGCGACGACATCCAGTGGATGCGTCGGCTCACGGCACCGCGCGTCAACGCGCAGTGCGAGTTCCGGCGGCGCCAGCTCGAGCTCGATGCGCCGACGTTCGCGCGCACCAACGCCGCGATCGAGCTTGCGTTGCGCGACGGCAATGAGCTGACACGGGGCGAGATCGATGCCGTCTTCGCGCGCGCGGGCATCGCCACCAAAGCCGCGAGCGGCGAGGCACGGCTGAGTCACATACTGATGCGCGCCGAGCTCGACGGCATCGTCTGCAGCGGCGCGATGCGCGGCAAGCAGCAGACCTACGCGCTGCTCGACGAACGCGCGCCGCATGCCCGCTCGCTCACGCGCGAGGAGTCGCTCGCCGAGCTCGCGAGCCGCTACTTCGCGAGCCGCGGCCCGGCGACGCTTAAGGACTTCGTCTGGTGGTCCGGGCTCAACATGACCGATGCGCGAGGGGGCATCGCACGCGACGCCGGCGCTCGCGCACGAAACGATAGGCGATGTCACGTACTGGTTCGGCGCGCCGCCACCGTCGGCCACGAAGCGAGCACGAGTCGCGCATCTGCTGCCGAACTTCGACGAGTACGTGGTCGGGTACGCTGATCGCAGCGCCGTCCTCGACCTCCGACATGTCGGCATGCTCGGCCCGCGCGAGAACGTGCTCTTCAACAATATCATCGCCATCGCCGGGCAAGTCGTCGGCACCTGGAAGCGCACCATCAAGCCGACGACCGTCACCGTCGAGCCGCGGTGGTTTAGGCCGCCCACCGTCGGCGAGACTGCGCTGTTCGTGGCGGGCGCCAAGCGATACGCGGCGTTTCTCGGCGTGACTCTGGCGTCCGCAGCGCCGCAACATACGGCGCTGACGGGCGACGCACCGCGGCGGACACACACAACGTGACCGATCCGACATTCTTCGCGACGCCGAAAGCATTCCGCGCCTGGCTCGAGAAGCATCACGCTGACACGCCCGAGCTCTCGGTCGGCTTCTACAAGAAGGGATCCAGCAGGCCGAGCATCACCTGGCCCGAGTCGGTCGATGTCGCGCTCTGCTACGGCTGGATCGACGGCGTCCGCAATTCGATCGACGGCGTCAGCTACCGCATCCGCTTTACGCCGCGAAAGCGCACGAGCATCTGGAGCGCGATCAATATCAAGCGGGTCGGCGAGCTCACGGAACAGGGGCTGATGCGGGCGGCTGGACTCACAGCGTTCGCCGCGCGCTCTGAGGCGAAGTCGGCGATCTATGCCTACGAGCAGCGGCAGACGGCGACGCTCGCGACGGGGGCCGACAAGCGCTTCCGCGCCAACAAGAAGGCGTGGGCGTTCTTCGAGGCACAGGCCCCGTGGTACCGACGCACGGCGACCCACTGGGTGACGAGCGCGAAGCGCGAGGACACGCGGGAGAAGCGGCTCGCTACGCTCATCGCGGATTCGGCGGCGGGCCGCAGGATCGCGCAGCTGATTCCGCCGAAGGGTCAGACTAAGGCGTGACGTGCAGCATGATGACGCGGCCGCGATCCATGCAAGAGCATCCGGCGGGGAGCCGCCGCATCTCAATCGGGGCTGGTCGCCGCGATCGGAGAGATACCACCCAGGGCACCCGCGGTTCTTCGGCTGCGCTCGGAATGACAGTTGTAGACGCGTTCGGAGCCGCTTGAGCGTCACGGTGGCACCGGCCGCTCGCTCTTCGTCCACGCTTGAGCTTTGTGACGGGCTGCACTAACCTTCGGGCAGACGACACGCCGCATGCCGGAGGGCGCATGAGCCTCGATACTCGCTGGGAAGACATGGACGCGCTGCTCAAGCGCACGGAGCGCACGACGAGCGAAAAACTCGTCAGCGCGGCGCATGAGATCGCCAAAGTCCGCTTCGAGTTCCCGACGCCGCAATACCCGTCGTACCGCACCCACGTGAACATTCCGGCTGTCACGATGGCGGTGCAGGTCGGCGAGGATCAGATCGCGCCCGATATCGTCGTCGTTGAGAAGCTCAACACCGGCGAGACGCATCTGATCATGACGGCGGCGGTCGCCGATCGCGAGATGATCACGGAGGCGGAGGCGAAGCGCGTCTGGGCGCGCGTGGCGTCGATCCCGGATCAGGCGTTCTATCTCTATGTGCCGGTCGGCTACGGCGCGGCGGCGAAGAAGATCTGCCGCAGCCTCAAGATCAACGTCGAGGGCTACCGCACGTGGCGCACGACGCCGCGCGGTTTCGAAGTCAACGACATCTCAGAGCCCGCGTCGGCGCTGGCGGCGCTGATGCCGCCGATTGTGCGCAAGCTGCTGGCGACGCCGTAGCGGTGGGCGGTTAGTCGTTGGGGCGTAGCGCGCGATCCGGCTGCGCCGGATGACAGACGGGACGGCTGTCCCACATCACCGTTTCTCCCACGCGAGACACTGGCTCGAAACCGATCCTACCTGCCGCCGGCGACGGCGGGGACGATGCTTACGTCGTCCTTCTCCTTTAGCGGCGTCGAGAGGTTGTCTAAGAAGCGGACGTCTTCGCCGTTGACGTAGATGTTAACGAAGCGGCGCAACTCGCCGGCCTCGTCGACGATCCGATCCTTGATCCCGGGATACGCACTCTCGAGGCCGTCGACAGCTTCGCGCAGCGTCGGCGCATCGCTCTGCACGATGTCCAGATCGTTCGTCAGCTTCCGCAGCGGCATCGGTATTCGAATGGATGACATGAATCTGTCCTTACTTCTGTGCTCTGCGCTCGCGCGCGGGATTCGTTTGTATTGCAGGCTATCACTGTCGTGCGACTCGGCTATATCGGCGACGATGCTCTTGGTTATGGCCCTCGCGCGGGCTGACACGCCCGCGCTACATTCGTCTTGGCGATCGAAGTACAGCTGCGGCCCCCCGCGCGGGCTGAAAAGCCCGCGCTACAGTTTGTTTGACCGCGCTACATTACGCCCGCGCGACATTCGGCGGCATCACCCTTCGACGATATCGCCTTGCACGGGATCGACGCGGACGCCCTTGCCTGATGCCCACTGAAGCGCGCGCTCGATCTCGTCGATCGGGCCGTCGATCTCGAGCACGACCCAGCCGCGATCGTCGGTGACGTCGGCGCGGCGGACGTTCGTGATGACGCTGAACTGCTTGCCGAGTTCGTAGATGATCGGCATCGTGATCAGCTCTTGTGCAAACGTAAACTTCACTCGTTGTTTCGCCATGGTGATCTCCTAGATCGCGGCCGCAACGTCGGCCGTCGCGCCGCTCGCTTCATGCGCGCGCCCGCCGGCCGCGGCCGCAGTTCGTTCGCCGAGCGCCGACTCGAACGCGGCCATCGTCGGTGCGATGTGCAGCGGCAGGTCGAGCGCGTCCTCGATCGCTTCTTGCGTC
>JBBQVO010000103.1:0-11773 GCA_038211505.1 Dehalococcoidia bacterium | reverse complement strand
ACGCGCTCGATGCCGCCCGCCACCATCTTCTCAAACTGCTCGCGCTCGACTTCGAACATGATCCCCGCCCGCTACAGCGTAACGATGTCGCCGCGGCGCCACAGGTACCACGTCGCCGCGCTGCGATACGGCCGCCACGGGTCGGCGATCGCTTCCATCTCCTCAGGCGACGGCAACGCATCGAGTCCGTACGCGATCTTCATCGATGCGCGCACGCCGAGATCGCCGACTGGCAGCACGTCGGGGCGTCCGAGGCAGAAGAGCAGCAGCATGTCGGCGGTCCACCGACCGATGCCTTTGACCTGCGTCACCAGTTCGATCACGGACTCGTCCGGTGCCTTGCGAATCTGGCGGTCGTTGATGACGCCCGTGGCGAAATGCTCGGCGAGACTTCGCATATAACTGGCTTTCTGGCGCGAGACACCAGCGCCTCGGAAATCCTCGTCGGCGATCGCCACCAGCTGCGCCGGCGTCGGAATGCGATCGTCGAAGATCGCCAGAAATCTTCGCTCAATCGCCGCCGCCGCGGGGCCGGCGAGCTGTTGGTACAGGATCGCTCGCAGCAACGCTTCGTACGGCGTGCCGCGCACTTCGATCTCGAACACGCCGACGCGCTTGACCAGGTCGCGCATCACGGGATCGACCTTCATCAGGTGACGGCGGGCGGCGGCTGGATCGTACGGCGGCGCGTGCTTCCGCATGCGCGCGCGCAGTGACGTCGCGGGCGCGGCGTCGGTGCGTTTTTTGTCGGTCGACTTCGATGCCACGCCTAGTCGCGACTCCAGATCCCCGTCGCAGCCATATCGATCGATGCAAGCGCTTCAGCGATCGCGGCGTTGACTTCGTCATCGCCATCGGATTCGATGCGGTTGATCAGGCTGCCGAGATACTCGCGCACCGTCTGCAGCCGGTCGACGACCTCCTCGGCCGTGGCCGCATCGATCGGCGCGTCCGCGCTCAGGCGGTCGTCCCCGGAGAAGATGGCGATCGGCTTGCGCGCGGCGTTCACCACGAGCTGCAGGACGTCCGGGCGAGCATAATGCCCGGCGACATCGTGCGAGTGCTTCTCGCGAAGGATGCGTTCGAGATCGATCTCGGCGTAGAGCGTCTCTTCCTTGTCGAAGATCGGGCCGGCGATGTACTCGCCGTTCGGACCGATGATCGCCGTGCCTCCGTTCGCCTTGATGCTATCGCCACCCAATGATGCGGGCAGCGAACCGAGCGTCACGACGCCGCAGGATGAAACGACGAAGCAGCCGCCTTCAAACGCATATTGGCGCATGCCGAAGTCGATGTGGCTGTTCTGATTCGTGAAAGCGGGCCAGGTGGCGCAATGTACCTGCTCGCCCTGCGCATACAGCGCATACTTCGTCAGCGTCATCTCGTGTTCCCAGCAGATCAGGCCGCCAAGGCGCCCCAACGGCGTCTCGAGAACGTCAAGATCGCTGCCGTCGCCGAAGCCCCAGATCGTCCGCTCGGTGAACGTCGGGATCAGCTTGCGATGACGGTGCATCACTTCGCCGGTGGGCGCAAGATAGAGCAGCGTGTTGTAGAGCGTGCCCCGCGACACGGTGTCGCGCTCGTTGATGCCAATGACGACGTAGGCGTTCGCATCTCTCGCCGCACGCCCGAGGCGATGCGTCGCGGGCGAAGGGATCTCGACGCTGTTCTTCCAAAGCTCGGCGAACGTATCGCCCGAGAAGACCTGCGACGACGCGTGCCAGAACGGATAGCCGGGCACCCACGTTTCCGGAAAGACGATGAGCGTGGCGCCGGCAACGCCCGCATCGGCGATCAACCCACACGCTTTCTCGATCGTCGCATCGCGATCCAGAAACACCGGCGCTGCCTGTACCGCCGCGGCGATGAATCGCGGTAGATCGTCACCCATCTTGCGCCTCCGGTATCGCGGGATGCTGTTTCAAAGTCTCGAACTATAGCAATCCATGCGACCCCGGCGGTGTCAGGAGAAACCGCAACCAAGGCAGGCGGGAGGCCTGATTCACCTCAACAGGCCGACGTGGCGAATTGCTGCGCCACGAACAACAGGTCGGCCGAATTGACGACGCCGTTCTTGTTCATGTCCATGTTCGGTCGGTTTGGCTCACCGAAACTCTGGGCAACGACGAGGAGGTCGCTTGAGCTGACGCTCGTGTTGGCATCGATCGAGGCGATCTCGCGACTGTCGGAACATCCGTCGGCGTCCGTATCAGCGAGCAGTGGCGACGTCCCGTAGCCCTTGTACTCGACGCCGTCGGTGACACCGTCGCCGTCCGTGTCTTTGTTCGCCGGATCGGTGCCGATCGTGAGCTCGAACGCGTCGCTCAGTCCGTCGAAATCGCTGTCCGGCCCGCCGAGCACCGGCTTTGATGCGGCGTTCGCGGGATCGCTGCCCAGCGCGCATTCGGCGCCGTCCGTGACGCCGTCGCCGTCGGTATCGAGCTTCAGCGGATCCGTGTTGGCCGATGCACCGGGGCAGAGCGCGTGCGCGGCGCCCGCAGGCCCGACCGCGGCCTCCACGGAGTTGGCGAGGCCATCGTTGTCGATGTCCGGATCGCAGGCGTCGCCGAGAAGATCGCTATTCGGCGCCGTCTTGTCGATCGCCACGACGCCGGGCGTGACGATCGACGCGCTGTCAGTGTTCAACTGGTCGGCGTTCGAGACGTTCGGGCAGTTGTCGAGGGCGAACGTCACGCCGTCGCCGTCGGCATCGACGCCGGGGGGTGCAGTCGTCGACGAGCAATCGATGTTGGCGCGGGCAATCGCTCCGCCGTCCGGGATCGCGACGGGCGTATCGGTCGAGACGCATCGCGACGTGGAGGTGTTGAACAGCGTCTCGAAGCTGTCGATGTAGCCGCTATTTCCGAAAACCGTGTCCTGCGCTTCGAGATGCCACGGTTTGGCAACGCTCGGCGGGAAGGGACAGCTCGGCACCTGCGACGGGGTGAACCGAATGATCAGATCAGATCCGTTAAACACGCCGTGACTGTAGGCGAGGATGTTGCAATCGGGTGCGGCCACATTCCCGACCTTAATAGAGACGGTGAGATCTGGCGGATTGGGGTGGCGAATGCGGAGGAAGATGTAGTCGCGATCGGTTGGTGTGCCTGTGGACGTGATACCGCGCGCCGTGAAGACGGCGTTGATCGCCGTCACGTCGGCGCCGCCGTACAGGTCCAGGTCGGCACGGCGGATCGCGGACGCCCAGTCGTTGAAGCTGGCGTCATACACGACATAAAATTGCGAAGCGAGCCCGAGCGTCAGCGCCTTGTAGCGTCCCGCCTGGTTCGTCCCGAACGACTTGACGAGATCCCACATCGCGCCGCCCCAGATCAGGCCCGCGCAGTGCGGCTCGACGGGCTTGCCGGCCGTGAACCGGCAGCTCTCGAAGTCGGTCGGATACACCTTCGTGTTGTCGATGTTCCGCAGACAAGCGCCGGGGAAGAGTCCCCAGCCGCCGATACAGGAATCGCCGTTGATCGTCGCCGCGACAAAGTCGCCCCATCCCTCGCCCATGGCGTTGGCCTGTTCGGTGTCGAGCCCGCCGCTTAAGCTCAGCCCCCAACCGGGAACGATGTCCGCCTGCAGTGCGTGGCCGTATTCATGGACGATGACGTCGCCGTCTTCGCCGCCATCTGGGCGCGGAACCGGAAGGCTACACGCGGACGAAGTGTTCGCGGTGAGATCGCCATCTCCGAAATGGAGACCCTTGTCGAACGTGCTGTAGAAGGCGTTGCAACCGCCGAAATAGTGCGCGTGCGCCGGGGTCGCGCTGTTCAAGATCGACGCCGAGCCGGTGAAGCCGAGCGACTGAATGATCCGCTGCGTGCGGTCGATGAACGAATACACCATCACTTCTTCGAAGCGATCGTCGTTGCAGGGGTAGTTGTACACACGCGTCGGTTCATTCGCGACGCCTGCTGGCTTGTACGCCCCAACGATTCCCGGCGCCGTGAGGTCGACAAACTGTCCCTTCAACCGGTTCTGTGCGGCTGTGATGCCGAGCAGCGGCGTGTGGCGGAGGAAGGGGGTGAGCAGCGCGGCGTTCGGCGCCGTGTCGCAGTTCGCTGGCAGCGTCGGGCTGCCGCCGGATTGCTGGTACGGGTTCGGCTCGAACGTCTGCCCGGAGTCGAACGTGAGCGCACTGTTCTGCGAGATCACCGCGCCGGTGCGCGCATCGACCATCGTCTGCCAGGCGCCGATCGGATCAATCGATGTCGTCTGCACCTGCCAGGCGAGGCGGAGCGTGCCGTGTTCCGGCACGTACGCGAGCGTCGTCGGTTCGCCGGGCGCTGCCGTTTTTACGCCAGCGGCGGCATGGGCGGCGTCAATCGCCTGCTGCGTCGAGATCTTCGGTGTCGTATCGGCTGCGGGTGTGTGCGCAAAGCGGCGGTCGATCGCGAAGTTCACGCTGCTATCGCCTGGCTGCATGCTCGCGTTCGAGATGCCGCCCGCGACCGGAATGCCGTGCACCTTCTGCTGCAGCCGGACGTGCACCGATCCCATCGTCGATCGCACATCGACAACGTCCTGCGTCTCGTCCGGATCGGTAGAGGTTGCGACGATCGGCGCCGCGGCGCTCTGCGTCGAGGCGATCCCCGGCGCCGCGCTCGCCGGCGTGTTCGCGAAGTAGTCGCGAGCCACGACGACCGGATCCCACGCCGGCTGCTGCGCCTGCGAGCTCGTCGCGAGGAGCAACGGCACGCTGGCGACGGCGAGAACAGCCACGCGGATCAGGTGGGTGCGGCCGCGCATTTGCATACCTTGCGCTAACGGTGTGGCAGGGAGCGTCATCGATTCTGGAGGGGCGGGACGTTGCACCAACGTTACGGTATGGCGCTCGATGGCGTCAACTTATATGCATACACACATAATCAAACGCCGCCACAGCCGTCACGTTTCTTGACCGGCGGGAGGTGCGTGGTAGGATGCGCGTGGTCGTGCTAGGCGGGGAGCCAGCGGTGCCCTGTACCCGCAAGCCGCTATAGCGGGGCTGAATTCCTGCTCGAGGTTGGTGTACCTGGAAACTGGCGGCGCCGAGCGGCGTTGAGGGCCTGGTCCTACGCGGCGAAGCGCTACGAACCCCGTCAGGTCCGGAAGGAAGCAGCGGTAAGTAGTTTTCTTCGGGTGCCGTAGGGTTACCGGGCCGGAGCTAGTTAGCGTTGCTAAGCCCAAGGGCCCGATCGACAGTGGGTGCACGACCATTTCTTTCGTCTCTACGCCGCCTGACGCGGCGCGCAACATCAGAGTTCTTACGAATGTCCCTGGGCGCCGCTAACCGCTGGTTGTTGGCGCGTCACGGCGGGGTGCAACACTGGAGGCCTGGTGGCCGATCGACGTCGTGCCTGAGCGTCTCGCGCGCGTGGCTGCACTGCTACGCGATGCGCCGCGTCACAGCCTGCTGCTCGATCGCCGCCGCCGGCGGCATCTCGCGGTCTTGTCCGTGATCCTCGCCGTCAGCGTCGTCGGGTACGGCGTGCTGCAACCGCGCAAGGTGCGTGTGCAGGCGGACGGTCGTGACGTCGTCGTCTCCACCAACTCGTCAGACAACAATGCGCTGCTTCACACGGCTGGCGTGCAGCTGCGCCCCGGCGATCGGGTGACCGCGCTCGATTCGGCGGAGGGTGGTGTGCTGCGCGTCGATCGCGCGCGCCTCGTAACGCTGGAGGTCGACGGCACGACGTACGAGATGCGCACCCACGCGCTCACGATCGATCAACTGGTGAGCGAAGCGAACGTTGTGCTGAACGATCGCGACAGCGTCGTCGAGGACGGCGTCCTGGTGTCGGCGAACGCGCCCGTCGATCCGCCAGCGTTGCTCGCTTCCTTGAACCCAATAGCCGACGACAAATCGGCGCAGCCGATCGAAATCAGCGTCCGGCGAGCGGTGCCCTTCACGATCGTCGAGAACGGGCGCGAGATGGCATCGACATCGAGCCGCCCGACCGTTGTGCAGGCGCTACGAGAGGCGGGCGTCGTCGTCGGACCGGGCGACGCGGTGACGCCTGGCGAGCAGGCCTCGCTCGACGCGGATGGCCGCATCGACGTGCGCCACGCGCGCGCCGTCACGATCGCGCTGCCCGACGGCCATCAGGTCGTGTACACGCTCGCGCAGACGGTGGCCGAAGTGCTGATCGACGCCGGCGTCACCTTGCCGGACGGAGCCTTCGTCGATCCGTCGCCGGAGACTCTCGTGACCGGCGGCATGTCGGTGCGCGTCGTGCAGCTGTCGGCCTCGAACGATACCGAGCGCGAATTCATCGAGAGCCACACCGTCTTCAAATCCGACGCCAGCCTGCCCCCCGGCCAGATTCGCACCGAGAAGGGGCACGATGGCGCGCGCGTCCGCCGCTATGCGACGACGTTTGTCGACGGGGAAGAGGTCGGGCGAGAGTTGGTCGACGATCGGTTCGATCCAGCGCCGGTGGACACGGTGATCTACTATCCCACACGCACCGGCCAGAACGACTCGCAACCCGCGGATGCCGGCAGTGTCAATAAGACGCTGCGCGTCTACGCGACCTGGTACGACCCGGCCAGCAGTGGTCGCAGCGCGAGCGACCCATCGTACGGGCACACGGCGAACGGTAGCGTCGTGACGTACGGTATCGTGGCGGTTGACCCGGCGGTGATCCCGCTTGGCACGAAGATGTTCATCCCCGGCTACGGGTACGCCATCGCCGCCGACACCGGAGGCGCGGTCAAGGGGTACATCATCGATCTCGGATTCCCGGACGGAGTCAAGGTTGACTGGCAGTCGAAGTGGGTCGACATCTACATCCTCTCGTAGCCGCGGCTTTGCGCCACCGCGCGCCAAGAAGCGCTTCGGCCAGCATTTTCTGTCGGACACCAGCATCCTCCACCGCATCGCTGACGCCGCCGAGATCATGCCCGGCGACACTGTGCTCGAAATCGGCCCCGGCCGTGGCGCGCTGACGGCGGTGGTCGCCGCGCGCGCGCGTCGCGTCGTCGCGGTCGAGATCGATCGCGACCTGATCGACGCCTTGCGGGAGCAGTTCGCAGCGCAGGACAACGTCGAGATTGTCGAGGCGGACGTGCTCGAGATGTCACCGGGTGAGATGCTCGCGGCCGGCGCAGCGCCATCCCGCGCTGGCGCCGAGTCGTACGTGGTCGTTGCCAACCTCCCGTACAACATCGCAGCTCCCACGCTACGGCGCTTCCTTGAGGCCGACTTGCCACCGCGGCGACTCGTCGTGATGGTGCAACTCGAGGTCGGCGAGGCGATCGTCGCGCAGCCGGGGCGGATGAGCCTGATGAGCGTGGCGACGCAGGTCTACGCCGATACGAGCATGGTGATGCGCGTCGCGCCCGGCGCCTTCAGCCCGCCACCGAAGGTGCAGTCCGCCGTCGTCCGCATCGACGTCACGCCGCACCCGAAGGTCGATGTGCCGCTCGACGTGTTCTTTCGCGTCGTCCGCGCCGGTTTCGGCAACCCGCGCAAACAGCTGCGCAACAGCCTGTCGTTCGGCTTGCACGTGAAGCAGGAGATCATCGACGCCGTGATGATTGCGGCGGACATTGACGTGACGCGGCGCGCCCAGATGTTGTCGCTCGACGAGTGGGCGGCGATCACCCGCGCCTGGATCGCGAGGCCGAACCAATGACGCGACATGTGCGGCTGATCGCGCCGGCCAAGATCAACTGGACGCTGGAGGTTCTGCGCTTCCGGCCGGATGGCTATCACGAGATCCGCAGCGTTATGCAGACGATCGATCTACACGACGTGATCACGCTAACGGACGCCGCCGACATCTCGCTGACGTTGTCTGGCGAGACGGGGATGCTCGCGGACAATCCGCCGGAGCGAAATCTCGCATACCTCGCCGCCGTCGCGCTCCGCGATCGTGCAGGCTTGCGCCGAGGCGTGCGCATCGAACTCGAGAAACACGTTCCGGTCGCCGCTGGCCTTGGTGGTGGCAGTAGCGATGCTGCGGCGGTGCTGCGCGGGTTGAATGTGTTGTGGGACGCGAAGCAGCCGCAGGCGAATCTCGTCGAGATCGCCGGCGAAGTCGGATCGGATCCGCCCTTCTTCGTCGTCGGCGGCACGGCGGCCGTCTCGGGGCGCGGCGACGCCGTCGAACCGCTCGACGATGCGCTCGCGCCCGGAATCTTGCTGGCGACGCCGCCGCAGAACAAGCGCGGCGAGAAGACCGCTTCAATGTTTGCGGCGCTCACGCCGGACGACTTCGCCGAAGGCGACGCGACGCTCGGCGTGCGCGAGATCGTCGGCGCGCGGCGCATGCTCCGCGACGACGCGCTCAACAACGTCTTCGAGCATGTCACCAGCAAGATGCAGCCGGCGACGGAGTTGGCGATGGACGCGCTCCGCGCGCAGGGCTACGTCCCGCATCTGGCGGGCGCCGGCCCGTCGTTCTTCCTGCTCTTCCCCGGCGGCGCCGATCTCGCCGACGAGCTGTCGCGGCGCATCCGCGACCTCGGCTTTGAGCCGTGCGTCTCCCATGCGCTTCGCCGTGAGCGTGCGACAGCGATCGAGGAGCTGTAGTGGCGGCCGTCTTCGCGGGGTTTGTCATCGGCTACGCGATCGCGCTGTTCATCGCACCCGCCGTCGCGATCGCCATCGTCCGCACGAACGATCGATCCGGGCTCGCTCAGCAGATCGCGCCGCCGGGAACCAACGTGATCGCGCTGGCGGTCGTCGTCCATTTCGCCGCGATCATCGTCTTCACGGCGCTCGGTCTCGTGCTGGGGATGGCGCTGGCCGGCATCAGCGATCGCCGTCCCGACGGCGGGATTGGCAGCCCGAACCTCATCTACACGCTGCTGGTCGTCGCGCTGACCGCGACGATCGTCATCCCGATGATGGCGGTGCCGCTGCTGCGCCGGTTCGCTATCGGCACGGCGATCGTCTTCGCCGCGCTCTTCGGCTGGGCGATGCCCTGGCTAGCGAAGCTCGGCCAGTAGCATCGAGCTTCGCCCGAGACGCTGCTATAGTGCGCCGATGCCCGGAACCATTCTCGACATGCACGTGCACACGACGGCCGGCGCGTCCGACAGCGGCCTCGATCCCGAGGACCTCGCCGAAGAGGCGAATACGCGCGGCCTCACCGGCGTCAACATCAGCGAGCACGACCGGCTGTGGGATACCTACAAGCTCAAGGACTACCGCCAGCGTCACGCCCCGCTCTTCATCAACAACGGCATGGAGGTTTCGACCGATCTCGGCCACATGATCGTCGTCGGCCTGACGCAGTACGTCGCTGGCATCCGCCACGCCGAAGAACTGCGTAAGGTGCTCGACGATCTCGGCGGCTACATGGTCGTCGCACACCCGTTCCGCCACTGGTTCGACCCCGTGTACTTCCGCAAGCAGGGCAAAGAGCCGTTCACGATGACGCCGGAGCAGGCGGCCGAGCGGCTGCCGGTGTTCGGTCTCGTCGACGCCATCGAGGCGCTCAACGGCGCCAACGTCCCGCGCGAAAACCTCTTTGCGCTGAAAGTCGCCAAGGTGCTCGGCAAGCCGGTGACGGGCGGCAGCGACGCGCACTCGCGCAGCGGCATCGGCTTCTACTGCACCGTCTTCGAGAATGAGCTGAAGACGCCCGAAGACATGCTCCGCGAGCTCCACGCGAAACGCTTCCATGCCCACCACGGCCTCCTCCAGAACAACCTCACTTACTTCACCGAAGACAGCCTCGAAGACGCCGCCCCCGGCCTCGCTACCTAAAGACACGATCCACGAAGAGCACGAAGAGCCGCTGACATCCCCGTATCGGACGACAACGATTGTCGTATGTCCGATGGTAGAATCCAAACCACACCGACGATACGACGATGCGCGAGCACGTCCTAGATCGCTTCTCCGCCGATGCAGTACGTGTCGCTTGATCTTGAGACGACGGGTCTTGATCCGGAGACGGATGAGATCATTGAAGTAGGCGCGATTCGTTTCGACGCGAACGGCGTCGTCGATACCTACTCGTCGTTCGTGAACCCCGGCCGCAAACTCGAGTTCCGCATCGCGCTGCTGACGAACATCGATCAGGCCGCGATCGACGCCGCGCCGCACTTCACGTCGATTGCGGCGGAGATCGAAGCGTTCATCGGCATGTCGCCGATCGTAGGCCAGAACCCGACGTTCGACACGACGTTCCTCGAACGCAAGGGCGTTGCGCTGTTTGGGCCAACGTACGACACCTTCGAGCTGGCCGGACTGCTGCTGCCGGGGCTACAGCAGCACTCGCTCGGCGCCATCGCCGACCACCTCGGCATCGAGTTCGAGAACCGGCACCGGGCGCTGGCCGATGCCGAGGCGGCGATGCGCGTATTCGCGGCCCTGCGTGCGCGGCTCGCGGACTCGTCGCCCGACGTTCTGGCGGAAGTCGAGCGCATCGCCTCAGCCAGCGACTGGCCGCTCCGCCATCTGTTCCAGGAGGTCGCGAACGAACACCCGCGCCGCCCCGGTGATGGCGATCGCGAAGGCTACGTACACGGATTCGTGAAGGCGCCCGTCGCCATCGACGAGGCGCAGCCGCCGTTGACAAAGAAGATCGTCGTCGCGCCGGACGAAGGAGCGCGACTGATTGCGTCGGCCGCGGCGCGCGCCGCGATCGGCGAATACGAAGAGCGCGCGGAGCAGGCGAGCATGGCGCGCGCCGTCGGAGAGGCGATCGCCGAAGGAGATCGCTTGATCGTCGAGGCGGGCACCGGCGTCGGCAAGTCGCTCGCGTACATCGTGCCGTCGGCGTTGCATGCCGTACGCAACAACGCCCGCACGGTGATCTCGACCAACACCATTAATCTCCAGGATCAGCTCCTGTCACAGGACATACCGATCGCGCGAAAGCTGCTTGCCGAGGCCGGCATCGACGCAGGCGACCTTCGCGTCGCGCAGATGAAGGGCCGGGGCAACTACCTGTGCCTGCTGCGCTGGTCGGCGACACAGCGCGTCGGACAGATGAGCGGCGAAGAGTCCCGCATACTGGTCCGCCTGCTGTTCTGGCTTGGCACGACGGAGACGGGCGATCGCGCGGAGCTCAACCTGCGGCGCGAAGACGACGCCATCTGGCATCGCGTCAGCGCGCAGGAGGGTGGCTGTCTCTCGATGCAGTGCGCATACGTCCGCGACGGCTCGTGCTTCCTCTATCGCGCCAAGAAGCGCTCCGAGGCGGCGCATCTGCTCATCGTCAATCACGCGCTGCTGCTGTCGGACCTGGCGACCGATGGTGCGGTGCTGCCGGAATATCAGCACCTCGTCATCGACGAAGCGCACCACCTCGAAGAGCAAGCGACGAATCAGCTCGGCTTCTCGGCATCGGAGCGCGATCTCCTCGACTGGCTCGACTCGATCTTCCCAGCAAGCGGCCGCGATCGCGACGGCCTCGTGGCCACGATCCAGGCTGCGACACGCGCGTCGCAGCAGGCGATTGGCATGGGGCCGCAGCTACAGTCGATGGCATCCATTCTCGCGCAGACGGTGACGCGCGCGCGCGATCGCGTGCCGGCGTTCTTCCGCGTGCTACAGGACTTCGGGCAGGAGCATGCGAGCGGCCGCAACGACTACGACGAGCGCACCCCGATCAACCGCGGCATCCGCGTCCAGCCCGACTGGTCCGACATCGAGGCGCGCTGGTTCGACACCGAGAAGTTACTCTCGCAGGTGATCGCCGTCGTCGACGAGACGCGGGCGCTGCTGGCTCAGGTGAATCCCGCCGATATCGTCGATCGCGACTCGGTGGCAGCGGAGGCGCAGGATGCGTTTGACGACGGCGACAAGCTGCGCCGCGGATTGTCG
>JBBQVO010000102.1:0-11790 GCA_038211505.1 Dehalococcoidia bacterium | reverse complement strand
GCCACCCCTCTCCACGCAGTGGAGAGGGGATCGGTTCTACGATTTGAAGCTGCGACGGGGAGACTTTCAAGGTAATGACGGTCGGGTTGGGATCGGCGGCGGGGCTTAGGCACGAATTGCACGAGGGGCGAGTTGTGGCGGCGGAGCGACGGTGTGGGGGCGGGGGTGGATGTGCTGGCCAGCGTAGGTTCTGGCGGTTGGCAGTCGGACATGTCGCCGCGATCGGAGAGATTCTTCGCTGCGCTCAGAATGACAGCGTCGGCCGCGCCACCTGTCATCGCGGCTTTTTGCGGATGACGCTCAACCGGTCAGGGGGTGAGTTTTGAGTTCTGGTCAGCGGCAGGCGTTGGGGCGGGGGTTGTCGGCGCTGATTCCGAAGACGGGCGCGGCGGCGGGGATCGACACGGTCGATATCGATCTGATCGTGCCGAATCCGCAGCAGCCGCGGTTGAAGTTCGACGCGGATGCGCTGCGTGAACTTTCGGAGAGCATCCGCGAGCACGGGGTGCTACAGCCGATCATCGTGACGCAGGTGACGTCGGAGTCTTCGGCGCCTACGGCTGGTGGCGGCATGGTTGAGGCACGCACAACGACGTATCAGTTGATCGCGGGCGAGCGGCGGTTGCAGGCGTCGCGGATGGCGGGGATCACGCGGATGCCGGTCGTCGTGCGCGAGGCGACGGGTGCGGCGTTGCTGGAGATCGCGCTGGTTGAGAATGTGCAGCGGCAGGATCTGAATCCGCTGGAGGAAGCGCTGGCGTTCAAGCGATTGAACGAGGACTTCGGACAGACGCAGGAGCAGATCGCGCAGCGCGTCGGGCGGAGCCGTGTGGCGATCGCGAACACGTTGCGGCTGTTGTTGCTGGAAGACGATATCCGGGCGAGCGTGGCATCGGGGCAGATCAGCGCGGGCCATGCGCGGGCGTTGCTGGGGATCGAGGAATCGCGGTTGCGGCTGGATGCGTGGCGGCGGATCGTCGCGGATGCGATGACGGTGCGGCAGGCGGAAGAGATCGCGAAGGCGTTGAAGTCGACGAGTGGTGGCGCGACTCCGGCGCGCGGTGCGACGAAGATCGTACGTACTAACGATCCGCATGTGCAGGCGATCGAGTCGGACCTGCGGACGGCGCTGGGCGTGCCGGTGTCGTTGAAGAAGGCGCGGCGGGGCGGGAGCATCACGATCCGGTTTCATAGTGATGATGAGCTTGAGGGGATCATCGCGCGGATCTCTGGAGGGTGAACGACGAAGGGGTCTTGGGATCCACGAAGGGCCACGAAGGGCACGAAGGGGGTGGTTGGTGGTGGAGAGATGAGATTGCGGGCGGGAGTGTTGGGTGTGGGTGCGGGGGTGTTGGGTGTGGGTGCGCGGACGGAGCTGTCTCCTGCGGCGACTCTGCGAAAAGCTGCGTCCGTACGATCTCGTTCGCGGGTTGGGTACGTGTACCTTTGCTCGTCGCGTGACGGCGACGGACGGAGCTGTCTCCTGCGGCGACTCTGCGAAAAGCTGCGTCCCTACGATCTCTTCACGGCGCCGCGGCGGTTATTCGAAGATGGAGCTTACTACTTCTTCGATGCTGCGCTGGACGTCGACGTCGTCGGTGAGGGCCCAGACGACGCCTACCTGGCAGGCGCGGCGGGCCGCGATGCCCTGGGAGATCAACTTGCCGGTGTAGACGAGGAGGCGCGTGCTGACGCCCTCGCTGAGGCCGTGCTCGCGGAGGTTGCGCACCTTCTCGCCGAGCTTGGCGAGATCGGTCGCGACTTCGTCGGTGACGCCGCTCTCGTGGGCGATGATCTTCGCTTCGAGCTCCTTGCGCGGGTGCGTGAACTCGAGCGAGATAAAGCGCTGGCGCGTGCTGTGCTTGAGGTCTTTGAGGGCGCTCTGGTAGCCCGGGTTGTAGGAGATGACGAGCAGAAAGCCTTCGCGCGCCTCGAGAATCTGGCCCTTCTTCTCGATCGGCAGGACGCGGCGGTGGTCGGTGAGCGGGTGGATGAGGACGGTCGTGTCCTTGCGCGCCTCGACGACTTCATCGAGATAGCAGATGGCGCCGGCTTTCACGGCGCGCGTCAGCGGGCCGTCGATCCAGCGCGTCGTGTCGCCTTCGAGGAGGTAGCGGCCGACGAGGTCGCTGGCGGTGAGATCTTCGTGGCAGGCGACGGTGACGAGCGGCAGCGCCTGGCTCGTCGTGGCGCCGTTGCCGTCTTTCTTGTCGGTGCCGCCCTTGTCCTTGACGATCGTCATCGGGCGGCCGAGCTTCCACGCCATGTACTCGACGAAGCGCGTCTTGCCGCAGCCGGTCGGGCCCTTCAGCAGGACGGGGATGTGCGACTCGAAGGCGGCGAGAAAGAGTTCCACCTCGTCGCCCGTCGGCACGTAGTAGGGCTCGACGTGCGGGTGGTACTCCTCGATCTCGTACTGGCGATATCCCAGGTCTTCGGTCAGTTCTTCCGTCGCCATCGATCCTCCCGCATCATGATCTCGGCACTCTCGCGCCAGCATTGTCTCGTTGGAACCTCGCCCAGATCGTCTCGACGTTGTTGCGCAGCTCATCGAGGGTGCCGTCGTTGGCGAGTACGACGTCGGCGTGCTTCACGCGTTCGTCGTTCGTCAGCTGCGCCGCGATGCGTGCGTCCGCCTGCTCGGGCGTGAGGCCGTTGCGTTCGACGATGCGGGCGCGCGCGATGTCCGGCGACACGGTGACGACCCACACCTGATCGACGAGCGGCAGCCAGTCGGCCTCGATGAGCACGGCGGCTTCGAGGACGACGCAGAATGTGCCTTCGGCGCGGATGGCGTCGAGGCGCTGCTGCATGACACCGCGCATCCACGGCCAGACGATGCCTTCGAGGCGCTTGCGCTGCGCCGGATCGCCGAAGACCTTCGCGCCGAGGGCTTTGCGGTCGATCTCGCCGTCGGCGCCCACGACATCCGGCCCGAAGGCGGCGGCGACCGCATCGTAACAGCCGGTGCCGCGACGGTAGGCCTCGTGGCCGACCTTGTCGGCGTCGATGACGAGGGCGTCGCGTTCGGCGAGCATGGCGCTGACGGCGGATTTGCCGCTGGCGATGCCGCCGGTGAGTCCGATAACGACGGTCACAGCGTCTCCCGGAGAAGCAAACGCGCCCCGACGGGCGCCTGCAGGCAGTATCCGGCACGGGGGTAGGTCGGACAAGCTGGCGCCGGTTGTGGGTCGTGGGTCGTGGGTTGAGTAGGCTTCGCTTCGCTCGGCTCGCACGGCCGGCAAAGGAGGAAGCGAAGATGGGTAGCGCACAGCGAGCCCTCACCCCGGCCTTCGGCCACCCCTCTCCCTCAGGGGGAGAGGGGCCTCCTGCGACGAGCGCGGCCAAGATAGTAGAACTCGCTCGACCGGAACGTCGCGAGCATGGCGGTGCGGGGTGCGACAACGCACGATAGGCTGGCGACGATTGAGATGATGAGTGTTAGGAGCGATGTGATGCCGATTGAGATGTTGCCGAAGGGGATCGAGGAGTATGCGGCGGCGCACACGACGCTGCTGCCGCCGCTGCTCGATGAGTTGATCGCGACGACGCAGCAGGAGATGGGCGCGCTTTCGGGGATGATCTCGGGGCAGCTTGAGGGGACGCTGCTGCAGATGCTGATCTTCGCATCGGGCGCGAAGCGGGTGCTGGAGATCGGGATGTTCACGGGGTTTAGCGCGCAGATGATGGCGGCGGCGCTGCCGGACGACGGGCGCGTGATCACGTGCGACATCAACGAGCAGACGATCGGGATCGCGAAGGGGTTCTTCGCGCGCAACCCGCACGGGCACAAGATCGAGGTGCGCGTCGGGCCGGCGCTGGAGACGATTCCGACGCTGGACGGAACGTTCGATCTGATCTTCATCGACTCCGACAAAGGCAACTACACGAACTACTACGAGGCGACACTGCCGCTACTCGCGCCGCGCGGGTTGATCGTCGTCGACAACGTGTTGTGGAGCGGGCGCGTGCTCGATCCGAAAGAGAAAGATGATCACGCGATCGTGTCGTTCAACGAGCATGTGCAGAAGGATGCGCGCGTGACGAATGTGATCCTGACGGTGCGGGACGGGGTGATGCTGGTGCGTCGGGCGGGATAGCGTGAAAACGTCGATGATGGATGGCAGGTGGCGGATAGCGGATAGCAGATAGCAGATAGCGGATAGCGGATAGCGGATAGCGGATAGCGGATAGCGGATAGCGGATAGCGGATAGCGCGTGGAGGTTAACTGTTGCCGTTGGCGGTCGGGACGGCGGCTGCTTCACGGGGGAGCGACATTCCTCGACCAAAAAAACATCGCTCAGGGTGTCGGGCACTAGTCGGCTAACGACGACGGACGGAGCTGAAGCTGCGTCCCTACGTTTTCGGGAGGCGCTGTTGCGATGCGTTGACAGCCGGCGGGGCGCCAGCCGCCGGACTTTGGTCAGCGGCCGCGGAAGGTGGGTTGGCGTTTTTCCAGGAAGGCTTTGGAGGCTTCGCGGAAGTCCTCGGTGCGGCCGGTGATCGTCATGCGCTCGGCTTCGCGGCGGAGGCAGGTGTCGAAGTCCATATCGAGGGCGTCGTTAAGGTTCTGCTTCATGTAGCCGTAGGCGAGGGCGGGGCCATCGGCGAGGCGGTGGGCGAGGGCGAGCGTCTCCTGGCGGAGGGCGCCATCGGCGACGAGACGCTGGACGATGCCCCAGCGGTGGGCGTCGTCGGCATCGAAGACGTCGGCGAGAAAGAAGAGCTCGCGCGCTTTCGCGGGGCCGACGAGCTTGGTGAGAAAATACGTGCCGCCAAAGTCGCCGGAGAAGCCGACGCGAGCGAAGGCGGTGCCGAACTTCGCGCTCTCGCCGGCGACGCGGATGTCGCAGGCGAGGGCCATGCTGAATCCGGCGCCGACGGCGTGGCCGTTGACCATGGCGATCGTCGGCTTCGGCATCTCGTGCAACAGCTTCGAGACGGACATGCGGTCGTAGAGCGCGGCCGCGGCGTCGATCAGGCTCACGGCCGTCGGACCCGGCAGCGGTGCATTAGCGCCGTTGCTTGCGGGCTCCATATCACCGAGATCGCCGCCGGCGCAGAAGGCGCGGCCGGCGCCGGTCATGACGACGCAGCGGACGGAGGGATCGGTGGCGAGGTGGCGAAAAAGCTTCGGCATCTCGTCCATCATGACGGCGTCCATGGCGTTGAGTTTGCTGGGGCGGTTGAGGGTGACGATGGCGACGGCGCCGTCGTGCTCGAGGGTGAGTGTGTCCATGTGATCCTCCGGTCGTTGGGGCATCGTACGGCAGGGGTTGGCGAGCGGCAATTGCGCTGCCGCATACGACGTGGGAACCACGGATTTCACGGATGTCACGGATTTTGGGGGCCGAGCGTGATCGGTCGCGCATGGCGGCCGCTCGCGCTAGCCTTCTCATCATGAGTAACGTCAGCGGCGGTCAGGCTTCTTCCTCCGACACCGACGGGATCGCCCCAACCGAGCAGACGATGTTGCTGCGCGATGGGCGGGCGCTCGGCTATGCCGAGTACGGCGATGCCGGTGGCGCTGCGCTGTTCTATTTTCATGGGACGCCGGGCTCGCGGCTCGAAGCGGGGCTGCTTGCTGCGGCGGCGACGCGGTATCACGTGCGGCTGATCGGCGTCGACCGGCCGGGCTTCGGGCTGTCGGACTTCCGTCCGAAGCGCCGGTTTGTCGATTGGCCGGACGACGTCGCACAGCTGGCAGACGCGCTGGGCATTGGCCGCTTCGGCGTCATCGGACTCTCCGGCGGCGGACCGCACGTCGCGGCCTGCGCGCGCGTGCTCGGCTCGCGGATCATCGCCGCGGCGATCGTCAGCGGCGCTGGCCCGATCGAAGCGCACTACACGCCGAAGATGGGTCGCCTGCGCCGAGCGCTGATTCGTGCAGGCGCGCGCATCGGCACGACGCTGGCGCGGCCGATGTTGTGGTGGTCGTCGGCGACCGTCGCGCGGACGCCGGCGCGCTTCTTCCCGCGCTTTCCCGATCGACGCGTGCTGGCGCGGCCGGCGTTTCGCGCCGAATTCAAGGCAGACATGGTTGAGGCGTTTCGCCATGGTAGCCGCGGCGCGGCGCACGAGTATCGATTGTTCGCGCGGTCATGGGACTTCGCCGCGCGCGAGATCCCCGGCCACATCGACCTCTGGCACGGCGACGCCGATCGCGTCGTGCCGATCCGCGTCGGCCGTTACATGGCCGCCGAAATCAAGGACTGCAATGCGACGTTCTTCGCCGGCGAAGAACACCTGATGATCGTCGACCACACCGACGAGATCATCGCCGCGCTCGCCCGCCAGATGTCATCGAGTCACGTCTCGGCCCGGTAACGGCGAGGACCCGGCGGGCGAAGCTGCGGCATCGGAGTCGTCGATATCGATGTCACGGCCCTCGGCGCGGAGAAAGTCGCGGCCGGCATCGGTGACGGTGACCATGACACCGGCGCCCGCTTCGAATGTCTGAACGACAAATCCGGCATCGACGGCATCCTCCCAGATCGGGAGACGCGGACACGACGTTCGCCACGCATCCATCACCTCGGCGTAGGGCCGCGGTCGCCGGGCGATCCACTCGAGGAGATCAAGTGCGAGCGGCTTGTTGGTGATGGCGCTGTTGCTCGGCATGTTGGGAGTGTAGCTCAGCCGCCAGGCCGCAAAGCGATGCGAGCCCCGGACGACCAGACGTTCCGCTAGCGGCGCTGACCGCATCGCCGGCCGACCTCATTGATCACTGCCCAGACATCGTGAATGTCAACCCTACCGTCGCGATTGACGTCATAGCGAGCCTCATGTCGATGGTGGAGGTACGCGCGCGTCTCCTCCAGCACGTCGTGCCACCCCACGATGCCGTTGTGGTTGAGATCAGCGGCGCAGGGACTGGATGCCGGTGGCGTCGCCGTCGCGCGGGGTGACGGCCTTGATGTTCGCGTCGCCGTGCGAAGGGCAGTCGGGCTCGCACCCGGCGTTCGCACCACCGTGCGCGTCGACTTCGGCGCGACTGTCGACGATGCCGTTCGCACGGATGTCGGAATTGATGTCGGGCTCGCCGTCGGCAGCGGCGTGTTCGTGGAGCTGGCGGTGGCCGACGCAATGGGCGTCACCGTCGCCGTGGGGATCGCTGTTGGCGTGGTCGAGGCGGTTGCCGTCGCCATCTGCGCTGCGGTGGCGGTCTCTGTCGCGGTGGGAAGGTTGGTCGGCGCTGAAGTAGGCGTCGCAGTGGCACTGGCGGTCGGAGTCGGCGACGTCGCTACGGTGGCGGGTGCCAGCGCAAGCAGATCGTTCGATAGGCCGGACAACAGGTACGTCGCTCCGCCAACGGTACCGGCGCCGCCGAGGAAGTCGGGCCGAGGCAAACGCGGTCCGTCTTGCCACGTGTCCGTGCCGGGATCATAGATAAACACGGACGCGCGCGCCTGAAACGCACGCTGGCCGCCGATGACATATATTCGCCCGTCGGGTCCAAGCGCACCGGCGGGCCAGACGCGCGGCGCCGGCAGCGGCGCGACTTCGGTCCAGGTCTGCGACGCCGGATCGAAGCGTTCGACGGATGTGAGGTAGTGGTCGCCGTCCCAGCCACCGATCGCGTAGATGCGGCCTTGCCCATCGGTTGCGACTCCCATCTCGATGCGCGGATGGATCATGGGCGCCGTCGAAGACCAGGAATCCGTCGCCGGATCGTAGACGTCGACCGCGGCGATCAGGTCGCTGAACCCGTTCGGACTGCCGCCGAAGACGTAGATGTTGCCGTCGCCTCCGAGCGCGGCGGCCAGCGATCGCCGAGATCTGGGCATCGGCGCGCCGTTGCTCCACAAGTTTGTCACCTCGTCGTAAATGCGGGTCTCGTTGTCGTTCGAGAACGGGTCGCCGCCGAAACGGAACAGACGACGATCGGGGCCGCTCGTGAACGCACCGTCCGTCACCTGTTGCGGGGGGTCTGCGATCGGGTCGAATGTTCCGCGCGCCGGATCAAACGCCACCGCCGAATTGTGATCGAAAAAGCCGCCAAGCGAGTAGATCCGTCCGTCCACGCCCGTCGCCACCTCACGGTGCGTCGGAGTGCCGGGAAGATCGGCGATCTTCCGCCACTCTCCCGGGCCGGGGGTTGATGTCGGCGCGGGTGTGCGGGTCGAAGCGATCGTCGTCGGCGTCGCGGCCGATGGTTGCCCGATCTCGATCGTCGTGCTGGCCGACGCAAGGTTCTGTTCGTCCGGGTTGCCGGGGTCCGCGAACGGATCGAGCACGATAGCCGCCGAGCGCACGAGCCGTGCCGTGACCTGAAGCGGTCCGGCGGTCACACCGGGGCGCACGCAGACGACATCCGTCGCGACCGGCGAACCGTGGCCCGCGACGCTCGGCCAGAGCGGGCTCTGGATGATCGCCCGCTTGGGGTCGGCGACCGCGAAGTAGAACCAGGCGCCGGTGATGGCGGTCCCGGCGGCGTCGAACGCGCGCGCTTGTAGCAGGGAGGCGCTCTGAAGATCAGATGGCAGCTGCTCGCCCGTGAAGTCGCAGCCGAAATCATCCGTGGGCGTGAGGGTGCCGCTCGTGGATGTTAGTTCGACACGAACGGGCTCGCCGACGACAGTGAAGTCGGCGGTCTGATCAGCGCTGATCTGGGTGACGACGATGTGTTGCGCACCGAGCGACGGGCACGTCGTCAGGGAGCAGGACAGGTACGCGACCACGGCGTGATCCGGCGCGAGCGTGCCCGATGTGTCGCCCGCGTGCGGCCCGCCACAATCGGAGTCAGGGTCTGGGAGGACGCCCGAGAGGGTCGGCGTCGGCGACGGGGTATCGGTCGGCGGTCCACCCGGCGTGATTGTCGGCGTCACGGTCTGGAATGCCATCATCGTCGCGGTCACGCTCGGCGCTGCTGGCGTCGCCGTGGACGTCGGCGTGCTGCTGGCGCCAGCGCCTGGATCGCCTGTGCACGTCCAGTCAGGGCCGCCGCTTGCTGTAAACGTGCCGGCCGTCGTGTGAAAACGAACCGGACCGCTTCCCGGCACGTAGGCGATGATCGCGAGGTTCGTCGCCGCATTTGGCGACGACTGCTGATGGATCTGCGCGCCACCAAGCGAGACTATCGGCGCGAAGTCGCGCGGCTGCACGATCCCGTCGGCGTCTCCCAGGTCGTCGGCGGCGCGCCGCAGAGCGTCGTGGCCGCCAAGTTGGGAGTATCCGAGGCCGTCCGTATAGGCACAGCCAGAAAACTCCGTGGCGCCTGCGGACTGGGCCAAACAGATGCCCGGGTTGACGATCTGGATCCCGGAAAGCGGCGAGTTCCCGAAGCCGCGCAAGCCCAACGAGCGATGCCGTCGGAGTGTCGTCTCGTCCATGTCCAGCCAGGCGTCATGTCGCGGCGAGCCATCATCGTGATACCTGATCGTCAGCGCGCAGGATCCGCCGGCCGGGATCGGGTTGCCGGTGCAGGTGTCCGCTTCGACCGAGAAGGCGGCCGCGCCGTCACCGAGAATCGCGTGCACGCCGACAGCGACGGGCACCTCGCCGATGTTGTCGTAGGCGACGTCGCTGAGCGCGTCGACGCCGTCGAACGTGAGACGTTGTGCCGACACGCGCACGGCCGGGAGCGGAACTTGCGAGTTGAGCCGCACCTCGCCAAAGAGCGGGGCGACAGTCCCCAGGCCGCCGCCACAGTTGGACTCGAAGCTTGCGGCGAATCTGCGAAGAGATCCGTCGCCATTGAGGACGATCTCCTCGATCACGAACTCGCTGACGGCGTTCGGGCAATACCGACCGAACATTTGAAGGTACAGCGTAGGCCGGCCGGCAACGGGGGCGGTCGTGGCGTTGACATACGTACCCAGGTGAAGCAGCTCGCCAGCCGGCGCTGCGATCCGGAGAGACCCCGGAGGCGGGGCGGACGAGTACAGATTCGCCGAGACCCCCGCCGCGGTTCCTTGCACGTCGGACGACACCAACTGCTGGCTCCCAAACGTCGCGAAGTTGCCGGGGTCGCCATCGAAATAGACCGCCGTCGTCGCGCCCGGCAGGTGCGCGATAGCGCTCATCGCGACGGCTCTCTCCCCGCGCACGCTGTTGTCGCGGATGCGAAGCGTGGCACGCTTCGCGCCGTCGTCGTGCGCGATCAGATGCACCGTCAGCGAGCAGCTCTCGTTCAGGCCGAGCGCGCGCCCGGAGCAAGAATCATCCTGAATGGAGAAATCCGCCGTATCCACGCCGCTGATCTCAGCGGATCCCAGGTTGAGGCTGGCCGAACCCTGCGATGTGATCGTGACCGCCTTCGCGTTGTCGTCTCCGGTTGACACCGATCCGAAGTCGAAGCTCGGCGTCGACTGAAGTGTCGCCACGAGCGGCCGCCCCGTGTGGAACCGGATATCGCCGAAGATCGAGAACGCGGGTGATGCGCAGTCGGACTGGAATGTCCCCGCAAAGGACGTGACGCCGCCGTCAGCGTTCGTCTGAATTTCTTCGACCACGAATCGCCCGGTCTCACCAAAACAGGGTCCATCGGGAGACGTGACGTACAGGTAGGGTTGGCTGCCGCGAAATGGCAGCGCGCCTTCGTGCGCTCCCAGTGTCAACCGCCCGCCGTCGGCTGCGCCGATCGAGACGTGAAACGGTCCGTCCGTTCCCGTGATCAGGAATTCGACGTCGGTGGTGTCCGAACCACTACCGACGATCGTCGAGTTCGATCCATCGAACAACCATTGCCGTCCCTGCACGGCCGGCGATGCGTCGGTTCGGTCGAAGTACGCAAGGTTCTGCGGCGGCAGTCCTACCGTCGGCGTGGGCGTCATCACTGGCGTCGCCGTGTCTGACGGCGTCGGTGTCGGCGTCACTGTCGCCGTGTTGGAGGGCGTCGGTGTCTCGGTCGGCCGCGTCGCCTGTGCGCCGACGCCCGTCGATGTGCAGTCGCCCGCTTGCGAGATGATCGGATTGCAGCTGAGATACTCGTTTCCGGCCGGATCCGCGAGATCGACGTTCGCGAGGTCGAAGACCGCCGATCCGAGAGTCGGGCGGACGTAGTGAACGACCGCGAGCCGCAACGCCGACCCGGGCGCGATAGGGACACCCGTCCCTGTGAAACACGACAAGAACGAATGCTGCGTGTTCGGATTGTCCGGCGATTCATCGTCCGGCGACGGAGCGGGGAGACACTGCCACGCCGTACCGAGATCCGCCTGATTGAAGTCCGGGTTGGAATCGAGGATGTCGGCGGTGGCAGGAGAGGCCACGAAACGCGGCGTGTCGTAGTTGACAACTTCGAAGTTGAACGACGCAAGAGTCGCCGTCACCCCGCCATGATTGACCAGCACGACCGCCATATCGAGCGGATCGGTCGAACCGGGACAGGACGCGTCGATGGTTGCCGTGCTGGCATCGCAATCGAGCGCCAGCTCAAACGTCGCTTGAGCGCCCGCCTGCCGTGCCGGTACGAGCATGGCGGCGCCGGCCACGGCGAGCGTGATCACGGCCGACGCGAGCACGGCGACGATCAGGATGCGGCTGCGTGTCAAGAGGCTCACTCCGCTCGTGCGTGGCAGGACGGCAGCGGCGGGGACGCGCCAGTATGCCCACCGCTCACTCGCCCGTCAATAGCGACGTGGCGCGAGCGAGCTCATCCATCGATCGCTACGCGTCAGTTTGCGAAGGGCACCGGTGGCGGCAGGGGCGGCTGGGCGGGGATGGGTGTCTGGCAGGTCGAGCCGTCGCGCCCAAACACCTTCTGCAAGTCTTTGATGTCGATGTCCAGGTCGTGCAGCGCCGGCTCCAGATCGAACCATTTGTTGTAGAGGGCGCTGCCGAAGAAC
>JBBQVO010000101.1:0-11855 GCA_038211505.1 Dehalococcoidia bacterium | reverse complement strand
CCGCACCTCACCCGGCCGCACGTCGCAGACGGTCGCCAGCATGCGACCGGTCGGCCCGATGGCGCCGGCGACGACAACCGGGTGGCCATGGATCTCGCGCGCGTCGCGGGCGAGCCGGGCGGCGCGGAAGTTGATATCGCGGACGTTTGTTTCGAGGCCGTATTTGGCGAGACGAAAGCGGTTCGCGCCGAACGTATTCGTTTCGACGATATCGGCGCCGGCGGCGATGTAGTCCTCGTGGACGCGGCGGACGAGGTTCGGCTGATCGAGCACGAGCGCTTCGAGGCAGGTGTTCTGGGCGGCGCCGCGGCTGTGCAGCAGCGTCCCCATGGCGCCATCGCCGAGCAATATCCGCTGCTCGATCGCCGTCAGAAACGCGTTCTTCATGTCAGAAGTATAGTCGGCGTCGTGGGTCGTGGGTGGTGGATGTGGTTGTCGGTCGTGCGGTTCGCTGTGCGGGAGTGCGCGCTGTCGTGTAGGGGCGGCCCGATCTCCCGGCCTGTCATTCTGAGCGCAGCGAAGAATCTCTCCGTTGTCATGACGAATGAAGTCGCGGGACCGAACGCAGCCCGCGTACGAACGACTGAGGCTGTCCGAAGAGATTCTTCGCTTCGCTCAGAATGACAAATCGTACGATCGCCTCAGTCTGCGCGAGACGGCAATTGTCTGCGGCCAGGGCGCATCGCGCCACTCCTTCGCAGGGCGACTTGGTCGACGAACAGCGAGAGCCCAGTCGCGCGTGACGGGGCTCTCGTTTTGCGACCATATTCCTGCGGCATCACGTGGCATGCGCGGCCGCCGGCTCAACAGGTTACGCGGGCTTGTCTTCTTTCTTCGGCCACATGTTCTTCAGGTCGCCGGTGATCTTCTCCGGGGCGATCTTGTCGAGTTCGTCGAGCGTCCACATGTGGCCGTCGGGATTGTCGACCTTCTTGATGATCTCGGGCAGGCTGTAGAGGCCGATCAGCGCGCCGCTGACCATGAAGTCGCGGCCATTGACGTTCGACGCGGCATCGGTGCACAGCCAGACGACGAACGGCGCGACACCCTCGGCCGGGTTCGCCTTCTCGAAGGCCATCAGGCCCTGCATGCCCATGCCGGCGGCGCCGCCGCGCTCGGCCGCGGCGCGCATCTCATCGCTGATGACCAGGCGGGTGCCAGCGCGCGGGCGGATCGCGTTCGAGCGCACGCCGTAGCCGCCCATGTCGCGAGCGATCGTCCGCGACAGGCCGACGATGCCTTCTTTCGCCGCGGCGTAGTTGCCCTGGCCGCGGTTGCCGAGGCCCGACTCCGATGCCGTGTGCACGAAGACGCCGCTGCGCTGCTGCCGGAAGATTACCGACGCATGCTTGCTCAGGTTGAAGTGACCCTTGAGGTGAACGCCGAGGACGATGTCCCACTCCTCCTCTGTCATGTTGAAGATCATCTTGTCGCGCAGGATGCCGGCGTTGTTGACGACGATGTCCAGGCGGCCGAACGTGTCCATCGCCTGCTGCACCATGCGGTTGCCGGATTCGAACTCGGCGACGTTGTCGTAGTTCGCCGCGCCGTCGCTGCCGAGCGCCTTGATCTCGGCGACGACCTCATCGGCCGGCCCCTTCTCGCCGCCGGTGCCGGCGGCCGTGCCGCCGAAGTCGTTGACGATGACGCGCGCGCCCTCGGCCGCCAGCGCGAGCGATTCGCCCCGCCCGATGCCGCGTCCGCCGCCCGTGACGATCGCGACCTTGCCTTCGAGCCGCTTGGCCATGTTTCTTCCTCCTTGGGTGATGGATCTCTGCAAACAGGCCCGCAAGAACGGACCGCAGCTTCACTTTCGCAGCCAGCCTCAGCTCGTTTCCTGCGGCGACCCTTGAGCTGAGCGGCGATCGGCAATGTACGAGAGGGTCATGCTTCGATCAAGACGGCGGGTGATCCACAGAGGACACAGAAGGGGTTCAGGGTCGGTGTGGATTGGAGGTTGGAGGCATCTGTGCTTGCCGCCTAGCAGGTGCGCGGCGTGGCGGCGGTCAAGCGGATGACGCGGGAAGGCGGAGCTGTTGATTTATCGAGTCAGTCCCGCGTGCGGCGCGATGCCAAGCTGATTGGTGAACAGGCACCCTTGGCATCGCGATCGTGTCAGGCACCCGCGGAGCATACGGCTTACGTGCGCCGTCACCGCTCAGAGGCCCGCGACAGTACTCTCTCTCGTACGCGCCGCCGATGTTGACGGGTTAGGCCTCCGGTGCCGTCTGAGCATCAGCATTGTGCGGCCGGCGTCTTGCATGAAGGGTGACCGGTGTCCGCCGAACTACTACCTACCACAACCAACCGTCGCTCCTTTTTTCGACAGCGGTCGCTCGCGGCGTTGCTCGTCGGCGCGCTGGCGATGCGCGTCGCGCTCGCGCCGCTTTATGCGCGGCTGCCCGGCGGGTTTTACGACGAGGACTTCTGGAAGCTCTGGATGCAGGCCAACCACGACCATGGCGTGTTGAACATTCTGCGCGCCACGGACACGGAGTATCTCGGATACCAATGGCTACTGTGGCTGCTGGCCGCGGTGTACTCCGTCATCGGTGGCCCGTACACGCAGACGACACCATCGCTCCACGCGCTGGTGAAAGCGCCTGCGATCGGATTCGATCTCGTCCTCATCGTTGTTGTCTATCACGCCACGTCCCGCTTCTTCGGCGAGAGCGTTGCGCGCGGGCCAAGCGATGCAGGCGCGCAACGGCGGGCAGCTCTCACCGCCGCCGCGATCTTCGCGTTCCAACCGGCAGTCCTGCATGACGGTGCCGTCTGGGCGCAAACTGATGCCGCCGTGACCGCGGCGATGCTCGGTGCGTTGCTGCTCGCGGCGTCTCGGCGCCCCTCGCTCGGATGGTTGGTCTGGACGCTAGGTTTTCTGATCAAGCCGCACCCGGTGATCGTGCTGCCGATCCTAGTCGTGGTGACGGTGCGCGCGCACGGTTGGGCGCGCGCCGCACGAGCCTCCGCGATCGCGCCGCTCGTCGCTGTTATCGTGCTCGGACCATGGATCGCGCACGGCGATCTCGGTCGCATTCTGGACACGTATCATCGCTTGTTCACGGCGGACTATGAGCGGTTATCGTCGTCGGCGTGGAATCTGTGGTGGTTCGTGGACGTCGCTTCACATCCACATCCGGAAGATACCGTTGGCGGTAGCTGGGTCACGTATCGCATGCTCGGTTTTGCGCTCTCGTGCATGGCGGCGGGGCTCTCGCTACTGATCGCCGCCCGCCTGCCTCTGCTGCGGGGCGCACTGCTCGGATCGGCCTATGCGGCGTGTGCGTTCTACGTCCTGCCGATCTCCACGCACGAACGCTACCTGTACCCATTCCTCGCGCTCATGCTCCCCGTCGTGATCATGGAGCGGCGATGGTGGTGGCTCTATGCACCGCTCTCGGCCACGTTCTTTCTCAACCTCATCGTCGTCGCACCCCCCGTCGCGGCCTGGACGGGCAGATGGATCGAGTCGCCGTTCAGCCTGGGGGTCGCCGCCGCCAATGTGGCGCTGTTCGGGGCGTTCACGATCGCGATGGCAGTCGAACTCGGCCGAGCCGGCGTATCTCAGAAGGTTGCGACGCCCTGAGCGTCACTGCCGCCCAACTTCGTGATATTGGTTTCGCCGCCGGACGATCACGCACCTCGCCCACGGCCAACGTGACTAAACAGCCGTTTGAAGCCGATTGCGAGGCGGCGAACACTAGATTCAGACGCTGGCGATGTCGATCACTCTTCAGTGAAAAAGCAGCTTCTCGCCTGGGTCGCCTGCAGCGCCGTGGCGGCGGCCTGCCAGAGCGTCGCCGTCGCCTGGCCGGCGCCGGCGGGCGGCGCTTCGGCGGCGTTCGTCCGCGAGACGACGCTGCTGGTCGGCTGCGCCGGGGCGCTGTTCGGGCTCATCGTCGCATCCATCGCCTGGCGGTCGCGCGCCTGGGCGCCGTCCCTGCTCGCACTCGGCTGCCTGTCGATGGCGACGGGCGGCATCGCACGATTCGTCTTCGCCGACACCGGTCTCGGCCTGCGGCCCGGCGCCGGCGCCGGCGCCATGCCGCTGCTGGGACTGCTGCTCGGCGGCGTCTGGTTCTTTCTCGCGACGCAGACCTGCTGGCCGACGGGCAGCCGTGAGTCGCGCCGCGTGCGCGTGCTGCTCGCGGCCGGCGTCATGCCCGCCATCGGCGGCTGCGTAGCGCTCGCGCTGATGCCGTCGCTCGCCCCATCGCCACACACAGCGCGCGTGCTCGCCGGGCTCGTGGCGCCGGGCTACCTCTTCGCCGGCTATCGCTTCTTCTCCGTCTGGCGCTTCTTGAGACTGCCGTCGCAGATCGCGACGGCAGTCGGCGCGGCGATCTTCGCGCCAGCGACGATCATGGCGGCCGCGGGCGGTCTGCCCGGATTGCATCCGTGGCACGTCGAGTTGATCATGCTTGCCATCGCCGCGCTGCCGGTGTCGGGCTTCATCATCGAACAACGGGCGCGGCCGGGGCTGAGGACAATGATCTTCGGTCTATTTCTGCCTGGCGCGATCGACAACATGCGGCGCGGCTATCCGCGCCAGATGACGGCGCTGACCGAGCGCATCGGAGCCTACGACGGCGCGCTGCGCGGCCACGTCGATCGCGTCGCCGATCTCTCGACGCGCATCGCGATCAACCTTGGCATGGACGCCGCCGGCGTGCGCGAGGTGATGCTCGCCAGCCAGCTGCACGACGTCGGCAAGCTGTTCATTCCGCGCGCCATCCTCGCCAAGCCGGGCAAGCTCGACGATGCGGAGCGGACGATCGTGCAGCGTCACTCCGCGCTCGGCGCGGACGTCGTCGCGCGCGTGCCGGAGCTTGCGGCGGCGGCGCGGGGCGTCGGCGAGCATCACGAGCGCTGGGCAGGCAGCGGCTATCCGGCCAACCGGCGCGGCGACGAGATCGCGCAGGCGGCCCGCATCATCGCCGTCGCCGATGTGTACGATGCGTTGCGCAGCACGCGATCGTACAAGCGCGAGTGGGGCGTGAACGAAGCGCTCTCCGAGATCGAGCGTCAGTCCGGCATCGACTTCGAGCCACGCGTCGTCTACGCGCTGCTCCGTCTCGTCGCCAACGGCGCCGACGCCGCCGACGCCCCCGCCTCCAGCGCGCAATACGCCCAGGCGGCGTAAGCCGCTCACTCCTACCTGTCCTTCGCAAGATCCTGAGGAGGAATCCATACGAGTCCCACGCGGACCTAGCCATGGACCATGGCGACTACGGGCGAACCCGCATCATCTGAAGACTCAAGCGAATTTCGCCGACGTGTTCTCGGACATGTCCAAAGCAAGGTCCAGCAAGCAATCGCCAGACCGGCAGGTCATACATGTCGTCTACCTCGGCGAGATAACCAGTCGTGCGGTGCTGCGGCAGTCGCGTCCCATGGACACGGATATTGGGCACGTCATCGAGGGAAGCTTCCGTCAGGCCCTCGAAGACGTCGGCTGCAGCGGCCAACACAGCATCGGCGTAAGTCAGCACGTCTCCTGAAGATACTGCGGCGCCAATGCTATCCGCATCAACTTGCGACATGCCGAATGGAGCGAAAGACGGGTTGATACCGGCCAAGTCGAGACGGGTCCTCAACTCCGGCACTCCCTGCATCCAGCTATGCAATGCCCAATCCTGAACGGCGGGGACGTGCCATGCGATAAATCCGAGTGCATTCCCGCCGGCAAACGGGTGCGCGATCCATTCGCCGGGAGTGATGTCCCGCACGGCTTCGGTAAAGAGCGCGTGAACATAACTCATTTGTCGTCGTAAGAGCGAGACGCCATCCATTCGATCATTCTACCTCCGCGCCGCCCCAACCAAAGCCCCCGTCCTCGTCATCGACGATCACAGCAGATGGTGCAGCCGAGGCTGGCATGGCGCTACGAGAACTGGCGATGACGACAGCACCTATCACGACGATGACTGTGCAGCCAACCAGGGACAATATTGAGTAATCTACGCGCCGTCCTCGATACATCGGATCCTACTTCTGCCAGACGCGCCCGAGATTTAAGGGCTACGTTGGTTCAGAGGCCCGAATGTAAAGAGCAGAACAGGTACATCCTGTAACTATTTGTTGATGGACGACGGTTGGGTAGTCGGCCTCAGAGTGAACCGTGCCCCAACCACGTCGCAGATCGCGACGCCGGCTGACAAAGAAGCTAGTGATGCCTCGACCGAGCCGGGTTCGCGATACCATCCAACGCCGCGCTCAAATAGCGAGGCGACAATAGGACGAAAAGGCCGCGAACGGTCGATCGACTTAACGGCAGGTTTGTACTAGATTCGCCGACTTCAGGACTTTATCGTCGGCCTCGCACTATCGTACGGGTCGAGGACGTAACTACAAGCGCTCGACGTCGCCGACCGCCTCCATCGCCGACGCGAGCACGTCGTCGAACGGACGTCCCGCATCGATCACCCGCCACGTCTGCGGCGATTCTTGCGCCAGTTGGTGGTAGCCGGCGCGGATGCGTTCGTGGAAGTCGAGCGTCTCGCGATCGAAGTGATTCTCGTCGCCGTCGCCGTCGCCGGCGCGGCGCGCGAGGCCAGCCGCGACATCGAGATCGAGCAGCAGCGTCAGATCGGGCGCGAGTCCGCCCGTCGCGAGCGCGTTGGCCTGCTGGACGATGGCGCGATCGAGGCCGCGACCAAACGCCTGGTAGGCGATCGATGACGCGGCGAAGCGATCGGTGATCACGACGGCGCCGCGAGCGAGCGCCGGCAAGATAACCGACGCGACGAGATGCGCGCGCGCCGCCTCGAAGAGCAGCAGTTCGGCGAGCGGATCATCGAGCGCGTCTTGCGCCGTGACGAGCGCGCGGATCTGCTCGCCGAGCGCCGTGCCGCCTGGCTCGCGCGTCAGCACGACATCGCGCCCGCCGTCGCGCAACCGTGCGCCGAGCACGGCGAGCAGCCGCGACTTGCCGGCGCCCTCGCCGCCCTCAAGCGCGATCAGCCGTCCCGAGTGGTTTGCGTCCGTCATGCGAGAGTCGTACGACGCGGCGACGCGAGCGTCAAGGTGGGCGCGCGCACTACGCACGGCCGCCAAACGCGAGAGCGGAGGCCGTGCGCCTCCGCTCTCCGAATGCTCGATCGTTTGGCTGCGTTACTGCACGTTGACGGTGCCGGGATCGCAGGGCACTTCCTTCACGGACTTGTCGGGGTCACCGGTGCATTGTCCGAGCGGCGATCCTATCTTGTCGGACGTGTTGATGTCGCTGAGTCGGAGAGGTACGGCCCCCTTGGCGATCGCATGAAACTCAACAACTGCCACGACCAGGTCGCCGCTGGCCTGACCCGTCGCTGGCGTGAAGCAAGACAGGAACGCCTGTCCCGTTGCGGGATCGCCGTCGCCGTCGATGCCACCCGGATCGTCGAGATCCCCTTCGGGCGCCGGCAAACACGACCAGCCCACCGCGTCGCCTCCGAGGGCCGGCACGTTGAGATCCGGATTCCGATCGGTGGAACTACCGCCCGAGATGGTTGACGCAATAAGCTTCGTCCTGTCGTAGTTCAGATTGAAATTGAACGCCGAAAGGCCACCGAAACTGCCTCCCGGGGGCGGAACGCCGACGAATACGACCGCCACCCGGAACACGTCGCCGACCTTGACGTCGCGCGAGGATTGGATACCGGGTGTCGAGGCGTCCATGTCGATAATGAAGCGACAGATCGTCTCCGTCGATCCGCAGCCGTCTTGCGGCGGATTCGGCGCAGCGATCTGCGTGGCGTCGACAACCGGCGTCACGCCGGGTGGCGGCACCGGCACGGTCCCGACGACCTGCTGCGGCGCATTCGGATCGCCGCCCGAGATGCCGGCGCCGGCGCCCGCGGCAACCGTCTGATCAGCTTCCGACACCGTCGGCGCTGGGCCGACCGGACCGGATGCGTCGACCTGCGTCGAACCGGCGACCGGCGACGTGCCCGGCACGGTCGTCGCGCCCGCAGCGGTCGTCGCACCCGGCGTGCCCGATGCGGCTGTGCCTGCGGCGACGGTGCCGGGAGTGCCCGTCGTCTTGGCGGTCGCTGTGCCGGCCGGCTTCGTCGCCGTGCCTGCCGGACGCGTCGTGTTCGCGCCGGCGCCCGCCGTCGCTGTCTTGTCCTTACTGCTCGTGCCGCTGCTGCAGGCAGCGAACACTACCGTCATGGCGACGATCGCCGCCGCCACTACATACCCTCGTCTCAACGAACTACCTCCGTGTTAGCTCCTCCGTCAGTGATCGTGCCGTGAGGCACGCTGCGCGTCAATGCGCAAACCCTGTGCCGTCAAGCTGCAAAGCACCTCGCAGGCGAGATTCGCATCATACTCGATCATCCATCGCAACAGACCGATCGCCGCCAAGCATGAACTACCTCTAATCAACGCACGCGACACCAACAATGTTCCCCGCCACACACAAACGCCGTAGCCGAACCTTCCAACCTCCAACACCCAACCTCCAACATCGCCTCCTGAAGGTCACCAAACACGCATCCGCGGCCGCACCCCCAAGACGCCAACGCCGCCGCAACCGCCACCTGCTATACTTCGCCGGTTTGCGCTGATCCGGCGCGAACACAGCTTCGGAAGGAGCGGCCGTACCCCGTACGCGGGGCCGGCCGTTAGTTATGCCAGCAGTAGTCGTCATCGGCGGTCAGTGGGGGGACGAAGGCAAGGGGCGGATCGTCGATCTCGTCGCCCAGGGCGCGAGCGTCGTCGCCCGCTACTCCGCCGGCAACAACGCCGGCCACACCGTGATCAACGATATGGGCGAGTTCAAACTGAACGTCGTCCCCGCCGGCATCTTCTATCGCGAGAAGACCTGCATCATCGGCAACGGCGTCGCCGTCGACCCCGCCATCCTGCTGAACGAGATCGAGACGCTCTCGACGCGCGGCGTCAGCGTCGACAGCCTCTTCCTCAGCGACCGCTGTCACGTCGTCATGCCGTGGCACCCGCTGATCGACATCGCCGACGAGGCGATGCGCGGCACCGCCGCGATCGGCACGACGGGCCGCGGCATCGGACCGTGCTTCACCGACAAGGTGGCGCGTCTGGGCATCCGCATCGGCGACCTGATCGACCCCGAGGCGTTCCGCTCGCGGCTGCAGTTCATTCTTCCCTACAAGAACAAGGTGCTCGAACAGCTCTACGGCATCGCGCCGCTCGCCTTTGACGACGTCTTCACGTCGTACTCGGCACTCGGCGCGCGGCTGGCGCCCTTCGTGCGTGACACGGCGCTGATCGTGCACGAGGCGCTCGACCGTGGCGATACCGTCCTGCTCGAAGGCGCGCAGGGTTGCTTGCTCGATCTCGACGCCGGCACGTACGAGTACGTGACGTCGTCCGTGCCTTCGTCATCGGCGGGCGGCGCAGGCATCGGCATCGGCATCGGGCCGACGGTGATCCAGCAGGTCGTCGGCATCTATAAGGCCTACGTCACGCGCGTCGGCAACGGGCCGATGCCGAGCGAACTCTTCGACGAGACCGGCCGCATGCTGCAGATCGAAGGCCCGCGCCCGGAGATCGGCACGACGACGGGCCGCAAGCGGCGCACCGGCTGGTTCGACGCCGTCGCCTCGCGCTACAGCGCGATGGTCAACGGCGTGACGAGCGGCGTGCTGACGCGCCTCGACGTGCTCGATAACTTCCCGTCGATCCAGATCTGCACCGCCTACGAGACCGACGACGGCCGCATCCTCACCTCGATGCCGGCGAGCTCGGTGCTGCTCGGCAAGGTGAAGCCGGTATACGAAGAAGTGGAAGGCTGGCGCGCGCCGACCTCCGGCTGCCGATCGTGGGACGCGCTGCCGCAGAAGGCCCGCGACTACCTCCGCCGCATCGAAGCGCTACTCAGCATCCCCATCGACATCGTCTCGGTCGGCCCCGAACGCGATCAAGCGATCATCGTCCACGACGTGCTCAAGGTGAAGCCGCGCGTGTAGCCGCGGCCGACAATCCGCGGGCGCTGCCACGCGCGACGCTCAGCACCTCTGGCCAAACGACCCGGCCGTCAGCAGCAAATCCGACGAGTTCACGAAGCCGTTGCCGCTCACATCGGCGTGCGGATCGTACGCCGTTTGCCCGCGCGTTGTGCCGAAGTCGCGCGCAACGCGCAGCAGATCGCTGCTCGTCACGTAGCCGTTGCCATCGACATCCGGGCACGGCACAAACTGAATCGTCGCATCAGCGCAGACCGCATTCGTATCGTAGTTCGGGTTGCAGTCGGCGATCGGTTGGTAGAGGGCATCCGCGGCACTGCCGTTGACCAGATGCAGGCGCGCGAGGCCTGTAGCGCCGGGTGTGACCGCGAGGTGTACGAGCGCGGCCGTTGTGGCGCCGCCCGGCGGCAACGGCGCGAGACCGCCGTAGCCGCTGATGAACGACGAGAATTCACCCGCCGTCGTCGGCGCCTGGCACGGGTTGCTCAACGGCGCGCGCGGCGGTGCGTTCAGGCAGTCATGGTATGGCCCTGGCAACAACGCCCACCCAAGGCGTGGGCTTGCCGCGAGCGAGGGGTTCGCGTCGTAGTCGCCGGTCGTGTCCAGTCCGCGATCGACCGGGATGGCTTTCGCCAGCGGGCCGCGCAGCTCGAAGTTGAACGCATGCAGTCCGAAGCGATCCGGATCCTGATTGACGACCACTACCCCAACATCGAACGGCTTCGAGCCGCTGATCGTGCACTGGGTCTGGATGCCCGCTCTCGCTACGTCGCAATCGATCGCGATCGAGCTGATGCCGCGCACGATCGTCGGAACGGGCACCGTTGCCGTCGGCGACGGTAGCGGCGGCGGCGTGGCGGTTGGCGTGCTCGTCGCGAGCGCGCTGCCATCGATCGCGACTGATGCATCGCGGCAGGAGCCGTCGGCTTCGAATCGTGGCCCGGTCGCGGACGCGATGCACCATACGTGGGAGATATCGGGTAGACCGCCGACCGTGATCTGGCCGAGCGTGACTGGGACGCGCCCAACCGCACCAGGCACGATCGTCAGGTGCTCGATGGCGATGCGAACCGCGCCACCGGGGGGCAAGTCCTCACCATACGCGTTCACCGCTTCGATGAACGACAGGAAGTCGCCGCTGCGGGCCGTGTCGCTGGGACAGTGGGTGGGTGAGTTGACGAGACAGTCGTGATACGGACCGGCGACGACGTTCCAGCCTCGCGCTTCGGCATCTTCGATCTGCGGATTCGCGACGAAACTGTCGTGCCGTCCAACCCGAGATCGATCGGACGGATCATTGCATTGGGCCCGCGGACATCGAGATCGAGACTGCCGAGCTTCGTGGCCGGCGCCGTTGCCGCGCTGCCGACAACGATGCCCACATCGAAGTGATCGGCGTCCGCCGCTATCGTGCAGTCATCCTGCACGCCCGCCGTGACGAGATCGCAGTCGATCGCCATGTAGTAGCCGCTCGCGGGTGGCGTGAAGGCGCGCGCCGATCCGCCGCCGGCGCTGAACAGCGCCACCAGCCCCGCCACGACAACGCCGCCGATCGCCAACAGACTCAGGATGATGAAGCGCATACGATCCCCCAACGCATAGCAACCCGTCGCGTTGCAAAATCATACCCGTCGGAATGTGCAGTCGGCAACCATGCCGAGAACGGTGTCAACGCTCTGCCGCGCCAGAGCAACGAGCAGGGTCTCGTTCCTCGCGACGGGTGCCGCTAAATGATCTACGTAATCCGTGAAATCTACATCGCCCCGCGAGCCGGTGGGTGGTTCCCGCTTGTCGATCAATTCGCGAAGGGGACCGGCGGCGGTAGCGGCGGCTGCGGCGGGATCGGTATCTGGCAGGTCGAGCCGTCGCGGCCGAAGACTTTTTGCAGGTCTTTGATGTCGATATCGAGGTCGTGGAGCGCCG
>JBBQVO010000100.1:0-11916 GCA_038211505.1 Dehalococcoidia bacterium | reverse complement strand
GGCGCGTGCGCATGAGTGGGGCGGTCGCATGAAATCGACGCGCTCTCAGCGAGTGTTAGGTCTGGCGTGCTTCGCGGCTTTGCTCGCGATTGGCTTGCTCGGCGCGGGCTGCGGGAGCGTCCTCGGCAGCAACGCGACGCGCACGCCGACCGGCACGGCCACCAATTCGCCGACGATCACGGCATCGCCGACGCTGACGCCTTTGCCGACGCCGACCGCGACGCCGACGCCGCAGCTGCCGCCCAATCCGCGGAGCCTTGAACGGTGGCGCGACATTCCGATCCCGTATTGCATCTCGGCTGCGGCGGATGGATACGCGACGCAGGACGAATTCGTCGATGCGGTGCATCGCGCCTTCGCGGTGTGGGGTGTCGCGACGATCGACACCGGCGCTTGCGGCGTGGTGGCCGATGATGATGGCGTCAATCAGATCGGCTGGGGGACGCTGACGGGCGACACGATCGCGCCCGGCGAGTTCGAAGCGGGCCGCACGTCGCTCCACTACAAGGAGTGCACGTCCGGCTGCGTGTCCGACGATCGCGTGCACCTGGTCGAGGCGGACATCATCATCGATGGCGCGCCGCCGCGGCGCTATCGCACGCTGCGCTGTCTCGACAGCACGATGCTGCACGAAACGGGGCACTTCCTCGGGCTCGATCATCTGCCGGCGCCGGCCGTGATGGCGGCTGAGACGACGGACTGCCTGATCACGCTGACGGATGCTGATATCGCCGCGCTGAAGGTCCGCTACGGCGATCGCGCGTCGCCGCGATAGCGCGCCGCATGACGGCGACGCCCGATAGCGCACGCCGCTAGACGGCAATGCCACGATAGCGCACGTCGCTAGACGGCAATGGCGTCCCGCATCAGCGCTTCCGCTTCTGCCATGAATGCGTCGTCGACGATCGTGTTGTGTTCGAGCGCGATGCGCGCGAAGAGGAAGACGACCTCGCGCACGGGCATCGACGTCGCGCGATGCGCCGCCCACGTGTAGACGAGCGCCTGGTTGCGATAATGCGCCGCCCGCTCATCGACTTCGCGCTCGCTGCGCACCGCGTCGGTCTTGAAGTCGACGACGACGATGCCGCGGCCGCCCGGCGAGTCTTCTTCGAACAGCAGATCGATGCGACCCTCGGCGAGCCCGTCGCCTTCGGGTAGCGGCGCCGTGAACGGCACCTCGCGCAGAAGATGCCGCGACCGCAAAGCGCGCGCAACCACGTCGCTCGCCAGCGTGTTTCGCGCTAGCTGCTCGATCTCGTCCGCGCGGTCATTGAGTCCGGACTGCGCGGCGATCGCCGTCGCGAGCGCCGGTATATCTTGCGGCCGGCTGAGGTCGATCTTCTCGAGGAGTTCGTGCACGGCCGTCCCGAATTCGGTCGCGCGACCGCGGCGAATGGCATCGTCCGAGGTTACGTCGGCGCTACGCTCCCACTCCGCCTTGAGTGATGTCGCGGTGACGATGCGGTACGGCGTCGCGGCGTCGTCGACGAGCGCACGATGCGCGCTCTGCCACGCCTCGCGGGTCTCGATCAGCTCTCGCACGCTGGCGGGATGCGCTTCGGCCGTGGGCCAGCGCCAGATCCGGGGCTCGGCTTCGAGCGCGGGCAGCGTGGCCGTATCCACGATGTCCGCATCCTCCTCAGCGACGTTCGCCGCGCCGGCGCTGCGGAGCCAGCCGTTGAGGCTCTTGATCTCCGTGACCGGCTTGTCGTTCGGATTGACGAGCAGCGGCACGACGAGGCGATCCTTCGCGCGCGTCGCAGCGACGTAGAGGAGGCGCTTCTCCTCCGCAAGCTTGTGTTCGTGCTCGAGCGTCTCGGCATCCTCAAAGCCGGGGGTCACGAAGCCGTCTTCGCGCTTGCCGAGCTTCATGTGGAGAGCGGGGGCTTCGCCCGCGCGACCGATGATTACGTCGGTGGCGTCGCGGCGGTCGCCGTTCATGTTGGCGAAGACGACGATCGGGAACTCCAGCCCCTTCGATGCGTGAATCGTCAGGATGCGGACTACGTCATCCGACTCCTCGCTCACCGATGCGTCGGTCTCATCGCCGGCGCGCAGCACGTTCTGCCTGATCCAGCGCACGAAGCCTCGCAGACCGCCGCCCTGCGCGTCGCTGAAGGCGCGCGCCTGATCGATCATCTTCAGGAGATTCGCGGCGGTCTGCTCGCCCTGCGGCTGCAGCATCGCGAATTCGACAAGGCGCGTCGTATCGAGGACGGCACGGATGATCTCCGGCAGCGGTGTCGTGTGTCGCATCGCGGCAAACCCGCGCAGGCTGCGCAGCGCGTCCGGGACGACGCCTGCGACATCGTCGGGCACCGACAGATAGTCAAAGCGACCGTTGTCGCTGCGATAGAGAAACAGCTCCTCGTCGGAGCAGCCGTACGCCGGCGAGCGCAGCGCGGCGACGATCGCAGCGGCGTCCGTCGAGTCATCGATCGCGCGCAACACCGACGTCAGCTCGCGCACCTCCTGACGCTCGAAGAACTGGCGGCCGCCTTCGTGCCGGTGCGGAATCTCGGCGGCGGCAAGCGCCTCCTCGTACAGCGGGAGTTCGGTGCGGCTCGGGATCAGGATGACGACGTCGCGCCACGTCGCCGCCCGCAATGCGCCGCCAGCGCCGCGCACGCGCCACGATCCTCCGCCGACTTCGCGTCGCAGCAGCGACGCGATCGACGCACCCTCAGCACGCCGCATCGCCCGCGCTTTGTTCTGCGTCTCGTTGACCATCCCGTGTACGATCGTGATCGCGTCGACAGCTTCGGCGGCGAGCGCCGGAAGATGCACGAGATCGAGGTAGCGTGGCTGCAAGCCTTCGCGTTCGTTGATCAAATTGCCGAAGATCGCGTTCACCCAGGCGATCACGGGCGAGACGGAGCGAAAATTCTGCGTGATCTCGCGCGGCGGCGCATCGAAAACGTGGCGCGTGACGTCGTCGTACATCGTGATGTCGGCGCCGCGGAAGCGGTAGATCGACTGCTTTGGATCGCCGACGACGAAGAGGCTGCCCAGGCGTGGACGCAGCGCGCGCCAGTTCGTCGCGCCGGCGTCGCTCTTCGCGCACAGCCGCACGACGATCTCGGCTTGCATCGGGTCGGTGTCCTGGAACTCATCGACGAGAATGCAGCGGTACTTGTCGGCGAAATAGGCGCGCACCTCGTCGGAGTCGCGCACGAGATCACGCGCCCAGATCAGCAGATCGTTGAAGTCGACGGTGCCATCGCGCTTGCGCCGCTCGCCGTAGTACGCGGGGAACGCCTGTAGCCAAGTGACCAGATTCGCCGTCGCCTGTCGGCAGATGCTCAGGTGGCAAATAAGCAGGCGCTCTTTGATGTCTTTCAGTGCGTTCTTGGCCGTCGTACCGGCGCTTCCCCGCCAATCACCCGCTTTGCCGTGAAACGCATCGGGCAGCGCGACACCAGCAATCGCGTTTAGCACGAGTCGATCGCCATCGATCTCGGTACGGGTGTGATCTCGGAGCGCAGCGAATTCGGCGCATGCGCCATCCATGCGCTGCGACTCGGTGTATGTAGTGTTCTCGACATCGATGATCGCCGGCCAGGCGCGGCGGATGATCTCGAGACGATCGCCGAGGAAGTCGATCACGTCGTCGACATCGATGTGGACGTCTGCGTATGGGGGCAGCGGCAGCGCGTCGCGGTGATCGTTGAGGCGTTCGGCGGCTTCGCGCACGAGATTGTATCGCAGCCCGAGGTTGAGCGCGGCGACGAGCGCCGGCGGCGGCGGCTCGATCGCCATCTGTTCCGTGATCCAGTCGTCGTACGCGGACTCGAACGAGAGCTGCGCCGGCAGATCGGCGAGCACCTCGAAACCCGGATCGAGGCGCGCCTCGACCGGCCGCTCACGAAGCAGCGCGGCGGCGAACGCGTGGATCGTCTCGATGTGCGCGGCGTTCAGGCCGCGGATCGACGCGGCGATGCGCTCGCGCTCGTCGTCGCTCACCGCCGGATCATCGTGGGCGCGCTCGAGGCCGCGGCGGACGCGGGCGGCGAGCTCGGCCGCAGCTTTCTCGGTGAAGGTGATAACGGCGAGATGATCGACCGTCGTCGAGCCGCTCTTCAGTATGTGGACGATGCGATCGACGAGCACTGTCGTCTTTCCAGTGCCGGCGCCTGCTTCGACGCACATATTGACGTCGACACACGTGCGGATCTCGTTGCGGACATCTTCGTCTTGCGGCGCGAACGCTCCCACTACGAGATCTCCTGCATGGCGATGAACTGCGCGCCGCGCGCGTCTTCGGTCTTGCGCGCGGCGATGCGATCGATCTTCTTGTCGCAGACGTCCTTGTAGTCGCACCACATGCAGTTGCCGGCGTCGTTGCCCGGATTCGGCGCAAAGTAGCCCGAGTCGACGCCATCGACGATCGTCGTGAGAACCTGTTCGAGATCAGCGCGCCGATCGTCGAGAGTCTCACCCCCGAGCGTCGCGCGTTTGAAGCCGCCACGGCTGCTCGCGTAGAAGTACTGCGCCTCGCCTTGCGTAGCATCGATGCCCAGCGCGCGCGCGGCTACGAGCAGGTAGATCGGCAGCTGCAGCGCGCGGCCGTGATCGAAGGCCGTCTTCATGCTCGACTTGCCGGTTTTGTAGTCGATGACGCGGAAGCGCGTCTTCGCGTGATCCCAGTCGACGCGATCGATGCGGCCCTGCACCAGCAACCTCTCGTCTCCGGCCGCGATCGGCAATGGATCCGCCACGGTGAGCGCGGTTGTTTCGTTGTTGCCGTACGCGGGCGCGCCGAACGCCACCTCGAAGTCACCCGGGCGAACGTCGGTGCGCGCGCTCTCCGTCACTTCGGCGTCGTACCAGCGGATGAGATCACCGTGGATCTGCTGCTGATCCATCGCCCAGAGCAGCGGCCGCCCGGTCACACCGCGCTCCTCGCGATCGCGGCCCTCTTCGTGCGCGACGGCGAGCAGCCGCAGCAGATGGCGCGGACGGGCGTTGGCGCTCGGCGGATCATCGCGTTCGCACTCGCGCAGGAAACGTTCAAGGATCGCGTGGATCAGGCTGCCGCGTTCGAGCGCGTCGATCCGCTCCAGCGCCTCCGGCTCGTCGATCGGCTCGACGCCGAGGGCGTAGCGCAGGAAGTAGCGATACGGACACTCGGCGTACGTTTCGAGGCGGCTCGGCGAGACGGCGCGGCCGCGCGCGAACTGTTGCGCCGCCAGCCGCTCGATCGCCAACTCGCTGCTCATCACACCGTCGAACGCCGTCAGCGCGCGGCTCCAGCGCGCCTGCCGCGCGACGATCGCGCGGCCGAACGACGGCGTGTCTACGCTGATCGCCGCCACAACGGCCGGCGCTGCATCGGCGACGTGCGATCGGATCAGCCCGCGATCGTACTCCGCGAGCGAGAGCGACGCGCCGGGATCGTCGCACGCCAGCCGCCCCGCCTCAATGCGGCGCACGCAGCCGCTGGCGTCGAGCTCGGCGAGATCGAGCGAGCGACCCTCGAGCGCCTCCGCGACCGCGCGGAAGAAATACGACGGCAGGTGCTTGCCGCTGCCGCCCGCTTCGGCGCGCGCGTACGACAGCGCGAGATGTTCGGTCGCCGCTTCGATCGCGAGCACGAACGTCAACGCCTCCGCGTCGGGCTCGGTGCGCAGCGGCAACGCGCAGCCGGCGCTCGCGTCGTTCAGCCTGCGTCGCTCATGTTCGAGCAGCAGCGGATCGGGGCGCGGCGGCGGCGGCCACGCGCGCTCCGCCACGCCGACGAGATGCACGGCACGAAAGCGCAGGTGTCGCAGCGACGACGCATCCATGACCGCAACGCCCCGCTTGCCGAACTCACGAATCGGCTCGCCAAGCACGTCGGATGCATCGCGGCGTTCGAGATAATCGCGAACGGCGCGGCAGAAGACGTCGAACGGCACCCGCTCGGCGACGGCGGCCAGCGTCTTCAAATCGTCGAGCGCGTCGAGCAGCGGCGTCAGTCCGTCGTCGTACGTCGTGGCGATGCCTCGCAGATACGCCAGGTGTTCGTCCCACCTGGCGTCTCCCGCGCGCTGCGACGTCAGATCGCGATGGAAATCGGCGATGAAGGCGTTAAGCTCGTCGACGCGATCGGCGGCGCCAGCCATCCAGGAGAACTTCTCGTCCTTCGCGCGCTCGCGCTTCTCAGCCGCGAGCCGCGTGAGCCGCGTCCGCCACTGCTCGATGCCGGCGACGATCCCCGCCTCGCGCGTGAACGTCTCCCACGCCGACGGTCGGATGCGCCCGTAGCGCTGCGACGTCTCGTACGGGATGCGCGTCTCCGTCAAGAACTCCATCACATCGTGGCGCGTGAACCGCGGATCGGCCGCGAGATCGAGCAGCGACAAGAGCCGCCTGCCCAGCGGATGCGCCGACAGCAGTCGCCCGTCGTGCAGATACGTCTCGATGCCGGCTTCGCTGAAAATCTCGTCCACCAGCGCGCGGTACGGGTCGCGGTTGCGGTAGACGACGGCCATCTCGTGAAACGCGATGCCCTGCCGCGCCCAGTCGAGACACGCGCGCGCAGCTTCCCAGATCTCGCGCACTGTATCGGGCGCGCTGACGAGCGCGACGTTCGTCGCCCCGATCTTCGGAGCACCCGGCGTCGTGAACAACGCCCCGGCGATCTGCGCGAGCGGCGTATCATCGCGATGTGTCAGCGCGCGTGCCGTCGCTCCGTGTTGCACGAGACGCGCACGAAGCGCGAGATGCGCATCGTCGGCATCGCCGCCGGTGCGCGGTATGAAGATCGTCGCGTCATGCGATTGCGCCAGCGCATCAAGCAGCGTCGCCTGGACTTCCGTCAGTGACCAGACGCCGTAGACGAGCAACCGGCCCGCGAACGACGACGTGTCGGCTCGCCGATACGCATCAGCCGTAGTCGCGAATGCGGCGCGGCGCTTGACGTAGGCGGCGTAGAGCGTGATCAGTCCGTCCATCTTCGCGTGGTCGGCGAACCCGGCGGCGATGCATACCTGTTCGAGCGCGCCATCGTCGAAGCCGCCGAGATCAAGCTCGCGAAACAGCCGCATCAGCGCGTCGACGAAGCCTTCGCCGCGCGCGATGGCGCCGAAGTAGCCCGTCGCGCCCGCCGCGATCTCGCGCACGATCAGGCGCTCGGCATCGGGTGATAGGTGCGGCTTCTCGAGTTCAACATCGTCGGGCGCGAGCGTCGCTGCCAACTCGTTCATCGTGACGAAGCGCATGTTGATGTGGGCGTGGCCGCGCCGCGCGAGCATCCGCGGCAGGTAGCGCTTGAGGAGGACGTGGCCGACGAGCACGGTCACCGGCGCCAGCGGATCGGGTGCGCGCAGGCGTTCGACAGCTTCGACGAAGGCGTCTTCGAGCTCGGGCAAGGGGCCGGTTACGATTTCAGCAGGGGCCATGGCAGGCGCAGTATAGCCGCGCTGTGCGACAATCTCTGTCGCGGGCCATGTCGCAGGAGGAACCGATGCCGAAGTACGACAAACCAGATTTCGTGACGAAGGCGATCTTCAATCCCCTCGTGGCGCTGCTGACGAATCTGGGCCTCAGCATGCGCGGGTCGCGCGTTCTGGCCGTGCGCGGCCGCAAGAGCGGCGAATGGCGCACGACGCCGGTCAACCTGCTGCATCACGACGGCGCCCAGTACCTCGTCGCGCCACGCGGCGAGACGCAGTGGGCGCGCAACATGCGCGCCGCCGGCGGCGGCGAGCTGCGCCTCGGCCGCAAGAAGCAAGAGATCCGCGTCGAGGAGTTGCCTGACACGGCGAAGAACGACGTGCTCCGCGCGTATCTCAAGCTGTGGAAGATGGAGACGGGCAAATTTTTCGACGGCGTCACCGCGGATTCGTCCGACGACGATGTACGCCGAATCGCCGGCGAGCATCCGGTGTTCAAGATTCTGTAATGCTGCCGACGATCGCGTGGACAGAGGGGCTCACGGTGAGCGCTGAGCGTCGTGCTTGCCCGCCTCGATGCCCGTTGCTATAACACTCGCGTACCCACGCCTGACGAAGGAGCATCGCTATGGGAGCAGAGCGCTCGCACACCGCCGGCATGGTCATTTGCGCTGTCAGCGCGTTCACCGGGCTGGTGTTTCTCATCGGCGTGCTCAAGAAGTCGTACATGGCGCTGGCGCTTCCGGTCATGGCGGGCTTCCTCGGCGCGCTCTACATCTCGTTCTGGATCGGGCGCGCACTGATCACGACGCCGATCGAGCCACCTTCCGACGACTAACGACGCTACGCAACGGAATCCAAGAGCGGGCCCAACTGCCCGCTCTCTTTTGCGCGTGATACGGCTTCGGTCGACGTTGAATGGCTCCTGAATCCTGCAGCATCTAGAATCTGCCTATATGCCCAAGTCGACACAACCGAAGATCGACCGCCTGATCGCGCAATTGCAACTCCAGCAGCTGGATCGTGATCTCTTTCTCGGCGAGCCGGGGCCGGGCGAGCGACGGCTGTTCGGCGGCCTCGTAGCCGCGCAGTCAGTCGTCGCGGCGTATCGCACGCTCGAGGCCGATTCCGGGCCGATGCATTCGCTCCACGCCTACTTCCTGCGCCCGGGCAAGCACGATGTGCCGATTCGTTATGTCGTCTATCGCATCCGCGATGGCCGCACGTTCACGACGCGCGATGTCGTCGCCTATCAGTCGGGCGAGGCCATCTTCAATCTCTCCTGCAGCTTCGCCAAACCGGAGGACGGCATCTCGCACCAGGGCACGATGCCCGACGCGCCCGGCCCCGAAGGACTGCCGGAGTGGGACATGATGGGACTACCACCCAGGGCACCTGCGGCCGTCCGCGCTGAGGATCGCAAGATGATGCAGCGCTGGCGCGACGATAGCCCGATCGAAGTGCGCGCCTGCGATCCGCCGAATCAGCCGAACATCCCCGGCGAAGCGCCGACGCGCCGCGTCTGGATCCGCGCCAAGGGCGCGCTGCCGGACGATCCCGTCGTGCACGCCGCGGTGCTCACGTTTGCGACGGACATGGGGCTGATCGCGACGGCGCGCATCCCGCACGGCATTTCGCGCGGCCAACCGACGGCGGCGAGCCTCGATCACGCCGTGTGGTTCCACCATCCGCCGCGCTTCGACGGCTGGCTGCTCTACACGAGCGAGAGCCCGATCGCCCAATCGGCGCGCGCGCTGATTCTCGGGCAGATGCACCGCGAGGACGGCACGCGCGTGCTCTCGGTGGCGCAAGAGGGGTTGATTCGTGTGCCGCGTGCTGACGGCGCGCGCTAACGATGGCCCGTCTGCTTCGCTCGCGAGCGTTCAGCCGAGATATACTTGCGCCTCGCGTGATCCGTTGCGCGCGGAAATGTGAACAACGCACGTCAACCAGCCAAGCATCGAAGAAAGGAATTCGACCATGCCCGTGCTCGCGATCTTCACCGGCAAGACAGTTTCGAAGAGTCAATATGAGGCGCTTCGCAAGGAAGTGAATTGGGAGAGCCAGCAGCCCGCCGGTGTCATCTCGCACGCCGCCAGTTTCGACGACAAGGACAACGCGCATGTCGTCGACGTCTGGGCGTCGCCCGAAGAGATGAACGCGTTCGTCAACGATCGGCTGATGCCGGCATTCATGAAGCTCAAGATCAACCCGCCGGACGTTCAGGTGTACCCGCTGCACAACCTCAACGTCTACGCCGCGATCGACAAGTACAAGATCTAGCCGGTGCTCACGCCGTCGACATAACCCACGATCGCGACATCGTCGCCAAGGCGTTGCACGTCCACATCGTGCAGCGTCACGGCGTCCGCCATGCGTGCCACGCCGGCGCCCGCGACAGCGGGGTAGGCGTCGCCGCCGATGATCTTCGGCGCGATGATCGCGTGCACTTTATCGACGAGATGCGCCGCGAACAGCGACGCATGCAGCACACCACCGCCCTCGACGAGCAGCATCAGCACGCCGCGCTCGCCGAGCGTCGTGAGCAACGACTTCATATCGACGCGTCCGCTGAGGTCGGCGGGAAGCACGATCGCCTCGGCGCCGGTTGCGCTGATCGCGCCGCGCCACGCTTCGGGCGACGCTTCCGTCGTCGCGATCAGTGTCTTGCCGCCCGGGCCGAGCACCTTCGCATCGAGCGGCGTCCGGCCACGTGAGTCGGCGACGATGCGTAGCGGCTGACGTTCGGCGAGGACGCCGTCCGGGCGCGCTGTCAACTGCGGATCGTCGAGCAGGACGTTGTTGACGCCGCACATGATCGCGTCGATGCGCGTGCGGAAGGCTTGCGCCCACGTCCGAGCTTCGGCGCCCGCGACCCAACGCGAATCGCCGCTCGCGGCGGCGATCTTGCCGTCGAGCGTCGCGGCGAATTTGGCGACGACGAACGGCAGACCTGTGCGCCGATGCTTCACGTAGGCTTCGAGCTGCCGCCCCGCCTCGTCGGCGCCATCGCCGATTGCGACGGCGATGCCGGCGGCCTTGAGCTGCTTCACGCCGGCGCCCGACACGCGCGCATCCGGATCGATCATCGCCACGAAGACGCGCGCGACGCCGGCGGCGATCAGCGCGTCCGTGCAGGGCGCCGTCCGCCCCTGAAACGCATGCGGCTCGAGCGTCACGTAGGCATCAGCGCCGCGCGCGCGATTGCCGGCTGCGGCGAGCGCCACGGCTTCGGCGTGTGGCGTGCCGCCCGGCTGCGTCGCGCCTTCACCGACGATCGCGCCATCGCCCACGATCACGCAGCCGACGTTCGGATTCGGACTCGTCGTGCCCGCGACGGCATCGGCGAGCGCCAGCGCGCGCTCCATGTAGGTGGAGGTCATGCGGTGAGGATAGCGCGAGAAGAGGCTACGGGAAGATGCCGCGAATCTCCAGGGCCTCGACGACGCGTTTGACGGCGACGATATACGCCGCTTCGCGCATCGTGCACTGTTCGGCTTCGCGCATCGCCGCGACCTCGTCGAACGACCGCTCCATGATCCGCTTGAGCTTGACGTTGACCTCGTCCTCCTCCCAGAAGAACGACTGCAAGTCCTGCACCCATTCGAAGTACGACACGACGACGCCGCCGGCGTTGGCGAGAATGTCCGGCACGACGTACACGTTGTTCGCTGTGAGAATCGCGTCCGCTTCAGCCGTCGTCGGCCCGTTCGCCGCTTCGATGATCATCGGCGCCTTGATCTTCGCTGCGTTGCCAGCGTGGATCTGGCCCTCGAGCGCAGCCGGCACGAGCAGGTCGACGGGCAGCTCGAGCAGATCTTCGTTGGTGATGCGATCGCCGGTTGCGGCGTCGGGGATCGAGCCATGTTCGTGCGGCATGGAGAGCAGCGCCGCGATGTTGCCGAGACCGCGCTCGTTGTAGATGCCGCCGTTGGCGTCGCTGATCGCGACGATCGTCGCGCCGGCCTCATCGAGCAGCTTCGCGGCGACGCTGCCGACGTTGCCGAAGCCCTGGACAGCCACACGCATCCCGTCAAGCGACTTCCCCTGCCGGTGGCACGCCGCCTGCGCGACAAACAACACCCCTCGGCCGGTCGCTTCGACGCGGCCGCTGCTGCCGCCGATCGCGACGGGCTTGCCGGTGACGACCGCTGGCACTGAGTGGCCGTGCATCATGCTGTAGGTGTCCATGATCCACGCCATCACCTGCGCGTCGGTGCCCATGTCCGGCGCCGGCACATCCTCATCGGGGCCGATGAGGATGCCGATCTCGGCGGCGAAGCGGCGCGTGAGACGCTCGAGCTCGCGCTTGCTCAGGGCGCGCGGGTCGACGATCACGCCGCCCTTGGCGCCGCCGTACGGGAGATTCGCGACGGCGCACTTCCACGTCATCCACATCGAAAGCGCGCGCACTTCATCGATCGAAACATTCAGGCTGTAGCGCAGGCCGCCCTTCACGGGGCCACGCGCCTCGTTGTGATGCACGCGATGACCCGTGAAGACGCGTACGGTGCCATCGTCCATCTGCACCGGAAAGTTC
>JBBQVO010000099.1:0-12253 GCA_038211505.1 Dehalococcoidia bacterium | reverse complement strand
CGCATATCATGCTGTTGCCGGTGGAAGAGGTCGTAGTAGTTGAGCGCCGCGCTACCCGCCACGAGCAGCACGGCGACGGCGCCGAACGCGAACAGCCCCGCACGGCTTCGCCCGAGCGACGCGTAGAGCGTCGACACCGCGATGCCGACGAGGAGGTAGAGCGGAGGGATCGCGCCAACGTCGCGGATCGCGCTCGGATTCTCGAGATTGATCGTGAGCGCTCCCGGGATCAACCCCATCACGAACCACAGCGCGATCGACCCCCGCCGCCAGCGGCGCGCCGACCAGAGCGCCGCCGCCAGCCCCAGCACGAACAACGCCGCCGTCACCTCGTCGAGCATCGGCGCGTTCGGAATGTTATGCCTGCCGTTCGGATCGCCTTGCACGTTCAGCATCTTGATCGTGTGACGAAGGTTGTATCGCAGCGGTTCATAACTGCCGGCGTTATCGACTTCCTTGAAGACGTTGACCTGCTTCGTCCGCTGCAAAAACCGATCCTGATTCTGCACGGCGAAGAGGGCCAGGGGCGCGATGACGATCGCGAACGCGATCGCGAAGATCGCCAGCCCCAAGACGTTGCGCCGGATCGCCTGCCATTGCGTCACAGCGACATACAGCAACAACATCATGACGACGAACGGCGCCATCCTAAACGCGATGTAGGTGTAGATGCCGCCGGCAAGCGCGACGCCGCCGAGCGCGAACGACAACTTGCTCTTCGTCTCCAGCCCGCGGACAAGAAAGAACACAACGAGAATCTCGAACAGCGGCTGCAGCGATGCCTCCCACGAGATGCGGCTGAATGTCACGGCCCAGCGCGAGACCGCGAACAGCGCCGTTGCGACGAGCGCCGGCACGACGCCGATCATGCGCCGCGCCAGCGCATAAAACGCGACGACAGCCGCCAGCCCGGCAACCGCGGGCACGATGCGAATCGCGAAGATCGTGTAGCCGAACAGCTTCAACGACCCGGCTAGCAGATACAGATACAGCGTCGAACGCCCGAACACGCTGTCGAACCAGATGCGCGTGTGATCGCCGTCGATCAGCGAGATCGCGTCGTTCGCGTTTGTTCCTTCGTCGAACCAGAGCCCCGGCGGAAACGAGAAGAAGTGCCAGAACCGGAAGAACGCCGCAAGCGCGATCACGCTCGCGAAGGCTGCGATTTCCCACCGCCGTGACAGCGCGAATTCCGTTCGCTCCGTGCCGTCCGGCGTCGCATCGCCGTCGTCACCGGCCGCCGCATGCGCGACGATCCAGGCTGACGCGGCGAACAGCGCCGCCGCGACGACGAAGCCGAGCGCCGTATATGGCACGATGCCGGAGTACTTCGTCAGTCCGAACTGCGTGAGAAGCGCGACCGCGAGCGCGCCGAGCGCCAGCGCCGATGCGATGCGCGCGTCGGAGTTCCGGAACCAGTCAAACCGACCCTGAACTGCCGCTCGCCCAGCGTTATCGTCGTGGGGCCGATCCATCGCATCCCGTTCACTGCGTGTCGATCACCGCGCGAAGTATACGCCGAGCGATCGGCAAGAGTGGATCAACAAACGCGGGCGTGTCAGGCGAGGCGCTGCTCCGTGCGCGCGAGCACATCGGCTGGCACCTCGCGCTGCTGCAGCAACCAGAGGCGGAAGTATCGGCCGCGAATCGCCAGCAGTTCGTCGTGCGTGCCCTGCTCGACGATCTCGCCGTGGTGCAGCACGATGATCCGATCGGCGCCTCGCACCGTCGCCAGACGATGGGCGATGATGATGCTCGTCCGCTTGGCCGTCAGTCGCTCGAGGCTCTCCTGGATCAGCGCCTCCGTCTCGGAGTCGATGTTCGCCGTCGCTTCATCGAGTACGAGCATCACTTCTGGATCGAAGGCGACGGACCGCGCGAACGCCAGCAGCTGCTTCTGTCCCGTGCTGAGATTCGCGCCCCGTTCGACAAGGCGATGCTGATACCCCTCCGGCATCTCGTTGATGAAACGATCGGCGCCGACGAGCCGCGCGGCTTCACGCACCTGCGCCGGCGAGATCGACTCGTCGCGCAGCCGAATATTCTCTTCGATCGTGCCCGTGAAGATGAACGGATCCTGCAACACGAGGCCGATGTGCCGCCGCACCTGCTGCTGCTTCGCCTTGGCGATGTCGATGCCGTCAAGCAGGATGCGCCCGCGCTGGATGTCGTAGAACCGCAGCAGCAGGTTGATCATGCTCGTCTTGCCGGCGCCCGTCGCGCCGACAAAGGCGATGCGCTCGCCGGGCTCGATCGTGAAGCTCACGTCGCGTAGCACCCAGTCGCCCGTCGCGTACTGGAACCACACATGCTCGAACTCCACCGATCCGGCGACGTGCTCCGGCAACTCCAGCGTCGCATCGTCATCCTGCACGCCCTCCGGCTCATCGAGCAGCGTGAAGATGCGCTCCAGCGCCGCCATCGCCGACTGCAGGATGTTGAAGCGATCGGCGATCTCACGCACCGGGTTGTAGTACATCGAGACGTACGTCAGGAACGCGACCAACTGTCCGATCGTGAGCGTCTCGTGCAGGACGAAGCGGCCGCCGATCACGATGACGATGCCCGTCGTTACGGCGCTGACGATCGCCACCACCGGCTCGAACGCGGCGAACGAGTGCACGACCTCCATGTTCGCGTCGAGCAGATCGCCGCTGTGGCCGCGGAACTCTTCGTTGTCGCGCCGCTGCCGTCCGAACAGCTGGATCAGCATCATGCCGCCGATATGTTCGGCCGTGAAGGCGTTGAGGTGCGCGATGTAGAGCCGTTGCTTGCGGAACGAGTTGCGCATGACGACCGCAAACCAGCGCATGATCACAGCCAGTACCGGCATGATCACGAACGTGACGAGCGCGAGCTTCCAGTTGAGGTACAGCAGGAACCCCGCCACCCCCACAATCAGGAACACGTCCTTGATGATCGTCACAGCGCCCGCCGTCAGCAGCTCGTTGAGCGCGGCGATGTCGTTGGTGAGCCGCGTCACGAGGCGGCCGACCGGGTTCACGTCATAGAAGGCGATCGACATCTGCTGCAGATGGCGGAAGAGCTTCATCCGCAGATCGTTCATCACCTTCTGCGCGACGATCACCATCTGCAACGCTTCGATGTACGCGAAGACAAACATCAGGACGAGCACGCCGAGATACGCGCCGATGATCCAACCCAGTCCGTCCGTCGATTGCTTTGCGATGTCTTGGTCGATGGCTTTTGAGATCAGCAGCGGCTGCACGAGCGTCAGCCCCGTCGTGCCGAGTAGCAGCACGAGCGCCACGATCACGCGCCACAGGTACGGCCGCATATACCCCATCAGCCGCCCGACGAGATACGAATCGTAGGCTTTGCCGATCGCGTCGTCTTCTTCGTGGTAGTCGCTGATCGCCATCAGTCGCTCCCGCCGCCGGCCGAGGCCGCGCCGCCCGCCGGATCGTTCCCGCTCGCGCCATTCGTGGACGCGGTCCCGTTCATTGACGCCATCCCGTCAGGGGGCGGGGTTCCGTTCGTGGCAGCCGCCCCATTCGTCGCATTTGGCGCATCGTCCGCCGGCCCATCTTCAAACAGCTCCGCTTCCAATCGCTGCCGGCGATCGAGCTGCGCGTACGGCCCATCGCGCTCGATCAGCTCATCGTGCGTGCCGCGCTCGACGATGCGGCCTTCCTCGATGACGACGATCTGATCGGCCCAGCGCACCGCCGACACGCGATGCGCGATGATCACCGCCGTCCTCCCGCTGATGTAGCCGCGCACGCCGGAGAGGATCCGCTCCTCCGTGTATGCGTCGACGTGCGACAGCGCGTCGTCGAGGATCAGGATCGGCGCCTCGCGCGCCAGCGCCCGCGCGATCGCCGCCCGCTGCTTCTGGCCGCCGGACAGCGACACGCCGCGCTCGCCGACCATCGTCTGCATGCCGCGCGGCAGCTGCGCGATGTCGTTCACCAGCTGCGACAGCTCCACCGCCTGCTCGACGCGCGCCGCATCCGTATCGCCGCCCCAGGCGACGTTATCTTCGAGCGTCGTCGAAAAGAGGAACGACTCTTGCGGCACGAACGCGACGGATCGATGCAATTGCTCCAGCGGAATCTCCCGCACATCGGTGCCATCGATCGCGATGCGGCCGGCGCGCACGTCATACACGCGCGCGATTAAGTTGACGAGCGTCGTCTTGCCGGATCCCGTCGGACCGACGATCGCCAGCGTCGTGCCCGCCGGCACGTCGATCGTGATGTCGTACAGCACCGGCCGGTTGAAGTAGCCGAAGCTCACGCGCTCGAATGCGATGCTGCCCCGCACGTCGGCCAGCGGCTGCACGCCCGGTGCATCGACGATTACCGGCCGCCGCGACAACACCTCCTCGACGCGCTGCATCGACGCCGCCGCCTGCTGGTACATGTTCAACGTCCAGCCGAGGTTCACCATCGGCACCGACAGCAGCACGATGTACGCATTGAACTGCACGAACTGCCCGAGCGTGATCGCGCCCGACTTCACCTCCAGCGCCCCGACGTAGATGACGATGACGGTGCTGACGCCGATCAGCACGCTGAGCAGCGGCCACAGCGCCATTGAGAGGCGCGCCCAGTGGAGGTTTGCCTCTTCGAATTTCCGCGTCTCGCGCTCGAACGCGTCGGCCTCGTTGTTCTCCTGCACGTACGCCTTTACAACGCGCGCGCCGGAGAAGTTCTCCTGCACAAACGTCGACAGGTTGCCGAACTGCGTCTGCACGGCGTGGAAGCGCTTCTCGATCACCTGTCCCACCCAAACGAAGAGCAGCGTGATGAACGGCAGCGGCAGCGCCGCGAGCAGCGCCAGCTTGACATCGATCGTCAGCATGATCCCGAGCCCCGCGAAGAACAGCAGCACCGACCGGAAGAGATCCATCAGTCCCGGGCCGAGCATCTCGCGCACCGTAGTTACGTCGTTCGAGACGCGCGCCATCAGGTCGCCCGTCTGGTTGTCGTGAAAGAATTTCTGGTCGAGCGACTGGATGTGCGCGTACACGTCGTTCCGAAGGTCGTTTTCAATCTTGCGCGAAGAGCCGCTCACGAAAATGCGCGTCACGAACCGCAGACCGCTATCGCAAAGTTGGATGGCGATCGTCAGGCCGGCGAAGAACAGCAACTTCTGCGTCGACGGCCCTTCTCGCAGGCTATCGACGGCGCGGCCGAGCACGTACGGCGCGAGGATGCTGACGCCGGATGCGGCGGCCAGCGCGAGCAAGCCGACGCCCATGCGAAAGCGATAGCGGAGCATGTACGGCCAGAGCCGCGCGCGAAACATCTGGAGGGGGCAGCCTTCTTTTGGTAGACAAACTGGGATAGATGTGAATTTTAGGTGACACAGAAGGCGCGCGGTAGAGTACAATCTGGTTCAGGCACACGCGAAGTGAAAATCGTGAGGATCACTTCACGTATCTCTTGACACAGACTCCGTATTGGGAGATTGTAGTGCCACTCGCCGACGTTGGAGGACAGCTTCTCTTGAAGGGAGACACGAGAAATGGCCGGTAGCTACTGGGACAATGTGACGGCACAACGCATCTCGCGCAGGCGCATGCTGCAGGGAGTCGGCGTCGCCGGCACAGCAGCCGGCGCCGTCTGGCTCGTCGGCTGTAGTAGCAGCGACAGCGGAAGCAAGACGCCGGGCGCCACTGCCGCGGGCGGCAGCAAGACGGCGGCGTCGAATCCGACGCAGGCCAGCGGAACCCCCAAGCGCGGAGGGCGCTACCAGGTCGCGAGCACGGCGGACTTCGACACGTTCGACCCGTACATCGGTATCGCGGCCTCGGTCGGCTACTTCCCGCGTCTCTACAACGTGCTTGTCAATTACTCCGCGCTCGACGGAAAGTTCCGCTTCGACGACCTCTCGACTGCGTACGAGGTCGTCGCTGACACGCAGTACAACTTCCACATCCGCCCGGGCGTCAAAGTTGGTCCGAACCCGCTCGGCGTGCCAGAGCGCGATCTGAACGCGGCCGACGTCGTCACCAGCTACGACCGCATCAAGACGCTGCCTCAGTCCAACGCCTACGGGTTCATCGGCAAGTGGCTGGATTCACAGACGGCCTCCCCCGACGGCAATACGTATACGTTCAAGACACCGAAGCCATACGGCTACTTCAGCAACCGCATCGGCAGCGGCATCAACACGATCGTGCCGCAAGAAGCGCTGAGCGACGCGAACATTACCAAGCTGAAGCAGCAAGCGGCTGGCGCCGGCGCCTTCATTCTCAAGAACTACACCGAAGGTCAGGGCGCGGCGCTCGACCGAAACCCGAACTACTACCGCAAGGACGACAAAAACAACAACGAAGCGTTGCCGTACATCGACGGCATGGACGTGAAAATCATCACCGACCGCTCGGCGCTTCGGACCGCGTTTCAGTCTGGTCAATTGGACACGTACACGGCCGCCAACGTCGACGAATCGAAGCAGCTACAGCAGGGAAGCAACTACCTCGTGCAGCGCGACCCTGTCAACACGTTCATCGCCTTCACCATGAATCCGACGAAGGATCCGTGGAAGGACGACCGCATCCGCATGGCGGCCAACTACGCGCTCAACCGCCAGGAGTACATCGACAAGGTGTACAAGGGCGAGGCGCAGGAAAACGGCATCGTGCACTGGCCGATGGGCGACGTCGCGCTCTCCGCGGACGAGCTCAAGCAGTACCAGTCTTTTGACTTGCAAAAGGCGAAAGACCTGATCAGGGCTGCGACCGGTCAGGATCGCGTCAGCGTCAAGGTCATGTGGCCGGCCGACTCCGCCATCGAGGAGCACAACCTCATCCTGCCGATCTGGCTGGAGCAGATGAAGGCCGCCGGCTTCGACGTCCAGGCCGACGCGCAGCCGTTCGCGACGTGGCTCGACAACTACACGAACCTCAAGTACGACGCCAGCCTGGCGCTCAACCAGGTCTACGAGTACGCGGAATTCGACATGGACTTCCAGCACTCCGAGGGCCCCGCGCGCAACAACATCTACGCGACAGGCGTCGGCAAGCTCTACCCGGAGATCGACGCGGCGATCGACGACACGAAGACCAAGACGAAGCATGAAGATTTCGTCAAGTCGATGCACGATCTGCAGAAGCTCATCTACAGCAAGGGCCCGACCTTCTTGCCGCTCGTCAGCCCGTACGCATTCACGCTGTACCAATCGCGCGTCAAGAACATCCCGACCGGACTCGGGGCCAGCGGCCTCTTCGTCAACGACTGGTACCTCGACAAGGCGTAGCGCATGCAGACGTTCATTCTTCGCCGAATCCTGGGCGGCATCGTCATCCTGATCATTCTGTCGGTGACGGTGTTCGCCTTGCTTCGGATTGTGCCCGGGGATCCGGCGATCCGGATCTGCCAGCTCAACTGCGGTCCAGGACAGATTGACGCCATTCACCATCAGTTGGGGCTCGATAAACCGTACTTTCCCGTATCGGTCGACCTGACGAGTCCCAAGTTCGTGACGTTCAACACCGACAGCCAGTACTGGAAGTACGCCAAAGGTGTGCTCACGTTCGACCTCGGCACATCGAACGTCGACCACAAGCCGGTCTTTCCGACCGTGAGGAAACGTCTGCCGGTGACGCTAGAGCTCATGGTGCTGACGCTGATCTTCACGGTCGTCGTTGGTATCCCGTTCGGCATCGTGTCGGCGATCTTTCGCAATTCGATCCCGGATTACTTTGTGCGCCTGACCGCCATCTTCGGGCTGGCCGTGCCTGTGTTCTGGGTGGCGACCCTCGTGCTGATCATCCCGATTGCGCTGTGGAACTACGCGCCACCGATCGGACGATACGTCGGAATCACGGACGACCCGTGGTTGAACTTCAAGCAGTTAGGGCCGCCCGCCGCCGTTCTCGCGCTCGGCTCCGCAGCCGGCATCATGCGCCTGATGCGCTCATCCCTGCTCGAGGTGCTGCGCCAGGACTACATGCGGACCGCGCGCGCGAAGGGTCTCCGTGATCGTGTTGTCGTGCTCCGTCATGGACTCAAGAACTCGCTCATTCCCGTCATCACCGTGCTCGGCCTGCAAATCGCCGGCCTCCTCGGCGGCGCGCTCATCGTCGAAGAAATCTTTACGCTGCCGGGTCTCGGCGATTACACGTTCAAGGCCCTCGCCAACAAAGACTTTGATGTCGTGCAGTCGATGACACTCTACGCGGGCGTCAGCGTCGTCGTGCTCAACCTGCTTGTCGATATTAGCTACGCTTGGCTCGATCCGCGGATTCGCTATTCATGAGGAACCACCTTGTCTAGAGACATCGCCGCGAGCCCCCCACTGATCGTCGGAGAAGTGTCACTCGACGCACCAACCCTCGGCGCCCGGCTGCGAAAGCTGGCAACGGTGGGGCGGCAGAACCCACTCGGCCTGCTGGGATTGATTATCATCGTCCTCTTCACGATCTGCGCCATCTTTGCGCCGTTGATCGCGCCATATTCGGCGACGCATCTCTCAAACACGACCGACGGCGGATACTCGGCCGCGCACATCTTCGGAACCGAGCGCCTGGGCCGTGACATCTTCAGCCGCACGATCTACGGGAGCCGCATCTCGATGTCGGTGGCGTTCATCTCGGTCGTCCTCGGTTCGGCCGTCGGGACGCTCGTCGGCATCGTCTCAGGCTACTTGGGCGGCTTCGTAGATTCCCTCATCCAGCGCGCCGTTGACACCGCGATCGCCTTCCCCGCTCTCCTACTGCTCCTCATCATCACGCAGGCGCTTGGCCCGTCGTTTCGAACCATCGTCTTCGCGCTCACCCTGGCTGTGATTCCCGGCGTCACGCGGATCGTTCGCGGCGCCGTGCTCTCCGAAAAGAACAACCAGTACATCGAATCCGCGCGGGCGAGCGGCGCCTGGGCGCCGCGGGTCCTACTCCGGCACATTCTCCCCAACGTGATCGCGCTCGCCATCATCGTTATGACGACGCTGCTCGGCGGCATCATCCTGGCCGAAGCCGCGCTCTCGTTCCTCGGTCTCGGCATTCCGAACGCTGCCTCGTGGGGTCGAGACGTCAGCGACGCCCGAAACAACTACCCCATCCACATCCAGTCCGCGTTCTTCCCCGGCGCGGCGATTACGCTCACGGTTCTTGGTTTCAACCTCCTCGGCGACTCCATCCGCGACATCGCCGACCCGCGCTTGCGAGGCAGCCGTTAGTCTCACTCCGCGCTCCTGTCGAATCTCATGGCCCGCCCTTCAGGCGGGCCTTCTCGTTGCAGTCGTCCCCGCTCGGAATTGACAACAGACCCCGCGTCGCGACTTATCCTGATTCACGAACCCCCGCTCGCGCTTGACGGCGGCGGCGCGCTGCCGTAGCGTTCCCCACATCGCGCGCAATTGCCGGAGGGATGCATGACCGACGAGCCGCAATCGAGGTACTACTGCTCGCAGCGTCTCAAGCTCCACTACGTCGTCTGGGGCGACGAAGCCAATCCGCCTCTCATGCTCATCCACGGCAACCGCGATCACGCCCGCACCTGGGATCACGTCGCCCTCCGCCTCAAAGAACGCTACTGCGTCTACGCCGTCGACCTGCGCGGTCACGGCGATAGCGGCTGGGCCGTCGGCGGCCAATACAGTCTGCCCGAGTTCGTGCTCGATGTCGCGCAGCTCGGCCACGAGCTCGATCGCTCGCCGCTCACCGTCATCGGCCACTCGCTCGGCGGCGCCGTCGCGCTGGAGTACACCGGCGTCTACCCGCAACACGTCAAGAAGCTCGTCGCCGTCGAAGGCCTCGGACCGCGCGTCGGCGAGCCCACGCCGGCATCGATCCGCATGCGTCGCTGGATCGACGACATGCAGGAGTTCGACAAACGCACGCCGCGCCGCTACGCCTCCGTCGAAGACGCGACGAAGCGCATGCGCGAAGAGAACCCGCATCTCACGGCCGAGATGGCGCATCACCTAACGCTGCACGGCATGCGCAAGAACGACGACGGCACCCTCAGCTGGAAGTTCGATAACTACGTCCGGCTGCATTCGCCGTACGAGTTCAACATCGCCGAGGCGCGTGAGATCTGGAACCAGATCCGCTGCCCCACCCTGCTCGTCCGCGGCTCAGAGAGCTGGGCGCCGGATCCCGAGGCCGACGGCAAGGCGACGGCCTTTCACGACTACAGGAGCGTCCTCGTGAAGGACGCCGGCCACTGGGTGCATCACGATCAGCTCGATCGCTTCATGCAAGTCGTCTGGGAGTTCCTCGAAGACTGAACGGCTGGCCGATACGCCGCGCCGATTGGCACACGGGAAACGCCGATTATTCGTCGCTACTCGGCGTGATCAGCGCGAGCGCGCTTTCGAGTGCATCCATGAAGATCGTCGACCCCGACGTATCGTCCAGCGCCTCCCCGAAGATCGACGCATCATCATCGGGATCCCGCGCGACGATGCGGTGCACCGGCGCGTCCGGCCACTCCTCACGCACGTGCATATGGCCGCTCTCGCTGTGCAGCTCGACGATGAAATCCGCCTCCGACGTCCGCACCCGCACCGAGTTCAGCGGAAGCTCATGCGCGTCTCCGTTCACGATACGCACCGTGACCCCGTGGCTCGCGTCGTACAACGTCGCCTGAATCACGTCCGCCGATGTGCTCACGTCCGCCAGCTCCATGCCGAGGCACGAGATCAGCCAACCCGCGAGCAGCAGCGCCTGGCTCGATGCCGAATTGCCGCCGGACACAATCTCGATCTCGTTAAGATGCGAAAGGCGCCCCGCGCCTGAGTCGCCGTCGAAGAACTGCGCCACGAGCCCGCGCCACGACGACAGCCGGCACCAGGCGAGATCGAATACCGCCGTATCGTGCGCGCGATGCGCCACTCCGATCCCGCGATAGAACGTCTCGAGATCGCGCACCCCCTGCGAATCGACGTACACGCGATCAACCGCATCGAGCAGTAAGTCGAGGAGCTTGCCCTGCAGGTCGTCGGCCGCGATCGCCCAGAGCGACACCGGCAGCTCCGGCACCAGCAACGCCAGTACGGCGGACGCCAGCGCCTGCTCGTCGGCGACCCCGCCCGCCAGCACGACTTCTTCCGAACAGAGATGACGGCTGCCGCCCGCCCGCCAGCAGTGCGCCGAGATCGACGCCGCCAGCGGCCCTGTGTGATCAGGCGCGGCGACGGCGAGAATGCCGCGGCACGGGTGGCGTTGCGGAAGCGCCTGCATCACGTCTTCGAAGCGCTCGCGTTCAGCGTCGCTGCGCGCAAGTCCGACGAAGTTCACGACGCGGAGGCGGATCGATGACTCGTCCGATCCGGGGCTCGCTGTCTCGCGCCAGATGCGCGCGAACTCCGCCTCGATCGCGGACGGTTCGACGGACAGCGGCGAATCGAGCACCTGCTCGATGTCGTTCACATCCGGTGCCATTCACGTCCGTCGCGTTCTACCAGGTCGCTCGCCGCGTCGGGCCCCCAGGTGCCGGCTTCATAAAACTGTAACGGCGACGCGCCGTCCGCCCACGCATCGAGCACCGGCGTCAGCAGTTCCCACGCCGCTTCGACGCCGTCCCATCGCGTGAATAGCGTCGAATCGCCGAGCATCGCATCGAGCAGCAGCCGCTCGTACGCCTCCGGCGGATCCACGCCGAACGAGCTGCCGTATCGGAAATCCATGTTCACCGGCCGCACATCCGATCGCGTGCCCGGCACCTTCGCGCCGAAGCGCAGCGAGATGCCTTCGTCCGGCTGGATGCGTAGCACCAGCAGGTTCGGCGTCGGATTATCGCCGCCCATCTGGCGGAACAGCTGCAGCGGCGCTGTCTTGAAGGTGATCGCCACTTCCGTCGCGCGCTTCGGCAGCCGCTTGCCGACGCGCAGGTAGAACGGCACCCCCGCCCAGCGCCAGTTTTCGACTTCGAGTTTCATCGCCACGTACGTATCCGTCCGCGAGCTCGGCGCGACGCCTTCCTCTTGCCGGTAGCCCGGCACCTGCTCGCCGAGGATCGCGCCGGAGATGTACTGTCCGCGCACGGTGTTGCGGCCGACGTCCTGGATCGGCGTGATCGCGTGGAAGACCTTCGCCTTCTCGTCGCGCACGGCGTCGCCGCCGAACGACGCCACCGGCTCCATCGCGATCAGCGCCAGCACCTGCATCAGGTGATTCTGCACCATGTCGCGCAGCGCGCCCGACTCTTCGTAGTAACCACCGCGACCTTCGACGCCAACGGTTTCGCCTACGGAGACCTGCACGTTGTCGACGTAGCGGCGGTTCCACACAGGCTCAAAAATGCCGTTGCCGAAACGGAACACCATGATGTTCTGC
>JBBQVO010000098.1:0-12367 GCA_038211505.1 Dehalococcoidia bacterium | reverse complement strand
GAGCGGTCCGAGTCCAGCGAGCAGTTGCATTGAACGTTCCCTCCTCGGGGATTACGACTACAGCGTATCACCGTCCGGCGAGACGCGGCAAACCACGGCAGTCGCCCGCCGCTCGGCCGCCGTTCGCTGCGGCCGCCTACTTCACCGGCGCAAACGCGTTCCGCGTCAGATGCCGGCGCAGCGCGGCGTTGAAGATCTCCGGTCGCTCGTACTGGGGCGAGTGCGCCGCCTCCGGCACGATCTCCAGCACGGCGCCGGGGATGTTCGCCGCCAGCCACTTCGCCGTATCGACGAGCGGGCCATCGAGGTCACCGTAGATCACCATCGTCGGCACGCCGAGCTTGCCGATGCGATCCTCCGTGCCGGGCCAGTACTGCAGCGCGTCCCAGGCGCCGATGAAGGCGTCGACGGACATGCGCGCCAGCCGCTCGTTCGTCTCGGCCGTGCGCTCCGCCGGCATGTGCGGCGGCGGCGCAATCGGCGATGGCACGGCGGCGACTGCGGCCATCCCTTCGTCCTGGGCCATCTTGAACCGCTTAGCGATGTAGTTGTTGACAAAGTCGTTGCCCTTCAGCCCCCACTTGTGGCCCGTGTCGTGCAGCGTCAGCGACATCAGCCGTTCGGGACTGCGAAGCGCGACCTCTTGCGCGACGCTGCCGCCCATCGAGTGGCCGAGCAGGTGGTAGCGCTCAAACCCGACGTGCGCGGCCAGCGCCTCGACATCGTCGGCCATGTTAGTGATCGTGTACACGCTGCGATCGGTCGGCGCCTGCGAGCGTCCGTGGCCGCGATGATCCATCACGAGCACACGGTGCGTCTTGGAGAACTCCGGCAGCTGGTGCCGCCAGTCAGTAATGTCGCCGGTGTAGCCGTGGACGAGCACAAGCGGCTCGCCCGCGTCACCGTGCAGCTCGTAGTAGATGTCAATGCCGTTGATCTTCGCCGTCGCCATGTCGCCTCGCTTTCGCCCGGGATGAATCGCGCCCCGATCATACGCCTTTGCGCCGGTACTGTCTCGATCCTCCGCCATGACGCATCCCGAGTCCGCTCATGGCTCGCGCGCGCGTCGATTCCATCGGTTCGCGGGCCGGGCGCCGGACTTGACCGGCACGAACTTGACGGCTGGCGGAGTCTCGAGCCGCAACGCCGCCCGCCGCAGCTTCGTTTTGATACGTGACAGAATCACGATCCCGCGGATGCGGAACGAGGCGGCGCGATGGGCAAGATCATTCAGCAAGTCGAAGGCAGAGACACGACACGCGCCATCCGGTGCTCGATCTGCGCACAGGACAACACACCGGCACACCCCTGCCGTCACCTCCGCTGGACGTTCGAGCAGGGCGATCCGCTCGACTTCGCCCGCTACGCCATGGAGACGAGCCCGTACGTCCAGGCCCGCGGCCACGCCGCGGGCGAGATCTCCACCGAGTGGTGGATCGAGCACGGCCAGTGGGTCGTCGACATGGTGATGATCCACTTCGATGCCTTCGACGGCTTCGTCTTCGGCGAGCTTGGTGACATCGATCTGCTCGCGCGCGACATCTGGAAAGAGTTCCACCCCGATCCCGTCCGCCCGCAGATGGCCCGCATCGACCCCGTCTAGCGACGCGCGCTTTCTTCACAAGCCCGCCGCCCATCGCCCGCTCGCGCCCGGTGCTACGCTGACTACACGTGCTTTACATAGGCCGCTGACTATTGCATGGGCGCGGATATCGGGTTGCGTTGTCTAGCTTCGTAACGGTCGAAACGTGTATAACTTGTATCACTGCTGGTGAGGCCGGGTTCCGGCATTTCACTTCAGGTTTCCCGGGCTCGCAGCGGCTGCATCGCGCGCACGGGGAAGTGTCGGAATTGGCAGACGAGCGTGATTTAGGATCACGTGCCGCAAGGCGTAGGAGTTCGAGTCTCCTCTTCCCCACCATCAGCTATCGCGCGGCCAAGAGTCGCGCGGCAGTTGTCGCGGGACCGGAGGTCGCGCGAAGTGATCGCGCGACGACCAACGCGGAATCTTCGCCCGCACAACCGAACCGCGGCGGGCATCGTATCGGTAGGTAGCGCGAGTTCGCGCAAGCCGTCCCGAGGAGGGTAGATGGGCACACTGCTTCAGGTTCGCGATCTGAAGACGCAGTTCTTCACGGAGGAAGGCATCGTCCACGCCGTGGATGGCGTCACCTACGATGTGGAAGAGGGCGAGACACTCGGGCTCGTCGGCGAGTCCGGCTCCGGCAAGAGCGTGAGCGCACTCTCGATTCTTCGCCTGATCCCCAACCCGCCCGGCAAGATCGTCGGCGGCGAAGTCTTCTTCGAAGGCGAAGACATCCTCAAGATGGACGAAGAGGAAGTCCGCCACATCCGCGGCAACCGCATCGCGATGGTCTTCCAGGAGCCGATGACATCGCTCAACCCCGTTCTCACGATCGGCCGCCAGCTCACCGAGGGCCTTGAGCTCCACATGAAGATGGATTCGTCGAGCGCCAAGAAGCGCGCCGCCGAACTGCTCGAGATGGTCGGCATCCCGGCCGCCGGCAGCCGCCTCAACGACTATCCGCACCAGTACTCCGGCGGCATGCGCCAGCGCGTGATGATCGCCATGGCGCTGTCCTGCAACCCGAAGCTCCTGCTCGCCGACGAGCCCACGACCGCACTCGACGTCACCATTCAGGCGCAGATCCTCGAGATCATGGCGCGCCTCAGCCGCGAGCTCGGCACTGCCGTCGTCATCATCACCCACAACCTCGGCGTCGTCGCGCGCTACGCCGACCGCGTCAACGTCATGTACGCCGGCAAGGTCGTCGAGTCGGCCAACGCGAAGGATCTCTATGCAAACCCGCGGCACCCGTACACGATCGGGTTGCTGAAGTCCGTGCCGCGCCTCGACCAAGGCAAGCGCGACCGCCTGATCCCGATCGAGGGCGTGCCGCCGGATCTCGTGCATCGCCCCGTCGGCTGCTCGTTCGCGCCACGCTGCGCCTACAAGATCGATAAGTGCACGCAGGAAGAGCCGCCGCTGATGCCGGCCGGCGACAAGCATATGTCGGCGTGCTGGGTGATGCCGACAGTCGAGACGGAAGTGGCCAGTGCGATGCCCGCGCCAGCCGCGGGCGCAACGCAGGGGGCGAACTGATGACGACGCAAACGATGCCCATCGAGAGCCCCGAGACCGCGTCCGACATCCTGGTCAACGTCCAGGATCTCAAGATGTACTTTCCGATCACGGCCGGCCTACTGATCCAGCGGAAGGTCGCCGAGGGGAAGGCCGTCGACGGTATCTCGTTCCACGTCAAGAAGGGCGAGACGCTCGGCCTCGTCGGCGAGTCCGGCTGCGGCAAATCGACGACGGGCCGAAGCATCCTCCAGCTCTACAAGCCGACTGCCGGCTCGGTGCGCTTCGGCAACACCGAGCTGACGCAGTTGGGCTCGGGCGAGATGCGCCGCATGCGCCGCAAGATGCAGATGATCTTCCAGGATCCGTATGCATCGCTGAACCCACGGATGTCCGTCGGTGCGATCATCGGCGAGCCGCTGCAGATCCACGGTCTCGCCAAGGGCGGCCGCGCCCGGCGCGAACGCATCCAGGATCTGATGCGCGTCGTCGGCCTCAACCCCTACTACGCCAACCGCTACCCGCACGAATTCTCCGGCGGCCAGCGGCAACGCATCGGCATCGCTCGCGCGCTCGCCGTCGAACCCGACTTCATTGTCGCGGACGAGCCGGTGTCCGCGCTCGACGTGTCGATTCAGGCGCAGATCATCAACCTGATGGAGGATCTGCAGCATCAGTTCGGGCTGACGTATCTCTTCATCGCGCACGACCTATCGGTCGTCCGCCACATCAGCGATCGCGTCGGCGTCATGTACCTGGGCAAGATGATGGAGCTGGCCGACCGCAATGAGCTGTACGAAAACCCGCTGCACCCGTACACGAAGGCGCTGCTTTCGGCAGTGCCCGTGCCGGATCCGGCGGTCGAGCGTACGCGCGAGCGGATCATCCTCACCGGCGACGTGCCGAGCCCCCTGCGCCCGCCCCCCGGCTGCGTCTTCCACACGCGTTGCCCGATCGCCATCGAAGAGTGCCGCCAGGTGATCCCGGAATGGCGCGATGTCGGCGGCGGTCACATGGTCGCCTGCCACCGCGTCGGCGAGACGTAGAACGCGAGATACAGCATCGTTCGAAAACGGGGCCACATTGGCCCCGTTCTTTTTTCGTATACTGCATCGCGATGACTACCGAACAACGCCGCAAGCCAGCCCCAAAGCCCAATCGAGCGGCCAAACCGAAGGTCGCGCGCGCGCCAATGCGCCGCCGCAACGTGTTCGACGATATCGCGGCGCTCGGCCGAACCATCCCGGCCGAGGAACAGGCGCGCCACACCCGTGATGGTGCTGCCTATCTCGAGCACTATGTCTACGGCGTTCCGAAACAGGATCCCGACTAGTGTGGCGTGTATTCGTAGACGCTTCTCATTGCATCGCGGCCCTTCTCCCGCGCGACGGTCTGCATCGGGTCGCGATCGAACGAGGTTCCGAGTACCGTGACGACGAGCTCGTAACGGCGGAGCCAGTTCTCGTCGAAGTGCTGGCGCATCTCTCGAAGCTTGGACGGCTGCACGAGATCGTGGCGTGCGGATGATCGACCATCTGAGGTTGCAAGACGTGATGATCATCCCGCAAACGCACGAGCTCTTCGAGGACGGGCTCGCGCTGTACCGGACGCGGCTCGACAAGGCGTACAGCCTCACGGACTGCATGTCGATGTCGATCTGCCGCCGTCTCGGCGTCGCCGTGGTGCTCACGCACGACCGCAACTTCCAGCAAGAAAGCTTCTCAATCCTGCGTTGACCCGCCGCGAGGCTTGAGAGAGTGCGCCTCAGATGCCAGCATCGGGTGTAGCTGGCGACAACGCGCGTCGGTCACTTAGGCGCCTCCGCCGGAAACCCTCCCTCCACGAAGGTGCCGTCGAAGTAGTCGAGCAGGATCAGCGCGCTCGTCGCAGGATCTGCGCACTTCGGCGGTTGTCCGGCAGGCGGAGGAGGTCCGCACGAACCAAACCGAAACGAGCCCGTCGCCGCAACCGCCCAGACCCGTCGCTCCGGCTCCGTCGAGCCCTCATCGAACACACGCTCCGGCCCGATGCGCACCGAGATGATCGAGTCAAGACGGCCGAACTGCGAAAACTGCTCGCGCGCCGCCGCGACGGCCTGCGATCGCGAGTATCCCGTCGGCCCAGATCGGCATGCGGCGACGAGAATCATCGCGCAAAACGCGGCGCAGCATTGCGATCGCATCCGTCCTGACGATTTCAAGGCGTGAGCACGTTACGGCGTCATCGCCCGCTGCAGATTCTCCGCCAGCGCGTCGAGGAACTGCTCCGTCGTCAGCCACGGCTGCTCGGGACCGATGAGCAGCGACAGATCTTTCGTCATCTGACCTGACTCTACGGTGTCGACGCAGGTCTTCTCGAGGGTGTGCGCGAAGCGCGTCACGTCCGGTGTGCTGTCAAACTCGCCGCGATAGCTCAGCCCGCGCGTCCACGCGAAGATCGACGCGATCGGGTTCGTCGAGGTCTTCTCGCCGCGCTGATGCATGCGGTAGTGCCGCGTGACGGTGCCGTGCGCCGCTTCCGCCTCCACCGTCTTGCCGTCGGGGCTCAGCAGCACCGACGTCATCAGCCCTAGCGAGCCGAAGCCCTGGGCGATGCTGTCGGACTGCACGTCGCCGTCGTAGTTCTTCGCCGCCCACAGAAAATCGCCCGACCACTTCAGCGCCGCGGCGACCATGTCGTCGATCAGCCGGTGCTCATACGTCAGCTTGGCGTCCGCGTATTGCGTCGCGAACTCGGCGTCGAACACTTCCTGAAAGAGATCTTTGAAGCGCCCGTCGTACGCCTTCAGGATCGTGTTCTTCGTCGAGAGATACACCGGATACTTGCGCTGCAGCCCGAAGTTGAAGCAGGCGCGCGCGAAGCCGCGGATCGATTCATCGAGGTTGTACATCGCCAGCGCAACGCCGCCGCCCTGGAAGTCGAACACCTTGCGCACGACGGGCGCGCCGCCGTCCGCCGGCGTGAACGTGATTGTCAGCTCGCCCGCGCCCGGCACGACGAAGTCCGTCGCGCGATATTGATCGCCGAAGGCGTGACGCGCGATCACGATCGGCGCGGTCCATGTCGGCACGAGCCGCGGCACATTACGGCAGACGATCGGTTCGCGGAATACCGTCCCATCGAGGATGTTGCGGATCGTGCCGTTCGGCGACTTCCACATCTGCTTGAGGCCGAACTCCGCCACGCGCGCTTCATCCGGCGTGATCGTCGCGCACTTTACGCCGACGCCGTACTGCTTGATCGCGTTCGCGGCGTCGATCGTGATCTGATCGTCGGTGGCGTCGCGCGCCTCGATGCCGAGGTCGAAGTACTTGAGATCGACGTCCAGGTACGGGAGGATCAGCTTCTCTTTGATGAGCGCCCAGATCACCCGCGTCATCTCGTCGCCATCAAGCTCGACGACGGGGCTCTTCACGTTGATCTTGGCCATCGTTCCGTCCTACCTAACCCCCGGCCCCTTCCCGATGCGGGAAGGGGAGATCGCGCAAGCGGGCCCGGATGTGGGTGCTGCGCGTCATGGATGGCGCACGATATCACGGCGAATCTTCGCGCGATAGAAACGACCGCCGGGCTGCGTGTGAGCCTGCGTCGGTTACCGCGCGACGCCGTGACAAAATTGGCCGACGATCCGTAGGGGCGGCCCGACGTGGCCGCCCGCGTCGGTCAGCGGCGTGCCACGGAAACGAGGCGATTCCTCGTAACTATCATTCTGAGCGTAGCGAAGAATCTCTTCGGTGACGCCTCAGAGGATCGTTTGCACCGACGCTCCGCGGGATCGCATCGTGTCCGTCACCGAAGAGATTCTTCGCTGCGCTCAGAATGACAATGTTGGCGCGCTCAGAATGACAGTGCTCGTGCGCACAGAATGACTGATGTTGGTACGCACAGAATGTCGCCTGGCTGGCGAGGATCAGCGTTGCCGAAGAACGACCCCGAATCGAAGTCACACGATTACTTGATCGCCAGCGCGTTCGGCGGCGAGCCGACGCCGCCGCTGATGTTCAGCGGCGCCGACGTCAGCATGAATTCGTAGACGCCGTCGCTCTCGCAATCGGCGGCGAGTGCATCGATGTCCCACATCTCGCCGAGATTCATGCCGAAGAACGTGATCAGCCGGAAGTGCAGAAAGCCGCGCGCCGGATCGGCGAACTGCGGCGGCCACGACTCGACTGCGATCACGTCCGACGCGACGGCGGCGACATGCTTGTCCCAGAGATAGCGCGCCATCTCGTCGCCGGCGAGCAGCCCCGGCACGACGAGATCCTCCGCCAACTCGTTGTACGTCGCCAGCGCCTGCTTGCGCAGCCACTCAAGCCAGCCGACGCGGAAGATCAGCACATCGCCCGGCTGGATCTCGACGCCCTGCGCGCGCGCGCAGGCATCCAGCAGTGGCGCGTCGATCGTGTGCGAGCTGCGCATGTCGATCGAGCGTCCTTGCGACGCGAGGTAGCGACCGATATCAAGCAGGACGCCGCGCGTCGCGATGCCGCGCTTGGCGAGATTCTGGATGCCGAGCACCGTCGAGCCTTCGGCGAGCACGCGGTCGTGCGAGACGTTGTTGTAGAACCCGAGCGCCGGATGGCAGACGTGCCGGTGGCCATCCCACTGCGTCGACGCCTGCGGGCAGAAGTTGTCGAGATACTCGTCGTACGACGCGCGCAGGCCGCCGCTGCAGTCGAACATCGTGCGCCGCGGCGCGTTGCGAAACCAGAAGAGCCCCCGCGGCAACTCGTCGAGCGGCGCGTTCAGCGCGAAGATCGCGCCCTTCCGGACGAGCTTCGCCGCCGCCGCTGTCTTCTCCGGCGTCACGAGATTCCAGCAGCCGATCTCGTCATCGGCGCCGAACACGCCCCACGCCGATCGCACCGGAAACCCGGCGTCCGGCACCTCCGGCAACTCGTCATACGACGGCAGCGCCTCGATGTTCATCACGCATCTCCTCGCAAGCTAACCCGCCGGATGCCGCATAGTCGCACGCGGGCAGCGCTCGGGAAACCGCGACGCCACGCGGCTGTCGTTACCCGACGACGGATGTGGCCTTGGCCGCGCTCTACGACGTGTGACAGGCAGGCGGCACTGTCGTTACCGACGCCGGACGGGGCTAAAGCGACGTCGCTACAATCCGACTTGGCTCCCGTCCCCGCGCGGGCTGGAAAGCCCGCGCTACATTCGGTGTGCGCCGGAGCACCGACCTGACTGCCAGCCGACTCCGGAACTCGATCGGTCTAGTCGACCGTTGCGACCGGCGTCAGGCGTGTGATCTCCGGCCGGCCCATGAGCAACGCGCCGATCTTGCCGCCGAAGGCCGCCATGTGCGGCGTCTTGCCGTGCGCCGCCATCGCGTCGTCGTCGGCGTACGCCTCGATGAAGAAGAACTCGTTGGCTACCTTCATGTTCTGCGTCAGCGAGTACTGCAGCGTCTTGCCGGCCTCGTTCGCCTTCACGGCCGCCACCATCTCGGCGCCCGCGGTCTTGAACTCCTCTTCCTTGCCCTCTTGCACCGTCAACTTCGCGATGATTGCGATCATGATGTCGTCCTTTCGATTGCCCGATGATGTTCGCCATAAGAGTGCGCGATCCCCCGCTTACGATCACGCCGCGCACGGGCACGCACGCAGAAGCGCCGCCTGGTTCTCAGACGGCGCTTTTCGTTCGGGTTCGATTGCCGGAAGGCCGCCCGCATCCCTGCGGACGATCCATCAGGAGGCTACTCTGCGCGCTTCTTCAGTCGAAGGCCGATGAAGATGAGGCCGCTGGCCGCGCTCATGAACAGTATCAGCGCAACCAGGTGGCTCGACGTGTCGTTCATGCTGCCGCTGCCCGTCTCCGGGAGTTCGTAGCCGAGCGGCCGTGCCGGCTCGACCGTGATGCCCAAGACCTGCGACTGCGGCGTGCTCGTCGCCACCGGCGTCTCCGTCGGCGAGACCGTCGTGCTCGTGGCCGTCGGCGGCACGCTCGTGTTCGTCGCGGTCGGCGGGACGCTGGTGTTCGTCGCCGTCGGCGGCACAGAGGTGCTCGTGACGGTCACGGTCGTCGTCGCCGTGTTCGTCGCCGTCGAGGTCGGCGTGCTCGTGTCCGTCGGCACCGGCGTCTCCGTCTCTGTCGGGTGAGGCGTCGTGGTCCGCGTCACCTGCGGCGTCAGTGTGACCGTGCGTGTGGCCACGGCTGTGTGCGTTGCGACTGCCGTGTGCGTCGCGCCCGGCGTCTTCGTCGATGCCACATGCGTCGGCGTGATCTCCGGCGTGCTGGTGCTATCGAGAACAACGGTCTCCGTCGCTTCCGGAGTGCTCGTTTCGGTCGGCGTGTCAGTTGGTGTCTCGGTCGGCGTCTCCGTCGCTTCCGGAGTGCTCGTTTCGGTCGGCGTGTCAGTTGGTGTCTCGGTCGGCGTCGGCGTGTCGGTCGGCGTCTCCGTCGGCGTGCTCGTGTCGGTCGGCGTCTCCGTCGGCGTCGGCGTGTCGGTCGGCGTATCGGTCGGCGTCTCCGTCGGCGTGCTCGTGTCGGTCGGCGTCTCCGTCGGCGTGCTCGTGTCGGTGGGCGTCTCCGTCGGCGTGGGCGTGTCGGTCGGCGTCTCCGTCGGCGTGTTCGTCGCCGTTGGCGTGTCGGTCGGCGTCTCCGTCGGCGTGTTGGTGGCCGTCGGCGTGTCCGTCGGCGTCTCCGTCGGCGTGTTGGTGGCGGTCGGCGTGTCCGTCGGCGTCTCCGTCGGCGTGTTCGTGACGGTCGCCGTGTTCGTCGGCGTGTTCGTGACTGTGGCCGTGTTCGTCGGGGTGTTCGTGACGGTCGCCGTGTTCGTCGGCGTGTTCGTGACGGTCGCCGTCTTCGTCGGCGTGTTGGTGACAGTCGCCGTCTTCGTCGGCGTGTTCGTGACGGTCGCCGTCTTCGTCGGCGTGTTCGTCGGCGTGTTGGTGACGGTTGGCGTCTTCGTCGGGGTGTTCGTCGGCGTCGCCGTCTTCGTCGGCGTCGCCGTGTGCGTCGCCGTCGGGCAGTTCGTCGCGGACGAGAGGCCCGGCACGGGGTTCTGCGAGTAACCGGAAAGATAGTGTGGGTAGGCCGCATCGGAGCTGGGGCTGCTCGATGAGCCAGCGGAGTAAATCTTGATGCTGCCCGTCGCCGTGATCGGGCTCGTCGCGCCACTCAGCGAGAACAGCACGAAGCTCGAGACCGTGCCGTGGTCAACGACGGTGAAGCCCGCAGGCGCGGCCGGGTGGCTGCTCAGCGTGTCGAAGTACTGGTACTCCTTGATCACATTGCCGCCGATGTTCACATCGACGATCACGAGGCGGTTGTCGGACGCGCCGCCGCCGCCACCGTTCTGGTAGCTGGCGCCATACGTCCAGCCGCCGTTGCAGTTGTACGAGCCGGACGCGCTGATGTTGTGCGCCTCCGCCGTAAACACGCTCAGCGCAAGCACGCCGGCGATGAACCCCATCACAACGATGAGTCCGCCGCCGATCCGCGCGTACGTCCCGATTGTCATCCGTCCCAAGTAGCCCATCGTCCTGCTCCCATCCTGGAGGCTGCGCCCGTACGTTGACGCTCAGCCCATTTCTGATTCGCTTGTCAACCAGAACGGCCGAACTTGACAGTCGTTACGCCCCGGGGTGGGGAAATTGGAGACGGTAGACGGTAGACGGGAGACGGGAGACGGGAGACGGGAGAACTGGAGACTGGACGATGACCGAAGTGCCATCCTTCCCCCCAATCACCAATCACCAATCACCAATCACCAATCACCAATCACCAATGACCAATGACCAATGACCAATACGATGGCGGGGAACAAGGCAAAAATGAACATGGCAAAATGCAAAATGTAAAAAGCGGACGTGGGTTTTAATTCCCATTGGTCGTTGGTGATTGGTCATTGGTCATTCAACTTAACGCTCCGAACCTCAGTTACGTCTCCACTGTCCCTCCCGCTTCGCTCTAACTTAACACACTCCTCGCAGGAGGCTTCTTGTGACAACGACTGCCCTTGGTTTAAGCTCCGCGGAAACGGTGGACTTGTTCAAACGTTACGTCATCGGCAACTACACGCGCTACCCGGTGAATCTGGTTCGCGGCGAAGGCTCGCATGTTTGGGATAGTGAAGGGAACCGCTATCTCGACCTTTTCCCGGGCTGGGGCTGCAATCTGCTGGGCCATTGCCCCGCGCCAGTGGTGCGGGCGGTGCAGGACCAACTCGCCACGCTCATCCATGTGCCGAATACTTGGCATCTCGATGTGCAGGGGCGCTGGGCCGAGATGCTTTCCGAGCGCAGCTTCGGCGGACAAGCTTTTTTCTGCAACAGCGGCACCGAAGCGAATGAGGCGGCGATCAAGCTGGCTCGGTTGCATCGCAAGGGGCGCTACAAGATCGTCACCTTCACCGGCGGCTTTCATGGGCGCACGCTGGGAGCGCTCTCCGCCACCGCTCAGCCGAAATATCACGAAGGACTAGGTCCGCTCGTCGCCGGCTTTCAATACGCTCCCTACGGCGATTTAGAGGCGGTGAAAAAACTGATCGACGATGAGACTTGTGCCATCCTCGTCGAGCCGATTCAGGGTGAAGGGGGCGTGCGCATCCCGCCGGCCGGCTTCCTGCAAGGCCTGCGCAAGCTGGCCGATGAACGCGATTTGCTGCTCATGTTTGACGAGGTGCAAACCGGCTGTGGCCGCACGGGAGATTGGTTCGCTTACCAGCATTTCGGCGTGACGCCCGACGTGATGACGCTCGCCAAGTCGCTCTGCGGCGGCATTGCCGGCGGGGCCATGCTGACCACCGCCGAGATCGCTCCCGCCCTGCGACCCGGCATGCATGCCGCCACCTTTGGCGGCAACCCGATCGCGGCCCGGGCGGGCATCGCAGCGCTGGAAATGATCGAGAATGAAAATCTGTTAGAAAGTGCGAAGCAAGTCGGCGAAATCTTCCGTCGCCGCTTCACCGCGCTGCAAAAAGAATGCGACCTGATACGCGATGTCCGCGTCTGCGGCGTCATGATCGGCATCGAGCTCGCCGTCGAAGGGGCGGTCGTGGTCAAGGAATGTCTCGACCGCCGCCTGCTCGTCAATTGCACACAAGGGGTCGTCATCCGCCTCCTGCCGGCGATGAACCTGGCCGAAGAGCAGGCCGAAGAGGGCTGCGACATTTTGACCGAAGTCATCCAGAACCTGCCGCGGAAGTAAACACAACGAACAAAACAACGTATTCTCCGCAGCTCGGGTGGAATGCAGGAATTAGTGTTAGGGATTAAAAGTCATGCACAACGTGCTCACGCTGTTTGAACT
>JBBQVO010000097.1:0-12370 GCA_038211505.1 Dehalococcoidia bacterium | reverse complement strand
CAATCGCTCGCCATGTCGGCGTCACCGACGGCGAACGAACCCTGCAGGTACGCACCGACGAAATTGTCGCCGAGGATCGCCTGCGCGCGCTCGGTCAGCTCGAACAGCAGCGTGTTCAGCTCCGCGTACTGGGTCGGCTCTCTGTTGATGTTCATGCCCAATAGGTGCTCGCCCGCTCACTACGACACGCACATCGTGTCACCTGCTCGCCCCGATACGCGCGTCGCTCCATGTGGCCGCCCTCTCCCGTCGCAGCGTCCTAAGTGTGACATGGATGGGTTGGAGTATCGCGCGCCGCCGGTGACAATCATCGTCACGCGCGGCGCGAGACGTCGTCCGACACGCCGGCGATTCCGCGCAACACTCACGCATACCGGGAGATGCCACATGCCTCACACGATCGACGACGTCGTCGGCGCTTTCGGATCCCGGCGCGGCGACGTACGCTACGACCCGGAACTCGACCTCACCGGCAACGGATACATCAACTCGTCCGATATTCTCGCGGCCGCACGCGCGGGCTGGCCGCCGCATCCTCCAGCGCGACAAAACTCAATCGATCTGATCATCAACCAAGCCAACGGCCGCCACGAGATCACGCTCTGGGACGGAGCCGGCGGTGTCGCAGGCTACGACTGGCAGTTCCAGGGCATCACGTCGCACAACCGCGCATTGCCGTCGCAGCCGAACGTCAACGGCTGGTACCAGGTGCATCGCGACAAAAGCCAGTGGAACCTTCGGCCGCTCGACGTCCGCGTTCACTGCAAGCCGATGCATGTCTACAATCTGATCGACGGCATCTGGCGGCTGAAGGGATCAGGGCTACCGTCGTGGCATCAGATCACGAACATTCAGGGATGGGGTGACTACTCCGACGACGACTTCAGATCGGAGTCAGATGGCTTCTCGATCGGTTGCCCGCCGCCTCAACGTTCTCTGCACGGCGCGATCGGCGCCTTGAGCGTCACGCCTGTCACAACGGGTTCATACACGCAGATGGAGGCGTGGCTCGAAGGGCCGGACGCCGATCGCGCAGTCCTCGGCATGTCCGCCGGTGGCGACTGGCGCGGCGCCGGCATCGACCAGATCGGCATGAGTCAGGTGATCCGGCTCGGCCGCACACTGCGTCCGGTGGCGATGCTCCACACGGCCCAGACGGAGGCGCAGTTGCGCAGCAATCCGCCGCCGCTGTAGAGGCGACCGCGTCCCGTACGTTAAACACACGCGATCTGAGCTACCTGTGGCCGCGTTAGCCGCGATCGTTGAGCGCACCGTGGTCAACGCGTATGCTTTGAAACCGCCGCATCGCTCCGGCGCGAGAAGCGACCGCAATTGACCACAGACCAGGATTCATCATCGCCGACGCCGTCCGCTCGCTCGTCGATCATTGCGCGGGCTCGCGACGGTCTGCAGCGCCTGCAGCCGTCGGCGCGGATCAGCATTGCGATTGCGATCGCCGTGAACCTGATCCTACTCGCTGCCTATGTTTGGAGCCACGGCGGGCAGACGACGCACATTCGTCTCGAAGCGCGCGGCAACGAATTCACGGCCTACGTGGACGGCCAACTTCGCGACAGGCAGGAGTTTCCCGGCGCGCCGGCAGCTGGCGGTGTCATCGTCTCGCCACTCGTCCCCGACAAGATCGAAAGCCTTCCTTCGCCGAACGCGATCGGCCGCGTCAAGGTGACCGACCTCGACTCCAATGCCGTGCTCTATGACGAGCCGTACCGGCCACCCGAAGGCCCGCCCACGCCCACGACCGGCACATTGGCCGGCGTCACCGGCCGCGACTACGCGGTGGACGTCGACTACCACAACGCTATCATCGGAATCATCGGATTGCGTGTGAATCCCTCCAGTCTTGTTGCTTTCGACTTTCACCGCTTCGGAGCAAACTCTTCGCGCTTTTCGGTGATCGGAGGTTCAGCGCCGCCGCCGGCCGCGCCAGCCGAGCGACAGCTCAACGTCAGCAAGGTCGAGAGCGCGCGAGCGATGACCGCGATGGCGTTGCGGCCGTGGCCGTTTGCCATCGTCGGTCTCCTCGCACTGGCGACGATCGCCCTTCTACTGTCATACGCCGCGCCCCGAGTGCCGGAACGGGCGTTAGGGCGGCCCGCTCCGCCGCTCATCACCCCGCTTCTCGTTGCGATCCTCGCGATGGGTACATTCGTTGTCTGTCTCACCCTGATGATCGTCGTCGTGCATCGTTCCGGGCACGTTGCGGACGAGTCGGTATACCTCTTCCAGGGCCATCTGCTGGCGACGGCGCGCACGCACATCGCGACGCCGCGGTGCCGCAGGCGTTCGCCTTCACAGAGCCGCCGTTCATGATCGATTTCGATGGCCGCTGGGCGACGTTCTATACGTCCGGCCATCCGCTCATGCTCGCTCTGGGGTGGCTCGTCGGCGCCCCGTGGCTGATGCCGCCGCTACTCGGCGCGCTCAGTGTTGTCCTGATGTTCATCGTCGGACGAAACCTGTTCGGCGCCACGACAGGATTGCTGGCAGCGGCGCTCCTCGCCATGTCGCCGTTCTTTCTGATGAACGCGAGCACCTTCATGTCGCACAACACCGCGGGATTCTTCCTGCTCGCATCGCTGGCGGCGCTGACCGCCTCGAAGCGCAACCCGATCGCCATGGGGCTGCTCGGCGGGTTGGCGTTCGGCATGCTGTTCAACACCAGACCCTTGTCCGGCGCCGTCCTGACGCTGCCGTTCGCCGGGCTGATCCTCGCGCCGATGCTATCGGCCAGGACGCGCCCGCGGGCGACGCGCGTGGCCGTGGCGTTCGCCATCGGCGGCGGTCTAATGCTTATCTGGTACGCCTTCTACAACTACTCCACCACCGGCAGCCCGTTGACGAACGGCTACCAGGCCGCCGGGGGACTGGGCGACAGTGTAGGTTTCTCCGGCAACAATTCGATCGCCGGTGGGCTCGATAACGAGGTTGCCAATCTTGCGGCGATCCTGCTCGTGATGAACGGCTGGCCACTGTTCATCGGGCTCGCCTTCGCCATCGCGCCGTTCGCGCTGGGAACACGCGCTCCGTACGACTGGTTCCTTCTCGCGTGCGGCGCGCTCGTTTTCGCATCAGCCGCGATCTTCGTCGCGTATAGCCCGGTCTACGGACCGCGCTACGTGTACGAGGCGTTGCCGTTTTTCATCCTGCTCACAGCGCGAGGCGCCGACGTGACCGCGGCGCGTCTCGGCGATGCGATTACCGCACTCGGCGATCGCACCGCGAGCCAACGCGACCATCTTGCGGCCGCACTGCCTGTTTACGTTCTGATTGTCGGGGTCGCGATCTTTGCGTCCTATTCGTGGGTCGGTGGCCGCAATTCATGGCGCCTTGATGGCATCCCCTTCTCGGCGCGCGCGATCTGGTCAGACGAGGACGAGATGAAGTTCCTCGACCGCGTCGCGGCCGCGAATCCGCACCACGCGATCGTCGTGTTGCAGTCTTGTCCGTATATCTTTGGCGGCAGTTGTTACGAGAACCTGTTTTGGCGCAACGCACCGACGTTAGATGGCGACATCGTGTACGTGACAGACGCCGGAGCAGAGGACGCGAGGCTGTTCGCCGCCTACCCCTGCCGCACCATCTTCTACGCGACGTACTCGCCGGCAAGCATCACGCCGGGCGGCGCCACGCCCGCGAAAACGGGCGAGACGTGCTCGTGATCGGTGCAGGCCCGGCCAGCGATCAGCCGGCACATGCATGAACCGGTACACGTCCCGCAAGCCCATGACCGGCAGCTACGCCGGCCGAAACTCGATCAGTTGGCAGTAGTTGCCATCGGGATCCGCGAACGTCGAGATCACTCCGCCCCACGCCTCGTGTCCCGCCGTGCGAGTGAACGTCACGCCCTGCGCTTCGATCCGCGCCTGCTCGGCCGCGACGTCATCGACGAACAGATTGAGCAGGATGCGCTGCAGCTGCGGCGCCGCCCCCTTCACCTCGCTGTGGCTATCGAACACCAGCTCCGCGCCGGCGGCGACCAGCGTGCTCTCGCGGTTCGCATCCGGATGTCGCGGCACGCCGACGACATCGCGATAGAACGCCAGCAACGCTTGCGGCCGCTCGCTGTTGATGTTGATGATTAACTGGTTGATTTTCACGTGTGCTCCGGTGTCCTGCACTCCCACGGCGATGTCGGTAGGATAGCCAACGGGCCCGCCTCATACGGAGCGATCACCATTGACCTACGTCTACCTGCTGCACTTCGAGACGCCGCTCGAACACAAACAACACTACACGGGCTCGTGCGACGATATCGCGCGCCGGCTCGATCAGCACGCGAACGGAAGCGCGGCGCAATTGACACGCCGCTTTGCCGCAGCCGGGATCACGTTCGCGGTCGGCGCGATCTGCGAATACCCAACGAGAGTCGACGCGCGCCGCGCCGAAGTCCGTCTGAAGCGGGCCAACAGCGCCAAACGCTGCGCTATCTGCCGCGAGCGGCAGGCGCCATCTTAAAACATCACGACGATGCAACCCATCGCACAGAACCGATCCGCGTCGGCCGATGCTGAGATCGGGGATCAGCGGCCGCATGCGCGCTTCGGGCATACTGTGCGCGTTGATGTGATGTAGTGATCATTGGAGGCTTGATGAGCGCCGAACCCCGCCGCGCTTCTCGATTCACGCGTATTGCATTGCTGATGTTCGCCGTCGCCGGCGTCGCCGCGATGTCCTGTACCATCGTCGGGCAGGGACACTTGAACGTCTCGAACGACTTGAGCGGATTGGGCGCAGACAACACCACCTTCCGCGCATTCGCCCCCGATCCCGGCGATGCCTGGCCGCCGGCCGGCTTCGTCGATCTCTTCGTGAAGGGCGACGACTTCGGCGTGCCGCCCGCTTACGGCATGAACGGCTACCTCTACCTCGCCCGCACGAATCTCGCCTGCCCGCAGTCCGAGGGCGCGCCCGAAGGCTTCACGCTCGCGGATGTGACATTGACCGGCGTCATCACCGTCACCAACGGCAGCGTCAACCAGAACGTGACGATGCAGGACACGCCGACGAACCGCCAGTCGCACTGGGCGCTGCTCGAGATCAATGAGCTGGCCGGCTTCCCCGGACTGCACCTGTTGCACCGCTGCGGCGAAGTGACATGGCAAGGGACGCCTTCGGCGGCGACGGATCCCTGTACGTTGCGCCAGTCGCTCGCCGGCGCCGCGCTGACGCCCGGCATGTCGTTCGCGCTCGACTCCAGCACGCGCTGGCAGTTCTGCTACGGCGGCGCGGCCGCGGGCAGCAACGAGAAGTTTCTCTTCAAGACGGCGAACGGCGGCGTCTCTTGGGCGCTGATCAGCCGGACGACGCTCGGCACGCCGCCGCCCGAGACCGGCGTCGGCGAGCTGCCGAACGGCAACGGCGTCAGCGCCTTCTTCTTCCAGGATCTCAACAACGGCTGGCTTGGGCTCAGTAGCCCCGGCCACAACCTCCTCCGCTCGACTGACGGCGGCACGAATTGGAGCGAAGTCGTCGTCACCGATCTCGACCCCGGCGTGCCCGTGACGTCGATCACCTTTACCGACGCCACCCACGGCTCCTTCACGACGCCCGCCGGCAGCTGGACGACATCGAACGCCGGCACGACGTGGACGATGGCGCCGTAGCGGCCGCACACGGTCGTCTGCACAGGGGACGATCCACAGAGGACACAGAGATCACAGAGGGGTGAGATTCGAGAGATGAACTGAGGCGTTGCGAACGTCATCGCCATCACTAACGTAGCGCGGGCGTTTCAGCCCGCGCGCGGGATGGCGTTTACGTTGCCGACCAACGGCCTTCCCTCTACGGCTGTACGGACTGGGGGTGAGGTGCTCGCCAGCCGCCACGGTCTTTCTCACCGGCGCGCCGCACGGCGCCATCAGTTCTTTACCGAGCGTTTACGCTCTGGTGGCCCTTCGCGGGTGCGACGCCCGTAGCGATGGACGATGCTGTTGCCGATGGGGGTGCGCGGAGAAGCGCAGGCCCTCGCAGCAGCAAAGGATCTCACCATGAAACGCTTTCTCTTCGTCGGACTCTCGATCGTGACGCTCGGCGTCGCGCTGGCGACGTCGGCCGGCGCCGCCGGCAAGCCGAAGGTCGCGAACTCGCCCGCGGCGGCGAGCCAGCCGTCGGGCAAGTCGTCGCCGCGCGCCTCGGCGCCGCGCACGCCCGGCACCGAGACCAACTTCCTCAGCGTCTGCAAGTTCAGCCACCGTGGGCCTGACGATCCGATCGTCTTCCCGAACATGCCCGGCCAGTCGCACAGCCACGACTTCTTCAGCAACATCACGACGGCCGCCAACTCGACGTACGACAGCCTGCGCGCTGGCGGCACGACCTGCCACCGCACCGGTGACACTGCGGGATACTGGGTGCCGACGCTCTCCGTCGACGGTGTCGCCATCACCCCCGTATCAGTGAACGCCTACTACCGCACCGGCGGCAAGCCCGCCGCGTCCGTGCAGGCGCCGCCCGCGGGCCTCAAGATCGTCGCCGGCAACTCGAAGGCGACGGGGCCGCAGAGCGCAAAGATCGCGTCGTTCAAGTGCGGTGACATGACGATGAACTCCGCAACCGCCGTGCCGCTCTGTCCGGACGCCGGCAAAGACGGCCTGCACATGCGGATCCTCTTCCCGGACTGCTGGAACGGAACGGATCTCGATAGCGCCGACCACAAGAGCCACATGGCGTACAGCACCCGCGGCGTCTGCCCCGCCGGCTACCCCGTGCCGATCGCCCAGCTCACGCTCAACGTCAAGTACCCGACGACCGGCGGCACGGGCGTGACGCTCGCCTCCGGCCCCTTCTACACTGCGCACGCAGACTTCTTCAACGCCTGGGATCAGACCGTGCTCGATTCGCTCGTGCGCGACTGCATCAACGCCGACATCCACTGCGGCGCGCGCGGTACCGGCGCTCCGTAAGCTGAGACGGATCGCCATGTGCGTGAAGAGAGAGCGAAACCGACCGCTCTCTCTTCACGTCCGGTACCCCGTATGCGTCAGCCCGCCGTCGCCGCGACGAACGTCGCGTCCGTCACCGCCACGAGATCGCCGACTGCGATCTCCAGATCGATGCCGCGCACACCGGCGCTGATGTGCACGCGTGCGAGTGTTCGTGCCGCAGCATCGATCAGCACTTCGAAGTTCCGATTCAGAAGCGCCAGCGCCGAGATGCCGCCTACCTGCAGCCCAGTCAGCGTCTCCGCCTCTCGCTGCGTCGCCATCCGCACCTTCTTCTCGCCTACGGCCTTCGCCAGCAGCCGCAGATCGATCTCGCGATCCGACGCCACCATCACCAGCATCGGCTTCGCACGCGCCGGCGTGTCTCGCAGCACGACGAGCGTCTTGTACACCTCAGTCGCTGGCGCACCGATCAGCGCTGCCGCCTCCTCCGCCGAATGAAACTCCCTCGACGCGTCGTACTCTGACGTGACGTACGCGATCTTCCGCGCGTCGAGCACGCGCATCGCCTGCGTCTTCGCCGTCGTGCTCTTCGCCATCACCGCAGCATGCACGGCGACTCCCAATCGCGCCAGCGCCGAACGACCTGCGACGTTATTGTCACGCCGGCGCCTGAGGATTCGGCAGCGTCGTCGTGGCGCATCCGCATGATGAATTGAGGTGGATCGATAGCGCGAGCAAAGGAGCAGCACATGTCAGACGCAGAGAACGACGACACCCGGAACGCCCCGGACGCGACCGCCGGCACCGCATCCGACGCCCAGCACACGAAGCGCGTCGGTGGCGGCGCGGCTGATCCGAGCAACGTGGACGCCGCGCGCGACGGCGCGGACGAACCGGCCATGACGCCTGGGAGCGACAAGAAGGTGCCGGCCGATCGCTTGCATGGCACGCCCGGCGGCAGCCTGGGCGCGCTCAACGAGACGGATCCCGGACTGCACAACGCGCAGGAATCCGAAAAGGGCGCGCCGCTCTAGCATCGCCGGCCCTCGGCGAAGATCGAAGATGGCGCACCAACTGGCGCGCCATTGTTCTGATTCCAATTGCCGTGGCTCGCCTCAGGCGATGTTGGCGTCTTCTGCGCCCTCGTCTTCGCTCGGCTCGTCCATGCCGGCGATCGTCATGTTGTCGGGCGGGGCGAGCATATAGCCGACGCCCTGAAAGGTCTTGATCAACTTCGGGTTCGAGGGATCGTTCTCCAACTTGCGGCGGATGCGCGAGATCCAGACGCGCAGGTATTGCAGATCGTCGCAGTACTCGGATCCCCACACCTTGTGCAGCAGCTCGACGTTCAGCATGATCTTGCCCGGGTTCGTCGCCAAGTGCTGTAGCAGCATCCACTCCGTGCGCGAGAGCTGCACGATGACGCCGTCGCGCTTCACGAGGCGGCGCGTCAGGTCGATATCGATGTTGCCGTGATGGAGCACGTTCTCGCGCGTCTTCGACCCCGCTGTCCGCCGCAGGATCGCGCGCACCCGCGCGGTCAGTTCTTCCGGGCTGAACGGCTTGCCGAGATAGTCGTCGGCGCCGAGCTCCAGGCCGCGCACCTTGTCGACTTCGCTGTCGCGCGCCGTCAGCAGGATCACGGGCGTCGCGGCGCGGTCGCGGATCTTCTTCATCACATCGAGCCCGTTCATCTCGGGCATCACGATGTCGAGGACGGCAATGTCGGGCTGCCGCTCGTCGAGCAATCGCAGCGCCGCCTCACCATTGGTCGCCGTCATCACGTCGAAGCCCTGGGACTGTAATTCCAGTTCGACGAGGCGCAGGATCCCGGGTTCGTCATCGACGCAGAGGACGATCGGCTGCGGTGTCGTGGCCATACTGCCTCCATCCACGCCGTGGATGCTTTCAGCCTGATACTTGATAGCGTACGCGAAAGGCGGCCCCGCCGGCGCCGTCTGCGTTACGTTGTGCGATCAACCGCTCACGGGGTCGTTGAGCGGAGACTTCGCACAAGAGAGGAGTCGAGTGACAATTACACACTAGCAGGCGTCGGCGAGCTAGCGGAGTAACATCTCATCTCGTGCGCATTGCATATCTGTGGCAGTGCAATGCTGCTGTGACCCACATAACGACATCTTGCGTATCGCTGACACTCTTCATAACAGAAGCTCGCACTGTCAATCGCCGAGTAGCGTCTTGTAGCCCAGCCCAACGATCTCCTCGACGTACTCGCTGCGCCAGCCTGGATTCGGGACGTGGGACTCGTGCTCGCGGAACCAGCGGTGGTAGCTGAGGTACTCATCCTCGAGCTTCCGTCGCCAGTCGTCCTCCTCGGCAAAGATCTCCGGCTCGAGCTCCTCAAGCCGCGCTGAGGTGTCGCTCGGGTCGACGTCCAGATCTTCCTGCCAGTAGTCGGCGAGGTAGTCCAGGCAGTCTTCCAGATCCTTGCGGCAATCGTTGATCAGCAGCGTCATCATCGCTTCGCGATCAACCGGATTCGCCCGCAGACGAAGCTCGCGCGCGCAGTTTTCGCACACCACGACGAGGCGTCGGGCGTCGCACTCTTCCTTGTTCTTGCAGTTGTGCGTGCGCGGCGCGTATTCACCCGCCGAGGGCGATCGGCTATAGCCGGCGACGAGCGTCGAGTTCAGCGATCCGCAGCGCAGGCAAGAGAGCTTGTCGACGAAGATGTCGTCGAGCGTCTTTTCCCAGTCGATTTGCATCACCTACCCTCCTCCGCGCTCAGGAATATCTCAAATGCATCTTATCTCAGCCGGGAAAGGCGGACAAACGGCCGAGTAGGTAAGCCCTCCATAGCGTTCGGATACCGGCATCGCGGCCGATGTTAGTGGAGGGTAAGGGGGTTCGTCGTGCCAAAGGACCACGTCCGCTCGATCCGCATGGTTACAGAGCGTCCCGATGCGCTGCCCTTCGAGACGAAGGGCAGGCCGAAAGAGCGCCGCCCGATCCTCTGGATGCCGATTGTGCTGCGCTTGCTCACACTCGGCTGGGCCGGCGCGATTGTCGCCGCGCTGATCGACGAGTTCGGGCCGGTCGCCCACTTGCCGTTCCTCACGGCGATGGGGATGACGGCGCTCCTCGTCGGCGCCAGCTTCCTCTGGACCTCGCAAGATACGTTCGAGGACGAACAGCCGGTCGTCGACCACGACGCGGACGACGAGGCCGGTCGCGACCTGCTCACGAACCTGCCGACTTACAACTACTTCCAGCGTCGCCTGAACGACGAGTTCGCGCGTTCGCGTCGCATGGGCCGCACCGTCTCGGTCGTGCTTGTCGACGTGAACAACCTCACCGCCGTGAACAAAGAGTACGGCGTCCGCGCTGGCGACGAGGTGCTTCGTCACGTCGCGAAGGCGGCCGACGGCACGCGCCGCTACAACGACGTGCTCGCCCGCCTCGGCGACGATGAGTTCGGCCTCATCCTCCTCGATGCAGGCGACGACGGCGTCAAAGCATTCATCGATCGGCTGGAGGATCGCCTTGCGCGCGAGTCCGCGATGGCGGAAGTCAACGGCCGCTCGATCTCGCTCTGGGCCGGCGTCTGCTCCGGCAGCGCCGTGTCAGTGCCGGCGATCGTCGGCCCCGAGGGTGTGCTTGAAGCGGCGATGGCCAGCCTCAACCAGGCGAAGCTAGAACGCGAACGCCGCCGCCGCCTCTGGCTCTCCGCCTGAGCCTCATCCCGATAGACGTCACGGTCGCGACCACCGCGCCCGTCAGCTCCGATCCACATGCAAAGTAGGGGCGGCCCGATGTGGCCGCCCGCGTCGCACGGTGGCGCGCTCCGGATCCGACGCGAATGCAGGTAGGGGCGGCGCAACCTACGCCGCGCGGCTGATGCCGAGCCGCCGGGCAGCGTCGCCCGCATCAAGCGCCTCGCCGCGGGACAGTAGCTGCACGAGCGCCCCAATGCGCAGGATCTCGGTAAGCGCTGGTTGTTGCGTGCCGTTGGTGATGCGTGCGTCGAACGTCGCCTCGTAGGCGGCTCGTAGCTGATCTCGCAGTTCGGGATTGCGCGCGCACTCAACCCAGATTTCCATCAGCACCCGGCCGAAGGCGTTAGGCGACAGCCCCAGCTTGCCCGCGCTGGCCTGAAAAGGGGGGAGCAGCGCGCCCTCCGATGCGAGGCGATCGATGACGCCGGAGAGAATGTGCGCCTTCGTGCGGAAGTGATGGTACAGCCCGCCTTTCGAGCAACCGGCAGCCAGACACACGTCATCCATCGACGCGCTGGCGTAGCCTTTGAGGGCGAAGATCGTCAGCGCGGCCTGAATAATCTGGTCGCGCGTCGAACGGGATCTCTGGGCTTGACGTGTGGTGGTGGTTTGCATGGGCTGTACGTAGCATCGACCGTATGCTGTGCCGGGAGCATCGCAAGGACGCGAAAAGTGTCAAGTCCGCCGAAAAATTGCCCTCCTCCTGGTGTTGACAGGATCAGTCGCGCGGGCGTATAAAGATACCGACACGTCGGTAGCTACCGACGGTACGGTATCGGCAGAGGCTCGCGGTGGAGCACCGTCAAGGAGGATTCATGTTCCGCGTTGTGTGGTAGACCCTCATCCAGAGATGGCCGGCGGGCTCCCATCTGGCGGGAGCCCGTTTCGGCGTCCGACGCCCTCCAGACCCATGTTCCGGACGCTGGAGGTTGATGCTCAGGCGGCCATGCGCGGCGCTGCCGCCGCGTGGTGCTCTGTCGGTTCGTCGTGGTCGCTGTAGCGAATCTCCACGATCTTGTCCCAGGCCAGCAGGAAGGCCTGCACGCAGCGCGGATCGAACTGCGTCGCGCTGCAGCGGATGATCTCCTCCCGCGAGTCGTCGACGGAAAGCGCCGCCCGATACGGTCGATCCGACGTCATCGCGTCGAACGTGTCGGCGAGCGCGAAGATGCGGGCGCCGAGCGGGATCTCTTCGTGCGCCAACCCTTTCGGATATCCCTTCCCGTCGACGCGCTCGTGATGCGCCATGACGATGATCGCAGCCCCCGACAGGAACGAGATGTCCTTGATCATGTCATGGCCGATCTTCGGGTGACGCTTCATGTCGACCCACTCGTCGTCCGTGAGCGGCCCGGGCTTGTGCAGGATCGAGTCGGAGACCCCGATCTTGCCAATGTCGTGCAGCAACCCGCCCCGCTGCATGTTCACCCAGTCGTCGCCGCCCGGCTCGATGCCCATGTGGAAGGCGATCTCCATCATGTATTTCGCCACGCGCATCGAGTGGCCTTTCGTCTCGCGATCGCGGGCATCGAGCGCTGAGACGAGCGCCTCCAGCGTGCCGTCGTACGTCTCCCTCAGCTGATCCGCCATGCTCAGCACGTCGCGGTTGGCGCGGCTCAAGTCTCGGTTGCTCTTCTTCAGATCGTCGACGTTTTGCGCGGTCTTCTCGACGTACTGCTTGATCGAGAAGCGCATCATCAGCGGCGGCGCGATGAACGCCAGCAGGCC
>JBBQVO010000096.1:0-12553 GCA_038211505.1 Dehalococcoidia bacterium | reverse complement strand
GAGGTCGGCGCGGCGGATCGGTTGGCTGTCCCAGGGTGGCTGCGAGTTCCGGGCCTCGATGCGACGCCAGAGTTCGTCGGTAGGCGCGTCGAGGTAGTGCAGTTCGACGCGGACACCCAGGCCACGCGCCACGGATCGCATCTCGTCACGCTCGACCCGCGCCCAAAGCCCAAAATCGAGGACGACGCTCAGGCCGAGGCGCAGAATTTCTTGAGCAAGGCGCCAGAGTTCAGTTTCGACCTTCTCCTGGGTCGGGATGTCCCAGGGAGTGGAGCCTAGGGCCCAAAGCCATTCGTCCTTCGTGAGGCGCACGGCGCTCCGATCCGCGGCGAGCTGCCTTGCGAGTGTGGTCTTACCCGCCCCAGGCAACCCGCACGTGAGAATCAGTTGCGCCTCATTCACGATGTCTCAGTCCGGTAGTTCCGCGAGCTGGGTGAGCGACCGCAGGTAGGTGGCGCTCCCTGTTGCCATTGCGGGCGGGGTCGTTCCCGGCCTTCAACGTCTGGTGTGGTGACGGCAGAAGTTGTAGTTGCATGAAGTGCATGGCTGGTTTGTCAGCCCGTCAAGATCAAACTGAGCCAGTACCGCCGCTCTGTGGTCTTACGCGGATGCCGCTTGCAGTTTCGATTCCGCGACGAGATCGGCGTCGACCATCATCTCGATCAGTTCCTTGAACGACACCTTGGGCACCCAACCGAGCTTCTTGCGTGCCTTCGACGGATCGGCGATCAAGAGATCGACCTCCGCCGGCCGCATGAACTGCGGATCCGTGCGCACGTAGTCTTCCCAATTGAGTCCGAGATGGGAGAACGCGACCTCAGCGCACTCCTTGATCTGGTGCGTCTCACCGCTGCCGATCACGTAGTCGTCCGCCTCCGGCTGCTGCAACATCAGATGCATGGCGCGCACGTAGTCGCCGGCGAAGCCCCAGTCGCGCCGCGGCTCGAGATTGCCGAGCAGCAACTCTTTCTGCATGCCGAGCTTGATGCGCGCCGCGGCTATAGCGATCTTCCGCTCGACGAACTCCGGCCCGCGGCGCGGCGATCCGTGATTGAAGAGGATGCCGCCGCATGCGTAGATGTTGTAGCTCTCGCGATAGTTCACCGTGATGTAGTGCGCGTACGCCTTCGCGACGCCGTATGGACTGCGCGGATGAAACGGCGTCTGCTCGGTCTGCGGCGTCTCCCGCACTTTGCCGAACATTTCGCTGCTCGATGCCTGGTAGAACTTGATGCCTTCGCCCGACTTCGATCGCGATCCCGATGCCCCGGTGCTTAGCCGGATCGCCTCCAGCATCCGGAGCGCGCCCATCCCCGTGATCTCGCCCGTCAGCTCCGGCTGGCTCCACGACAACATCACGAAGCTGATCGCCGCGAGGTTGTACACCTCATCGGGCCTCACCTTCTGCACCACGTTCATCAACGACGCCTGGTCGAGGAGATCGCCGTCGACGATCTTCACATCCGGCAGCACCCGCTCGATGATCGCCCGTTTCGGATTCGCCTGTCCGCGGATCAGCCCGTGAACTTCGTACCCTTTCGAGAGCAGGTACTCCGACAGATACTGACCGTCCTGACCCGTGATGCCGGTGATAAGAGCACGTACCATGCGAAAAGCTCCTTGTGTTCCGTGACACGGCAGGATACCCGATCGCCTTGCGCGCACCCGTTAGGGACAACACTAACGCTCGGCCGCGATCACGATGACGCGGCGCCCCAATACGCATGTCATTCCGCAGCTTAGGCGGAAATCGCGAAACGGTGCGTTGGGCGTGGCTCGATGTGCCCGTCGCCGACTCGCCGCGAAGAGCCCAGACGCCGCCCGCGACTTTCATTCTCTGCCGGGACCGCGTGTCTTTGCTGGCGATGCCAACACTACCGATCAAGGTGGGCCAAGAAGTCGCCCGCTTCGTGGTGGAAGATCGGGCGGAGCGCAGCGCAATCGCCAACGGCGGCGTAAGCACTCCGGTGCTCGGCCTGACTACGGACATGGCCCGAAAAAATTCACAACGACGTTTGAACCGCCGAATCGTCCGTCGTTGAACGAGAGTTCAACTTCACACAGAGTAAAGCCTTCGAGAGTGGGAACCTGGCCGAGGCGATTGAAATTGCCCTGACCCGTGCCCGCAACGAGCGTTGCGGTTCCGCCCTCTGGCCACAGTTGGGCCTGGTTGCTGAAGATGAACATGCTCGGCACGCGATCCGAACACGTCAACGTCTGACACACGAATTGATACCACGGTGAGCCGGCGGCGTGATGGCCGTGGAACACCGCACTGACTTGGGTGCATCCGGGAGCGCTGTACCGAATGTTGAAGTCCAGGATGTCTCCGTCATGGTACGAGCGACCAATCGAGCTAGGTGGAACGACCTCCGCAGTAGCGTTGCGGCACGGACCTGACCCGGGTGACGGAGTTCCCTCGCCAATCGGGGTGCGGGGTTCGTACGTGGTCGCCGCGAGGGTAGCGGCGTTGACTCGACCGGCGACTTCTCTCGTCCTGTCGGCGGATCGGACTGTAAGCGCGACGAACGGACCGCCGACAACGCCCCCGACGGAGCTTTGTCACGGCCTCCGAACGCGACGGTGAAGACGGCAGCCATCAGGAGAGCGACGATCACACAAGCGAGCGCTGCGAGGCGTACAACAGTCGACGCGTTGTTTTCCATTCTCGCTCCGTCAATCATGGCGGATCGCCGGTGGGTACGTTAGCAGTGGAGTTCTATCTGAGGCCACGGCGATCTTGTCTGCTTCTGGAGCCTCACCTATAGTGAAACAACGCACAATCTGAGCGCATTGTACGGAGCCGCATGCTCGACAACGAAGCTACGCTCGAAATCCAGCACCTGATACGCGAATTCAAGCCGGCCGACGGCGACCTGCTCGGCGCGCTGCACGTCGTGCAGCATCGCTACGGCTACGTGCCGAAGATGGCGATGCGCGTGGTCGCGCGGCAGCTGCGGCTGAGCGAGGCGCGCGTCTACGGCGCGGCGACGTTCTACAGCGAGTTCCGCCTGACGCCACCGCCCGAGACCTTGATCGGCTGGTGCAGCGGCCCCGCCTGCCGCCTCAAGGGCAGCGAAGGCGTGCGCAAGATCCTCGAGCACGAACTCGGCGTCGGCATGGGCGGCCACACCGACGACAACAAACTCGGGCTGCACCTCGCGCAGTGCAACGGCACCTGCGAGTACGCCGCGCAGATCTGGGTCAACGGCAACGTCGTCGGCCCGCTGACGGCATCGTCGACAGCCGCGCTTATCCGCGAACTGAAGTCGCCGGGGTCCGGCGGAACTCCAGCGCAACCCGCCGTCCCGACCGCGCCCGTCGAAGCCAGCACGAACGCCAACACGACGCCGACGGCGAGCGTCAGTACGACGCCGCCGGCGAATGCGAGCGCGCGATCACGCAAGCGCGGGAAGAAGTAGGCGATGGCGACGTACGACGAGATGCGCGCAGCGGCGAACGAGATCTGGGCCAAAGTCGAGAAGCCGCCGCGACCGCTGTTCATCGTCTCGATGAACACGTCCTCGATCGCCGCGGGCGCGCGCGAGACGTTCGACGCTCTGACGAAGCTCGCGGCCGCGGGCAGTTTCGACGTAATGCAGACGGGCGACGCCGGCTACGCCTGGGCCGAGCCTGTCGTCGAAGTGCGCAAGCCGGACGGCCAGCACATCCTCTACGGCCACGTGACCTCCGATCGCGCCGAGGCGTTCGCCTCGGCCGCTGCCAGCGGTGTCGCGAAGGAATTCGCGATCGCGGTCCTCGCCGGCCGCGCCGACGGCGTGCCGGCGCTCGAGAGCCTCGATTGGGCCGCCATCCAGACGCGCTGGCTGATGTACAACTGCGGGGTCATCGATCCGGACAACATCGACCACTACATCGCGCGCGACGGCTACAAGCAGTTCGTCGAAGCGACGAAGCTCGATCGCGACACGCTGATCAACGTCGTCAAGGGATCGACGCTGCGCGGTCACTCCGGCTCCTTCTTCTCGACCGGCATGAAGTGGAGCTTCCTCAAAGACGCGAAGGCGGAGCCGAAGTATCTCGTCTGCAACGCCGACGAAGGCGACCCTGGCGCGTGGGTGAACCGCGTCGTGATGGAGAGCGATCCGCACATGCTGATCGAGGGCCTGCTAATCGGCGCCCACGCGACCGGCGCGACCTACGGCTGGATCTACATCCGCGACGAATATCCGCTGGCGATCGAGCGCATGCGGCGCGCGCTCGACGAATGCCGCGCGCGTGGAATTCTCGGCGACAACGCCTTCGGCCTCGGCGTGAAGTTTGACGCCGAAGTCGTGCGCGGCGCCGGCGCCTACGTCTGCGGTGACGAGACGGGCCTGATCTCGTCCGTAAATGACGAGCGCGGCATGCCGCGCATCAAGCCGCCGTTCCCGGCCGCCAGCGGCGTCCTCGGCAAGCCGACGAACGTCAACAACGTCGAGACGTACGCGTCTGTGACGACGCTGCTGCGCGTCACGCCCGACGAGTTCAGCAACGTCGGCACGGAGATCAATCGCGGCACCAAGATGTTCACGATCTCCGGCGCGTCGGCAAAGACCGGCTGCATCGAAGTGCCCTTTGGCGTCACCGTCAACGCCGTGCTTGCCGCTGTCAGTGGTATCAAGGACGGACGTCCGTTCAAGGCGCTACAGCAAGGCGGGCCGCTGTCGGGGCTGCTGCCCGCCGCGGTCGCCGGCGAACTGCCGCTCGAACCGGAGCCGTTTCGCCCGCTCGGCGCCGGCATGGGCGGCGGTGGCCTCGTTTTCGTCGACGATACGGCGTGCGTGATCGATCTCAACGTAATGTTCTCGCGCTTCGTCGAAGATGAGTCATGCGGCCGCTGCACGACATGCCGCGGCGGCAACCAGCGGATGGTCGAGATCCTCGAGCGCACATCGCGCGGCGAGGCCGAGAACGAAGATCCGAACCGCATCACCTCGCTCGCGGCGTCGATGCAGAACTCGAACTGCTTCCACGGCCAGCTCTCGCCGGTGATCATCAACAATACGATACGCTTCTTCCGCGAGGAGTACGACGCGCACGCCATCGAGCATCGCTGCCCGGCCAAAGTCTGCGACGGGCTGATCCGCTATCGCGTCGCGAACCAGTCGCCAGCGATCGCGGAAGCGGCCGCAATCTGCCCGACGGACGCGATCGTGCAAGAGAACGGCGCCTGGCGCATCGACGACACGAAGTGCATCCGCTGTCACGCCTGCAAAGAGATCGCGCCGGACGACGTGGTCATCGAAGACAAATTCCAGGACGCGATCCCATTGCGCGTTATCGCCACCGCCGACGTCGCCCGCGCCGGCGGCTAGCGCCACAGAGACACAGAGGCACAGAGGTTTGCGGGAGATGCGAATCAGACTCGCGTCTTCGATCCCTGCTGCCGTCGTCGCACGACGGAGCCAGAGCGGGCACACTCCGAATCCGCCGCGTCTGCCCTGAAAATGGCGTCAAAGCCGATAGCCAGACCGAATCGAACTCCCTTCCCGCGTCGGGAAGGGGCTGGGGTTAGGTCGTTCGGCCGTCAAGACAGTCCGTTTCATCGGCGGTGAGGCGCCGACTGATGAAAACTCTGTGATGAACCGCGATGGAGGATCGCGGCGCGATTTCTGAGCGAGACAACAACCTAAACTTTGTGCCGCTCTGCCTCTGTGGTGAGCTCCGAGGACATGCGCTTGCCCATGATGTCCGCGTGGCCGCGCAGGTACGCTGACGCGGCCATCGCGTTGCCGCCGGCGCCCTGCACGGTCATCACTCCGACAACGCCGTCCGCCGCCACTACGGCGAAGCCTGCGTTCGGTTGCGCTGAAGTGTCACCGTCGCCGAGCGACACGATCGTGCCCGGATCAGCGGCCGGGTGATGGGCCAGCGGAATGCACTCAAGGATGCGCAGCGGTTGGCCATCGAGATAGCTGTAGGCGACGGGCCACGGGTTGTATGCGCGAACCTTGCGCCAGATATGATCGGCGCCGTCGCGAGCCCAGTCAATCAGTGCGTCCGTCTTCTTGATCTGTGGCGCGAATGTTGCCTCCGCACGAGCTTGCTCCGCCGCCGGAACGTCGCCCGCGACGATACGCCCGAGCACGTCGAGCAACCGATCGGCGCCGGCGTCGGCGATGCGCGGCGTCAGCGTCGCGGTGGTGTCTTGCGCGTTGACGGGGACGCGCACGGCGTCGATCATCGGTCCAGCATCCAGCTCGCGCACAACGCGCATGATCGTCGCGCCGGTCTCCTCATCGCCGGCGAGGATCGCCGCCGGAATCGGCGCCGCGCCGCGCCAGCGCGGCAACAGCGACGCATGGACGTTGAGGACACCTAGCGGCGGCACATCGAGCACGCGCTGCCGTAGGATCTGGCCGTAAGCGGCGATGACCCCGATATCCGGCGCAAGCCCCCGCATTTCCTCGACGACGGCGGGATCGCTGATCGACGGCGGCTGGCGGACATCGAGTTGGTGCTCAAGCGCGAGGAGCTTCACCGGTGGCGGGGCGAGCTTACGTCCGCGTCCGACGGGCCGGTCGGGCTGCGTGTACACAGCGACAACCTCGTGTTCGCTGTCGATCAGCCGTCGGAGCGACGGCAGCGCGAACTCCGGCGAGCCCATGAAGACGATGCGCATTGCGACGAGCATAACATGTCATGCGCGGACGACACGTATACTCAACATCGTCACGTCCTGCGCACACAACTTCAAAGGAGTCCGCGTGATCCGGATCACCCGTCGCATCAGTATCGTTCTCGCCTCGATCTCCGTTGCTCTGCTCGCCACCGCCTGCGGCGGCGGCGGTTCGTCGGCGACGGCGACGCCTCGAGTCGCGCCGACTGGCACGGCAACGGCGCGCGCGTCACTTCCGCCTACTTCCACGCCAGCGACGTCCGGCACCGTGACCATTGCCGCGATCGCGATCCAATCGCCGATCGACGGCGAGCGCCTTGCTGTGCCGATCCCGGTCACCGGGGTGGCGAATGTGTCGGACGGCGCGCTCGTTGTCGCCGCGGTCGACGGCGCCGGCAAGGTGCTCTGCCAGCGCAACGTGCCGACTCCCGGCGCCGTTGGAACTGCCGGATCCTGGAAAACGGCGCTCGCGTTCGCGCCTCCCGCAGCCGATACGGAGGTGACACTTCGCGCGTTTACGCTGAGCGCGAAGGATGGAAGTGTCCAATCGCTCGTCACGAGGCGCGTCCAGGTCACCACGACGCCGCCGAATATTGTCATCGCGACGCCCGCCTGCAACGCCGACGTGCAGGCGCTGACCACGCTCAACGTGAGCGGCGAAGCAAGCGTGTTCGAAGCAGCGCTCGTCGTTGAGTTGCGCGACGCTCAGGGCACGGCTATCCAAAAGCAGAGCGTGAAGGCTTCCGCCGGAGCGCCCGAGCGTGCCCCTTGGCAGACGTCGTTCGACCTCAGCGGCGTGGCGACGGGCACGTACGAGATCGCCGCGTACAACCTGAGCGCGCGCAACGGGGCCGTCGAAAACGAGTTCGCGAACCCAATTCGCATCACGACGTAGCCCGGCGCTTTCGATTCGGAAATGCGTTGTCGATGGCGTCAGTCGAGCAGCATCGCTTCGACTTCGTCGCCGATCGCGATCGCCGGAACGTCCTCCGGCACGATCGCCAGCGCGTTCGCGACGGCCATCGATGTGAGGATGCCAGAGCCCTGGGGGCCGGTGAGCGCGGCGTAGTAGCGTCCGTCGCGCTCCGTCACGATCGCGCGGGCGAAGACGCGACGTGCATCCGTGTTCGGAATCGCCTCTTCGGCGATCGCGCGGACGCGCGGCCGCGCGGCATCGGCGCGGCCGAGCATTTTGTAGATGGCGGGCCGGCCGAAGAGTTCGAACGAGACCATCGAGCTGACGGGGTTGCCGGGAAGGCCGATGTGCGGGACGCGCCGCCCGCCCGACGGGAATGCGCCGAACGCCAGCGGCTTGCCCGGCCGCATGCGCACCGTCCAGAAATCTACCTCGCCTTCTTTCGCCAGCACATCCTTGACGACATCGTAGTCGCCGCGAGAGACGCCTGCCGAGGTCACGAGCAGGTCGGCCTCGAGGCCTTCGCGCAGCTTCGCCGTGAGCGCCTCGACGGTGTCTTTGGCGATGCCCAGACGCTTCGGGATGCCGCCGTTCGCCAGCACCATCGCCGAGATGCTGTGGGCGTTGCTGTCGTAGATCTGTCCCGGGCGTAGCTCCGTGCCTGGCTCGCGCACCTCGTCGCCGGTCGAGAGGATCGCCACGACGGGCCGCCGGTGCACGCGCACCGTCGCCATGCCGAGCGACGCCAGCACGCCGATCTGCGCCGGATGTAACACGCTGCCTTTGGCGATGATCGGCTGCCCGATGCGAACATCCTCGGCGGCGCGACGGATATTCGCGCCAGGTTCGGCCGCCTTGAGAATGCCGACGACGTCGCGCGACTTGGCGAAGGCGCCGAACGCGCGGCCGGACGGCTCGTCCGTCTCCTCGAACGGGACGACGGCGTCGGCGCCGGCAGGCATCGGCGCGCCCGTCATGATGCGCACCGCCGTTCCAGCTTCCACGCGCCCGTCGAACAAATAGCCCGCCGCCAGCTCACCGACGACGCGGAGCTGAATGACGGCGCGCTCGGTCGCGCCATTCGTATCGGCGGCACGGACGGCGTAGCCATCCATGGCCGTGTTGTCGAGCGGCGGGATGTTCAATGGCGACGCAATGTCGTCGACCACGACCTGGCCGAGCGCGTCGAGGATCGGCTTCTCCTCCACTTCGAGCAGCGGCACGTTCGCGAGGATACGTTCGAGCGCTTCTTCAACGGAGATCAATGCGTCGTCCTTCTAATGCTCGGCGCCGTCAGCATAGCGAAGGGCTCCGGTCTGTCGCGACCGGAGCCCATTCGGCGATGGTACCTGTGCGGCGAGTCGCTACGCGCCGGTAGTCGAGACGATGATCGTAGCCTTCGTGTAACCCGCGGTATCGGAATCCGCCGCGCTGATCGTGACGCCTTCGGACGAAGCGGCGTTCGCGTCGGCGCCGGCGAACGTCGAGAGGTACTCGCCGTTCGACTGCGATGAGAAGCCGCTCGCCCAGCCGTGCTTCGGCAGTTCAGTATCGAAGAATGACGCGACAACGTCCGGCTTGTCCTTCACGTAGAACTCGACGCTGAACGTCTTGCTGCCGGCGCTGCCGAACGACGACATGCTCGTCACGCGCGCGCCGCTCGGCAGCGGCACCCGGTCGCTCGGGAAGTCCTTCGAGACCTTGACCTCGGGCGGCAGCGGCTCTGATGTCGGACTCTTCAGCGCGCCGCTGCTGGTGGGCGTGTTGCCGCTCGACTCGCTGTCGTCCGGTGTCGCCGTCTTGTTGCCGCTTGAGCTCCCGCTGCTGGAGGTTGCATCGGACGATGAGCCGCCGAACGCCGATGTGTCACTGTCGCCGAGGAAGGCGGCGATCGCAGTCGTATCGCCCGTGCGGGAGATGGTGACTGTGGCGGCCTTCTTCGCGCCGGTGTTTTCGGCGCCGAGCAGGCTGCTGTCAGCCGAGTCGAAGTTGTTGGTGGCCTTCCACGGCCCTTTGGCGAATTCGGAGTTGTAGAACTCCTTCACCTTGTCGACACTGTCGCCTGTCTCCCAGGCGACGAAGGAACCCGTTTGCGCGTCCTGCTTGCCGGTGTAGCTGCTCTTCACCTTCGCGCCGCTGTAGACGGGGAAGTCCTTCGGGAAGTTATCCGGAAGCTTGCTGCTGATCGAGACTTCGCCGCCGCCCGGGATCTTCACTGTTTTCGAATCGCTGCCGCCGCAGCCCGCGATCACCGCGCCGGCGATGGCCACGGGTGCCAGCAGGATCAAGAATCTGCGCATGAGCATACTCCTTTGAACTCTCTCATCCTCGCGCCGGATAGTAGCAGGATGTTGACGCGCTGTCATCTTCGAGAGTGTCGGCGGAACCTGCGGGATGCTTAAGGGTTCGCCCAGAGACAGCCCGTGTGCCCGATGCGGGCCGCGTCTTCGAGCGCGATGATCGGGCTGCGGCGGGCACCATCCTGTCGCCACGCGTAGGCGAGGCCCTCGGCGACCATCGCGGCATCGACGCTCGATCCGCCGGGCTCGAAGACATAACGCAAGAGGCGGTTGTAACGGTCGCGCTCGCGCGCGTCGGGGAGCAGCCGCACCTCCGTGCCGACGAGCTGCTCAGTGCGCTGCTTCGCTTCCTCGAAGCACGCCTTCCCGCGCTCGGTGGAATTGATGCCGTAGAAGCGGATGACCTCTTCGTGCCCATCGATCTCGACGTGAATCGTGTCGCCATCGACGATCCGCGTGACCTTGCCGATCTGCATCTTGGCCGGATCGGCGCAGAAGACCGTCGTCGAATCCAGGGGCGGTCGCGGGTAGGGCGCCGCGCATCGATGAGCCGGCGGAACTGACGTCACCGCCGTCCGCGAAGAGCCGGCGGCGGGCGACGAAGTCGAGCCAGCGCCGGGAGAGTCGCTTGATGACGCACTGTCACAGGCCGTGAGCGCGCAAAGTGCGACCGCCAGCAACAGGAACGTCAGGTAGCGCCGCGCGGTGGTCGTCAGCGTCATCGCCGGATGCTAACATAGCGCCGCGACGGACGATGTCGCCAAATCGACGACGATTCGAGGAACGGAGACATCGGGAGGCATGAGTTGAGCGACGGTGCGGCAAATGATGTCCGATTCGACGTCGTAGCGCTGGGAAACGCGCTCGTCGACGTGATCGCGCAGGTCGATGAGGGATTCATCGAGTCCCAGGGACTCGAACGTGGAGCGATGACGCTGATCGACGCCGAGCGCGCGGCTGCGCTCTACGACGCCATGCCGCCCGCGCTCGAGATGTCCGGCGGTTCGGCCGGGAACACGATCGTCGGTGTGGCGTCGCTCGGCGGACGCGCGGCGTACATCGGTAAAGTACGCGACGACGAGCTCGGCCGCGTCTTCCGGCACGACATCCGCGCCGCCGGCGTCGCGTACGATGTGCCGCCGTCGTTGTCGGGGTCGCCGACCGGCCGCTGCCTGATCGCCGTGACGGCCGACGCGCAGCGCACCATGAGCACGTACCTCGGCGCCGCCGTCGAGCTAACGCCGGACGACGTCGACGAGGCGATCGTCGCCGGTTCGCAAATCACCTACCTCGAGGGCTATTTGTGGGATCCGCCCGACGCCAAGGCGGCGTTCCTGGAGGCGGCCCGGATCGCTCACGACGCCGGCCGCAAGGTCGCGCTCACATTGTCAGACGCCTTCTGCGTCGAGCGGCATCGGGCGGAGTTCGTCGATCTCGTCGACGGGCATGTCGACATCCTCTTCGGCAACGAGATTGAGATCATGTCCCTCTATCAGCTCACGGACTTCGATGCGGCGTTGCAGCGCGTGCGCGGCCGCTGCGAGATTGCGGCGCTGACGCGCAGCGAGAAGGGCGCCGTGATCGTCGCCGGCGATGAGGTGCACGTCGTTGATGCCGAACCGGCGCATGTCATCGATACGACGGGCGCCGGCGACATCTACGCATCGGGCTTTCTGTTCGGACTGACGCACGGGCACGATATCGCGACCTGCGCGCGCATCGCCTCCATCACGGCGGTGGAGGTAATCAGCCACTACGGCGCGCGCCCCGAGACGTCGCTCGCCGATCTCGTGAAGTCGAAGCTGAAGATCTAGCGCGCCGCCGCATCACGCGACCGCATCGCCGCGTCGATCAGCTCAATCACGTGGACGACGCGTCCGTCGATCTTCCGCTGCCGCAGGCCGGCCTCGAGTTGGAGCATGCAGCCCGGATTCGCGGTGGCGATCGTCGTCGCGCCGGTCGCCGCAACGTCATCCATCTTGCTGTCGAGCAGACGCGCTGACATCTCCGGCTGCACGAAGCTGTACAGTCCGGCGCTGCCGCAACAGCGATCGGGCGCGCTCATCTCACGCAGATCGAGCCCCGGGATCGCTCGCAGCAGCGTGCGCTGCGGCGTCGTCACCTTCTGCGCGTGGACGAGATGACATGAGTCTTGATACGTGACGCTGATCGGCATCGGCGCCAGTGTCCCGAGATCATGGTCGGCGACAAACTCGAGGACGTCTTTCGTGATCGCGACGAAGCGGCGCGCGCGATCGGCGTATGCGGCGTCGTGCGCGAGCAGTTCGTAATACTCTTTCATCGTCGAGCCGCAGCCGGCGGAATTGACGACGATCGCTTCCACCTCGTCAGCCAGAAACGCGTCGATGTTGCGCCGCGCCAGCTCGCGCGCGAAGACGCGATCGCCAGCGTGCACACTCAGTGCGCCGCAACACGTCTGGTCCTCCGGAAACACGACGCGATAGCCAAGACGGTTCAGCACGCGCACCGTCGCGTCATGTGTGCGCGGATAGAGATGCGGCATCACGCAGCCGGTGAGCATCGCCACCGTGCGCGTCAGACCGTCCGGCTGCGCCGGTGGTACGAATGGGCGATCCGGCGCCTGCGGCATCGAACTCTCGGCGCGATCGAGAGTGCGCGAGATCCGCGCGAGCACGCCGGAGTTGCGCACGAACGCCCGGATCGGCGAGCGCTCGTACAGCCGCAATCCGGCCA
>JBBQVO010000095.1:0-12572 GCA_038211505.1 Dehalococcoidia bacterium | reverse complement strand
GCCGCCTTCGACTTCACACTCGAACCAGGCCAGTGCATCGCGCAAGATCGGGCATCCTGCCGCGAGCGTCGTATGCGGGACGCCGGCCAGCTTGTCGACGACGCCAGTCGCCTGTTGGTGACGGCCGAGCACCTTGCCCGGATTTGCGGGCTGCAAGAACGACGCGATCAGCTCGCGGCTGTCTTCGCCCATGACGTTGACCGAGAAGACGCGCGCCTCGCGGATATTCGCGAGCGTTCGCGCGTCATTTTCGAGCGACAGCGCCACCATGCGCGGCGAAAACGAGATCTGCATCAGCCAGTGCGCCGCCATGACGTTCAGCCCTGCCGGCCCTCGCGACCCGACCACGTACATGCCGTAGTTCATCATGTCCAGCGCCGGCTTCGCGTCCTCTTCCGCCATCACCACCCTCACTGATACACGGCCACGGCCTACGTTCATGGCGCCACCGGCGTGACGCATCCTGCGACGCATGCCAAACGCGTCGCACTCATGGTGCGCGATTCAGCATCCGCGCGCACGTAGGAGCGAAGGAACGCCAGCCGAGAGACCCAGGACGGATCGGTTCCGGACCGGGCGACACGAGACGCAACACATTCTGCGCGCCCAAGCGCGCTGGTGTTCGGTTCGTAGAGCCTCCATCCGGGCATTCCTGCGGTTGTGATCGTTGTGGGCTCCCCGTCGGTCAGGGTTCGCCACGGCCCAAGCGATCTCGCGCTACGGCACGTTCACCACGAACGTGCAGTTGACCGCCGTATCACCGAACGCAGGCGGGCCGCCGTCGCAGAAGTCGACGCCCGGACCGCCGTCGATGGCATCGAAGCCTCCGCCGCCGTAGATGATGTCGACGCCCTGATCGCCGAACAGCCGGTCGTTGCCGGCGTTGCCGGAGATCACGTCGTTGCCCGGGCCGCCGCAGATGATGTCGTTGCCGCCGCCGCCGGTGATCGTGTCATTCCCTCCGAGTCCGGCGATCACATCGTTACCGGCCGTCCCGACGATGATGTCAGGGCCGTTGGTGCCGAAGATCGTGACGGCGAAGCCACCGCACGTCAGCACCGGCGGCGTTGGCGTGAGCGTCGGCGTGCTTGTGGCCGTCGGCGTGCGCGTGCTCGTCGCGGTCGGCGTACGCGTCGCCGTTGGCGTGCGGGTCGGTGTTGGAGTCCGGGTCGGCGTCGGCGTACGCGTGGGCGTGGCGGTGCGCGTGGGCGTCGGCGTCCGCGTGGCAGTCGCCGTCGATGTGAATGTTGGCGTCGGCGTGTTCGTCGATGTCGGCACCGCCGTCGGCGTCGGCGTCGGCGTGTTCGTCGACGTAGCAACGGCAGTCGCGGTGCTCGTCGGCGTCGGCGTGGCTGTCCCGCAGAGCGCCGGCGGTGGGCCGCATGTCGGTGTCGCTGTGGGCGTTACGGATCCGCAGATCACTCCGGCTGTGCTCGGATTGCATGTCGGTGTCGCCGTCGGCGTGTCCGTCGGTGTTGCCGTCGCACAGATCGGCGGCGATGCCGATGCGTTGCAGGTCGGCGTTGCCGTCGGCGATCCGCAGATCGCGCCGGAGCTCGCGTTGCATGTCGGCGACGCCGTCGGTGTGTCGGTGCTCGTCGCCGTGGCCGTTTGTGTCGCCGTGCTCGTGGGCGTATTGGTCGATGTTGGCACGGCCGTAGGCGACGGTGTCGATGTGCTCGTCGAGGTCGGCGTGTCGGTCGCACTCGCAGTCGGCGTCACGGAGCCGCAGATCACTCCGGCCGTGCTGGGATTGCACGTCGGTGTCGCCGTGGGCGTGTCCGTCGGCGTCGCTGTCGCACAGAACGGCGGCGACGCCGACGCGTTGCAGGTCGGCGTTGCCGTCGGCGATCCGCAGATGGCGCCGGAACTTGCGTTGCACGTCGCCGTCGCCGTCGGTGTGTCCGTCGACGTCGGTACGGCTGTCACGGTGTTCGTCGGCGACGGCGTTGCCGATGCGCACGGCACGCCTCCGGCCGGTACGCACGGCGTCGCGGTCGCTGTGTCGGTCGGCGTCGCTGAATCGGTGGGCGTCGGTGTCGCGCACGTCGATCCCACGCTCGCGGTGCAGGTCGGCGACGGCGTCACCGATGCGCACGGCACGCCTCCGCTCGCAACGCACGTCGCTGTCGCCGTCGCGGTGTCGGTCGGTGTCGGCGTCGCCGATGCGCATCCGGGCGGCGCGACGCACGGCGTTGGCGTGGAACAGAGTCCCGTCGCGGTCACGAAGCACGTCGGCGTGGCGCTCGGTGTCGATGTGTCGGTTGCCGTTGGTGTCGCTGTGCAGAATGTCGTCGGGCAGAGAGTCGGCGTGGCGGTCGGCGGCGGCGGAATCTTGCAGTTCGGCGGCGGGGCGTCGTACTCCACGCCGCGGTTGTTGCCGTAGTCGGCGACGTACAGGTTGCAGTCCTTGTCGAACGCCAGATCCCACGGATCGGCCTGACTGTCGGCATTCAGCCCGATGCTGTTGTTGCCCGACGCGGTGAAACTCCCGCCCTGGCCGAACACGACATCGGCGATCGTGTCTGTGCTGAATGGCTGGTAGTACACCGTCACTCGCTCGTTGCCGGTTTCCGAGATGAAGACGTTGCCGGCGGTATCGACGAGCACGTCTGTGGGCACGAAGAGCGCCGTCGCGCTCGTCCCCGCGTTGTTGTTGGCGAAGTTCGTCACGAAGCTGCCCAGCTGCCCGAATACGAAGTCCGCCGTCGTGTCGCAGGTGCCGCAGGATCCGACGGGCGTGTCGTACTCGAGCACGCGGTTGTTCTGCTCGTCCGCGACGAAGAGGTTGTTCGAAGCGTCGACGTTCAGCCCCAGCGTGTAGTCGAGGCTGTTCGCGCTGATACCGCCGAGGTTCTTCGTGTTCGACGTGAAGCTTCCGCCCTGTCCGAACACGATGTCCGCGGTCGTGTCGCACGATCCGCAGCTGCCGAGCGGCGCGTTGAACTCCAGCACGCGGGCGTTCAGCCGGTCCGATACGTACAGATTGCCGAAGCCGTCGATCGCGATGCCGTCCGGATAGTTCAGGCTATCGGCGGAGACGCCGCCGTTGTTAAGCACGCCCGTGGCGAAGCTCCCGAGCTGGCCGAAGACGCGATCGGCGATCGTGTCGCCGCAGGTGCCACAGCTTCCGTTCGGATCGTCGTACTCCAGCACGCGATTCTCGTCGCTGTCGGAGATCCAGACGTTGCCGGCGGCGTCGCCGGTGACGCGCGTCGGGTGACAGAGCGACGTCTTGCTGATACCGCCGTTGTTGCAGGCGTTGACGTTGAAGACGTTGTTCTGCCCGAAGACTTTCGTCGCGGCGACGTTGTTCGCCGTGTTCGGGTACATCAGCACCCGATTGTTGTCCTTGTCGGCGATGTACATCCGCCCGGCCGCGTCGATGTAGATGCCGTCGGGCGTGCAGATGCTGCTCGCGCTCAGCCCGCCGTTGTTGCAGGCGTTCGACGTGAAGCTCGCCGCCTGCCCGTACTCGGCGTCCGCGGTCGGGTCGCCGGGCGCCGCCTGCGCCGACGGTGGCCCCTCCCGAAGAAACACGGCACAACCCAGTGCCGCAATCACGATCGCTGCAAAGATCATGCCAGTTCTCATCGGACGTCCTCTTCCTGAACGAGACTGAATCCCGCAGGCGCGTCAGCCGGCGTCAATTGCCCGCGACGCGCGATTCCACACCTAGGAGTGAGTCCTACGCTATCACGGTTTCGGCCGCTGTCAAGAGCATCTTAAGTCTATTCCGTCAGCATTGACCGGATCGCCCTGCTCGCGGAAGAGGGGGTCGGCGTCCAACCGAGAACTCGATGAAAGAAGACTCGCGGCATTCGAACGCCTACTGTTGACACCGTCACGCCGTTACGGTTATTTTGCCTCAGGCGAAATAATTCTCGGACACGAAGCAGGTCGTGACGGCCGGCCGCGCCGACGCCACGACCGACGACGAACGCCCCACGGAGGCCTACGATGGTTCAGGAGGCGCCACAGGCAGGATTCTTCGACAACCTCTTCGCCTCCGGCGATCCCTTCCCGATGTTCGCCGGGCTGCGGAAGTCGGCGCCGGTCATGGAGTTGCCGGGCGGCATGGGGTTCTGGGCGGTCGCGCGCTATGAGGACGCGCTGCGCATCCTCCGCGATCCCGAGACGTTCTCGTCGATGGTCGACTCACGCTCGATGCGCGGCGAGTCGCGGCCGCCGACGATCCTCTTCGACGACGCGCCGGTGCACACGCGGATGCGCGGCCTGCTGACGAAGGCCTTTACGCCGCGCATGATCGAGTTGCAGCGTGAGACAATCCGCGAGAACTGCGAGCGTTTCATCGACGGCATGGTGGCCGCGGGCAGCACCGACTTCGTCGCCGGCATCGCGTATCCGCTACCGGTGATGGTGATCGCCGGCATGCTCGGCGTGCAGGGCGGCGACATGGCGACGTTCAAGCGTTGGTCCGACGCGATCATCGAGAACGTCGGCACGTCGCTGATCACCGAAGACGACACGATCCTCGCCGACATCAACATAGAGTTCGACGCGTACTTCGGCGAGCGCCTCAACGAACTGCGTCGGCATCCGGAGGACAATCTGCTCAGCGAACTTGTGCACGCCGTCGGCGACAACGGCGAGCGGCTCAGCACCGAAGATCTGCTCGTCGTCTGCCGCGTGCTGCTCGTCGCCGGCAACGAGACGACGACGGGGTTGCTCGTCAACGCCGCGCGGGTGCTATCGGAGTTTCCGGGCGTGCTTGAGCAGGTGAAAGCCAACCCTGCTTTGATTCCGACGTTCATCGAGGAGACGCTGCGCTACTACCCGCCGTTCCCGGCGACGATCCGCCGCAGCACGCGCGACGTAGAGGTCGCCGGCGTGACGATTCCGAACAACAACCGCATTCTCGTGCTGCTTGCGTCAGCGAATCACGATGAGACGGCGTTCGATCGCGCCGAGGAGTTCGTCGCCGACCGCGCGCCGAACCGCCACATCGGCTTCGGGATGGGCATCCACTACTGCCTCGGCGGCCCGCTCGCCCGTATTGAAGGCAACATCGCCATCGAGGCGCTGCTGCCGCGCATCACGGCGCTGCACATCGAAGAAGGCGCCGCATCCGAGATCCTGCGCCCCGGCGGTCCGGCGAAGCTGCCGGTGACGCTGACGCCGGATCCGGCGTTTGCGGCTGTGCCGGCCTAAACTCTGCGCGCGGGCAAATGCGTTGTAGGGGCGGCCCCGTGCGGCCGCCCGTTTCGAAGGTCGCTATCGCTGGCAGCGGGCGAGTCGCACGCGATCAGTCGTGGAGTCGCGAACTGTGAGTCGCGTCGATCCGGCTGCGCCGGATGGACGGCCGAGGGCGGCCATCCCACGTGCAATGGATGCGACGCGCCGTCGGGCGTCGTCGCCGTACGAAACGGGCGGGCACATCGGGTCGCCCCTACCGGAATCGCGGCGGCAACCTAAAGCGCAGTTACACCGCCATAACTTCCCGGTACTCGCCGAAGACGCGGCGCCACATGCCGCAGATCTCGCCGATGGTGGCGCCGGCGTTCACTGCGTCGATGATGTACGGCATGGTATTCTCGCGACGTTCGGTGCTTGCGGACTCGAGGCGGGCGAGAGCTGACGCCCACGCGCTCTGATCACGTTCCGTCTTCGTGGCGTGGAGGCGCGCCATGTGGCGCGCGCGGCCTTCGATGTCCATCTTCAGGATGGGGACGTCGTCGAGGCCTTCCTGCTGATACGCGTTGACGCCGACGATGACGCGCTCGCCGCTTTCGACTTCGCGCTGGAAGCGCGTCGACGCTTCGACGATCTCGCGGTGGAAGAAGCCGCTCTCGATCGCCGGAATGACGCCGCCCATCGCATCGATCTGCGCCAGATAGCGCAGCGCGTCAGCCTCCATGTCTGACGTCAGCCGCTCGACGAAGTAGGAGCCGCCGAGCGGGTCGACGGTGTTGACGACGCCGCTCTCGTGGAGGATCACCTGCTGTGTGCGGAGCGCCAGCGTCGCAGCCTTCTCGCTCGGCAACGCCAGCGCCTCATCCATGCCGTCGGTGTGCAGCGACTGCGTGCCGCCGAGCACGGCGGCGAGCGCCTGAATGGCGACGCGGATGAGGTTCACTTCCGGCTGCTGCTTCGTCAGCGAGACGCCGCTGGTGTGCGTGTGGAAGCGCATCAGCCACGATCGCGGATTCTTCGCGCCGAGCTGCTCGCGCATCGCGCGCGCCCAGATGCGCCGCGCGGCGCGAAACTTCGCGATCTCCTCGAAGAGATCGTTGTGGCAGTTGAAAAAGAAGCTGATGCGCGGCGCGAAGGCGTCGATGTCCATGCCGCGATCGAGCGCCCAGCGCACGTACTCGAGGCCGTTGGCCAGCGTGAATGCCAGCTCCTGCGCGGCGGTCGCTCCGGCCTCGCGGATGTGGTAGCCGCTGACGCTGATCGGGTTCCACTTCGGCATCTCGCGCGATGCGAACTCGATCGTATCGACGACGAGCCGCACCGAATCCTTCGGCGGGAAGATGAACTCGTTCTGCGAGATGAACTCTTTGAGAATGTCGTTCTGCAGCGTGCCGGAGAGCGCGGCGCGCGGGATGCCGCGCTTCTCCGCCGCCGCGACGAACATCGCGTACAGCACGGGCGCGGGGCCGTTGATCGTCATCGACGTCGTCAGCTTGTCGAGCGGCAGATCGCGGAAGAGTATCTCGACGTCGGCGAGCGAATCGACGGCGACGCCGCCGCTGCCGAACTCGCCCTGCGACCACGGGTCGTCGTGGTCGTAGCCCATGAGCGTCGGCATATCGAACGCCACCGAGAGCCCGTTGTTGCCGGCTGCCAGCAAGTCACGATAGCGACGGTTCGTCTCCTCAACGCTGCCGAACCCGCTGAACAGCCGTATCGTCCACGGCTTGCCGCGATACCCCGTCTTGTGAATGCCGCGCGTGAACGGATACGTGCCGGGCTCGCCGATGTCACGGTCGACATTGATGGCGGCAAGATCGCCGGCATCGTACAGGGGCGCGATCGGTCGGCCCGACACCGTCGTAAACGCGCCGCGTAGGCCCGAACGGTCGGTGCGTGCGTCGTCGTCGCGCGGCCTCTGCCCAGGCTCGTCCGCCATCAATCACCTCAAGCGAAATCATACCGCGGCGGCCGCGCCATCTGAGGCGACCGCCGGAGTCACAACAGCAGGCTCCCTGCTCGTCCGGGCGCGGCCGGATCCACAAGCATCCAATCCAATTGGGTGACACCAATCGAGTACGCGATCGGTGCTACGCCGCATACGTTGCTTCTTGCGTCTTCGTCGATGACGTTACGAGCGTTGGATGAGCTGGATCGGTACGCCGTTGGTGGCGGATTTGGCGATGCGAGCGATGCGGGTGCCGCGAAAGATGCCGTACGTGACATCAGAGACGATGATGTTCTTGACGCGCAGGTCGGCGACGGCGGCGTCGAGATCGTCGACCTCGATGGCGATCGAGTACATGCCCTGACCGCGCTCGGTGATCGCCTGCGCGATCGGATGCTGGTCGCTGAGCGGCTGGATCAGCTCGACGAACGTGTTGCCGGCTGGCAGCTTCGCCAGGCGAAACTGCTGACCTTCCGGGGTGAAAACTTCGCTCGGCGCGAGGTTCAGCGTCTTCGACCACTTCGGCCACGTCGCATCGAGGTCGGGTGTCGAGATCACGATGTGGTCGAGCGCCTTGGCCGTGAACGCGCGCGTCTGCGGCGTATTGTCGAAAGCGCCACTGTGCGCCTCGCGCGCGTCGGCGCGAAATGACTCCGGCGTGTGTTCGATGAGCAATGTCGCGACGCCGTGCGATGCCGCGCCCTTCAGCGTCGCCACGAGCGTGCCCGGCTTGATACCCGGCCGCGGGCCCGACGTCTCGACGCCGGCGGCGTTGAGACGCGCGCACGTCTGCTCGATGCTGTCGACGCCCCAGGCGAGCCCCCAGAAGCGATCCGGCTTGCCGAGTCCATCTTCCGTCTGCACGGCGCCGCCGCTGATCTCGATCGTGATGTCGCCGAGACGAAAGAACATGATTCGCGCATTGCGATCGGGGAATGTGCGGTCCAGCGCCAACCGAACGCCGAGCGCGTCGCCCCACAGGCGCCGTGAAACTTCCATGTCGGCCGATAGCACGACGGCATGATCCATGCGACGCACGCCGACGCCATCGTCGCCCATCGGCTCGGCCAGCGGCAGCGCATCGGCCGGCGAGCGATGCTCGATGAAGAAGATCCGCACGCCGTTCGTCGACTTGCCGTCGACCATCGCGTTGCGCCATTCGCGTCGCATGCCAGACGCGAGGTCGACTCCGTCGCCGTCAGCGGCGTCCGCGACCGCCAGCCCGTTGGCGCGCATCTCCTTCACCGTCGACTTAATGTCGTTCGTGCCGAGCGCGAGGGCGTACACGCCCTCCCCGCGCTCGTCGAGATGCTTCGCGAGCGCCTTGCCCCACTCCTTCTGCTTGCCGTCGCCGAGCGCGAGCAGTTCGACGTAGGTGTTGGAGATGCGGAAGAGCGTGTTCTTCGTCCCGTACTTGGGGTGCTCGCCGCGCCAGGAGGCGGCGCGCCCGAAGATCGCCTCGTAGTCCGTTGTCGCGGCGTCGAGATCGCGGACGGCGATCACGACGTGATCGAGCGTCAGATCAGGCATGCGACACCTCGGCAGCGCCGGCGTACTCATCGAGCGGCTGGCAGAGCTCGATCAGCGCGCCGTCCATGGCATTCGGATGCAGGAAGCAGATGCGGCCGGCGAGCCCGACGCGCGTCGTCTGGTCGATCATCTCCGTGCCGCGATCCTTCAGCGCCGAGAGATCGCGCTCGACATCGTCAACCTGGAAGCAGATGTGGTGGAGACCTTCACCCTTGCGCTCGAGATAGCGAGCGACGCCGTTGTCGGCGACGATCGGCTGTAGCAGTTCGATCTCGCTGTCTCCGAGCGTCAACAGGGCGGCGAGTACGCCTTGCTCTTCGATGGTCTCAAGTTTGTGGACGCGCAGACCGAGCACGTCCCGGTACATCGTCATCGCCTGCTCCATATCGCGGACAACGATGCCGACGTGATGCACCTTCTTGATCATGCTGCGAGTGTAGCGAAGGCCGCCGCGACGCGGAATCGCCCAGCGCATCTGTGTACACGAGATATCCGTCCAGGCGCTCATGCCCGGAGCCGCGCGTCTCGTTCGCTTAGCGGGCCAGGATGAGAAGCTGGTGGTCGCCGGTATCGAATTCGTCGCCGGACGACAGCTGCGTGGCGGCCGTCGTATCGACGGCGTTGACTCTCGCGGCTCCGCCCTTAGCGCCGGGCACGAGATGGATGCCAGCGTCGCGCGCGGCGATCGCCAGATCGTCGTGATCCTTCATCGCCTCGCCAGGTGACGGCTGCGGCTTACCGCCCGCTGGCAGCAACAGCGCATCGCCATCGAACAGATCGAAGCGCGCGCCATCGGCGGCGACGATGCGGCAGCGCGCGAGCATGCGGGCGACGCGCACTGTCGGCGCATTCACCAGCGACGTGCCGCAGAACCAGCATTCCGTCCGGCCTGTTGGATTCGGCCGCGCGCAATGGCTGCACGCCAGATCGGCGATCTTGTCGGCCGACGCCAGGTCGTGAAACGTGGCGCTGGCGTTGCCCAGGCGAATCAGATCGCCATCGTGCAACACCGTCCGCGCCTTCACCGGCGCGCCGTTGACCAGCGTCGTGTTCGTCGTGCTGAGATTCTCGATCGCCGCCTCGGCGCCGTCTGACGTAATCGAGGCGTGTTTGCGTGACACGGTGTCGTCAGCGATCACGACGTCGACGCCGCTCGTCCGCCCGATCACCGCCGCGCCTGAATCCGGCAATGCGGCGGCCCGAAAGCGCCCCTGCTCCATCCAGACGATGTTTCTTCTGCTCATGCTTCCTCCCACCGCGCGCCGTGCTGGCGGCGAGCGCGAAACACACGCGGCAACTCGTCGTCGAGTATACGTGGCGTAACGCTGACGATCTCCAACCTGCCGTCTGGCCAGCTTGACGAAACGACGATTTCTCACAGGCTCGTGGCACTTCCGCCTCGCCGCGCGTCAATCATCTTGCAGTCTCAGCATTGTATATATGAGCGTCTAAGCGGATAATCGCCGTATTCGAGCATCGGTGATGCATCGGCGCCGTCTCGGCCCGCGAACGCCGCGGTTCGGGTCACGCCAAGCAGGAGAGGCGGGAGCGGTGGCGGATCAGCGGTCCGGGCGCGGGCGGAAGCAGCGCCTCTCGCACTACGACCTGCTCGAGGTCATCGGGGCCGGCGGCATGGGCACCGTCTACCGTGCGATCGATCGCCGGTCGAAGGTTGTCGTCGCCGTCAAGACCGTCCATCCGCACCTGCAGGAGAGCGCGGCGTTCGTCGAGCGCTTCCGGCGCGAGGCGCATATCGCGTCGCTGCTCGGCTCACCCTACGTCGTGCGCATCCTCGATTTCGGCTCGGAGCGCGGCCAGTACTTCATGGTCACGGAGTTCGTCGAGGGCCAGAAACTCTCCGACATCATGCGCGCGGGGCCGATGCCGCCCGTCCACGCGCTCGCCATCGCCGTGCAGGTCGCCCTCGCTCTCGATGAGGCGGAGGGGCGCGGCGTCGTCCACCGCGATATCAAGCCGGACAACATCATCATCACGCCCGATAACGCCGTCAAGGTGCTGGATTTCGGGATCGCGCGCCTCAACACCGTCGCCGGTGTCACGACGACGGGGCTCTTCATCGGCACGATGACCTACGCCTCGCCGGAGCAGTTCCTCGGACACGCCGATACGCGCTCGGACATCTACTCGCTTGGCGTGACGCTGTTCCACATGCTCGCCGGCCAGCCGCCGTTCCACGCGGCGACGCCAACCGGCGTGATGCGCATGCACGAAGATACGCCGCCGCCGCTCGAACTGCTGAAAGGCGTGCCGCAGCAGCTCGTGGCTGTCATCGAGCGTTGCATGCAAAAGTCGCCCGACGCACGCTACCAGCACGTCTCGGAGTTTCTCGCCGCGTGTGAAGTCGTTCGGCGCAGCATGAGCGAAGCGAAGACCGACTCCTGGATGAGCGACGCGACATCGGTGCTGCGCATCTCCGCCGCCGACGGCGGCGCGACAGAGATCGCCGCGGCCGACGACGCAACGCGGCTCGCGGGCGGCGGCGGCGCCAGCGCTGCTCAGACGTCCGCTGACGCGACACGCTTGGCGGCGTCACATGCGCCGGTCGCGCCGGCGCGGACGGAACTGCTGCCGTCATCGGGTGGCGGCGCGCCGCCGAGAAGCAGTTACCCGCCGACTACTGGCGGCCGCGCCGACGATCATCGCACGCTGTTCGCGGTGGTCGGGGCAGCGGCCGCCGTCGTCATCGCCGTACTGGTCGGGTTGATCCTCCACTTCAGCCACGATGGCGGCAGCAAGTCCGTCGTCGCCGCTGACCGCACCTCGACCGCCGCCGCGTCGGTCAGCCGCACCGCCACGCGCGGCACGCCGACGCCGAGCGGCACCGCTGCCGCCGACGCATCGTCCACATCCGTCGTGGCCACGCAGATCGCCTCCGCACCGCCGAACAGCATTGCCGAGGGACAGTGGGACATACGGTTCATCTCGAAGTTCAACGACTGCGGCTTCGGTCTCGCCGTCAACGACATTTCTAATACCAGCTTCACATTGACGTGGGTGACAACCGATCCGTCCGACGGGTTCATCACGAGCGGCGATACCGTCAACATCGTCGAGTCCGGCGGTAATTTAGTCGCCGACCAGACGTTCAGCTACCCGACGTTCACCTTCTCGTGGGCGCGGGTCAACATCGGCCCAGAGAACCACGTCGTCAGCTCGAACATCGTTACAAATTTCAAGTTTCTCAATTCGAATAGAGCAACGGTGTCGCAAAACGAATTCTATGGCGTTGACTCGAACGGGGATGGCATCGGTGACGTATCTTGCCGGATCAGCTATGAGGACGCCGACGCGAATGGCTAGGCATCGTCGCGAGCACACCGAGAGCGGCGCAGCATTCGCGTCCGCGAATGGCGGACGAGCAACGGGTGAAGGGACGAGCATGAACGGTTACTCGCGCCGAGAGAGGGTGCAATCATGACGTCAGGCATCACGTCCAAATTCGCGCTCCGCACGGCCGATCCAGCGGGCGCGCACGCCGAGGTCGAGCTCGAGAGCGGCGAGACGACGATCGGCCGCGCGGGCACGTGCGACATCGTGCTGCAGGACTCGAAGGTGTCGCGCATGCATGCGCGCCTTCACGTCGAAGGTGACGTCGCGACGATCGAGGACCTCGGCAGCCAGAACGGCACGCTCGTCAACGGCGCGAAGATCGCCGCCGTGACCACGCTGCGCCCTGGCGACGAGATCCGCGTTGGCGATTCGACGCTCGACGTGCTCGGCATGGATGCGAACGAGGAGACGCAGATCATCGCCAGCGCCGACGGTGCGCTGTATCGAACGCGCGTTGCCGACGGTCCCGGCGCGACGCGCGTGCTCGAACCGGTGGCGCCGCCCGCGCCCGCGCCGAGAGTACGCGGCCTCGTGCCCGACGAGCTCATGGACGCGCCGATCATCTCCGAGCAGGATCTGATCGATAACG
>JBBQVO010000094.1:0-12598 GCA_038211505.1 Dehalococcoidia bacterium | reverse complement strand
AGCAGCACGACGTGCACGTCGCGGTCGTCGTGGATCGTCGCCGCGGCGCGATCAAGATCATCGACGAACTGCGCGTCGACCGGGTTGCCCGTCGACGCGCGCGTCATTTTGATGGTGGCGACGGCGCCTTCGCGCGAGACGGCGATCGTATCGAACCGCATATCGTCGAGTATAGGGGAGGGCGGGATTCACCACAGAGGCGCAGAGACACAGAGGTTTGGTTGGGTCGGATGTAGAAGTCGTTGTTGTACGGGCGGACCTTGGTGTAGGGGCGGCCCCATGTGGCCGCCCGTCGTCGTGCGCAGACACTCTTCGGCGGCGACATCCCTGGCGCGTTCGACCCAGTGGTCAGCGCCGGAGTTACTCGCGCCCTGTCGGCTTGAATTGACGATCCGGCGACGAGAAGACGATGTAGGCGCGGACGGGCGCCGAGGTGCGGTTGATGAGACGATGCGGCACATCGCGCGGCACGACGATCAGGTCGCCGGCGCGCAGCGTCGTCTTCTGGTCGCCCAGCGTGTGCTCGACCTCGCCGTCGAGCACGTAGACAACCTCCTCGCAGTTCGGGTGGATGTGTTCGGCGTTGCTCTTGCCGGCGTCGAAGATCGCGACGCCGACCGTCATCTCGGCGCCGGGCGGATCGCCTTCGTGCGACGCCCAGTGGACGCTGCCGAAGTCCGTCGGCTGCGCCGCCGCGCCGGCGTTACGCCGCACCTGCGTATCGATCTAGAGCACGTCCATGGTGCTGTCTCTCTCGCTGTATGTGTCGTCGATGTGCGGTGTCGTCAAACGACATCGCGGGTGATTGATGGCGATGTTGGATGTTAGATGTTGGAGGTTGGACGGACACGCGGACCGCGGTCACAATACCGTCTCACCTCTCACCTCGCCGGAGCATCCGGCCGGCGCCCGCGTCGGTCTGCGTGCCGCCTTCGACGGCGATCTTGCCGTTGACGATCACGTGCTCGATGCCGCGCGGGTACTGCCGCGGCTCGGCGTACGTCGCGACGTCCTCGATTGTTGCCTGATCGAAGACGACGATGTCGGCGAACCAGCCGGGGTGCAGCACACCGCGCTGGTGCAGCCGGTGCTTCTTCGCCGGCAACGATGTCATCTTGCGGACGGCTTCCTCGAGCGGCATCAGGCCGTCTTCGCGGACGTACTTCTGTAGCGCGCGGGCCATCGTGCCGTAAAGCCGCGGGTGCGGCTTGCCCTCGGACGGCAGACCGTCGGAGCCGAGCATGCAGTGGTCGTCGGCGACGACGCGCGAGACATCTGCCTCGTCCATTCCGAACATGATCACGCTCGGTGTATTCTCTTCGTCGGCGAGCACTTTGCGGATGGCGTCGCCGATGGGCAGATCGAGTTCGGCCGCAATGTCGGAGATGTACTTCCCTTCGTACTTCTCCTTGTTGTACTTGACGCTGGCGATGATCGCCGGCGTCTCCTCGAACGCGCGCTCGCGGCCGAGACGGAACATCGCGGCCAGCGACGACGACGACGCGACGTACGGGTAGACGTCGATCGTCACATCGACGCCACGCGCGCGTGCCGCCGCGATGAAGGGCAGCGACTGCTTCGTCATCCCGTAGGCGTTCCGGCCGCCGGCTTTGTGGTGCGAGATCTGCACCGGACAGCCCGACTGTTCGCCGATCGTGATCGCTTCTTCGACGGCCTGCAGCAGCCCGTCGCTCTCGTTGCGGATGTGGCTCGTGTAGATGCCACCGTACTTCGCCGACGTCTTCGCCAGTTCGATCAGCTCTTCCGTCTTCGCGTAGGCGCCCGGCACATAAACGAGGCCGGTCGAGAGTCCGATGGCGCCGGCGCGCATGCCTTCGTCGAGCAGGCGCTGCATCTCGGCCATCTCGGACGGCGGCGGCTCGCCCTTGGCGCTGCCCATGACGTTGAATCGCAGGACGCCGTGCGGCACGTACGCCGCGACGTTGCACGCCGGATGCGCCGCATCGACGGCGTCGAAGTACTCTGCCGTGGTCGACCATGGCAGCGATGACTCGCCCAGGATCGGGCTGAACGCCGCCTCGAAGTTCTTGCGGAAGGCCTCGTTCGCGGGCGCGACGCCGGCGCCGCAGTTGCCGACGACATCCGTCGTCACGCCCTGCATGATCTTGAAGTCAACCCGTGGATCGCGCACCACCGCCGCATCATCATGCGCGTGCACGTCGATAAACCCCGGGGCGACCGTCATTCCACCCGCATCGATCTCCACCGCCGCCGTGCCGCTCACCGCGCCGACCGCATCGATCCGATCGCCGCTGATCGCGATATCGCCGCCTTGCGCGGCGGCCCCCGTGCCGTCGATGATGTTGCCGTTGCGGATGATCAGATCGTAGTCGGGCATGATCCTGCCTTATCCGAATAGCTCACGCACACGGCGATACGTGTTCTCGTTACGCCGCCGGATCGCGCCGATAATGACGACCAATTCGTCGTCAATGACTCTGTAGACTACGCGCCAGTTGCCGCAGCGCAAGCGATAGATGTTCGATTCGAGGTGTTTTGATGCGGAAGGTCGTGGTGAAACTGAGAGACCGGCTATGTCACGCTCGATTCGTCTTGCGTCCCGCGTCGGCCGCTTCGAGGAGCTCTCGCGACAGCCTTTTCGCGTTCGCTGCGACGACGTTGTACGTCGGCGAAGACGGCTTCGATGGGCGCGCCTTTTCCGGCTCGGTGCTCACGTTCGGCCTTTTGCATCAATGCGACGTCCTCGCGGTCTTCCTGAGTCGTGCGAGACGACGTGCGACGCGTCGATGTTGCCGGCTGTTTGCGTGCGGGCCGACCTGTACACGGAGCTTTTTCAGCGACCATGTTCGCGATCCTCTCGGCACTCGTTGTTCATCACAAGTCTAACACCGCACGCACGGATGCGATCGACGCCGTTGCACCTCACGCAGGATCATCGCCGCCGGCGCCGCGCACACACCAGATCGCGATTCCTGTGTTCGTCGTCTTGGTCACGTTACCCAATGTGGGAGCGAGGCTGAACGTATAGCCACCCGTAGCGCTCAGAGAGGAGCTCGAGAAATAATTGGTGCTGTTGCTGACGTTGAGGAACGGACTGCCTGCCGGCAGCCCGCCGCCCACATCCGCCAGGCTCATCGCCTCTGGAATCGTCGGCAAGCGCCATCCGCGCCGTCCGCCCGTCGTTGCCAGAGAGCATGCGTCATTCGCAGCAGTCCAGTTGGTAACGGTGATGCTGCGCGCCGTGCGCTCCCAGACGAGCCCGGTCTCGTGGTCGAGTACGGCTTCACCGGTTGGGTTTGCACCAGTCGGGAATTCGCATGTGAATCGGGCGGAGTTGCATCCGCCGGTCGCCGGCAGCGCCCGCGACCACGCAGGCTGCTCGGCCGGTTGTTGCGCGCTTGCATCGCTGGGACCCCGGACGCACCAGGACCGCGCGTTGTCCGCGGCATTGAATCCGAATCGCGCCCGCGCGATCACGCTGAAGCCACCGCCGTCCAGGAGAAACGTCATCGTTTGCACGCGCTGCGCATCGGTGCCGTCGGCGGTCTGGCTCCAGAGGTAGGTGTCCGGCGTATTCGTGAACGGATGCCCGGGCGGCAGACTGTCGGCCGTCGTGTCGTCGTCGAGCGACAGCAGCTCGGCGAGGGTCGGCAGCCGCCAGCCGTAGCGTCCGCCGATGTTCGCTTCGCGGCAGTTTTGATCCGCCGTGAGGAAGTCGATCGATCCGGCGCTTGGCACGCGTTGCCAGACGACGCCCGTCTCGTGATCGAGCACCGCCGTGTTCGACATGACGCACGTGAACCGCTGCGAGTTGCAGCCGCCCGTCGACGTCAGCGTCTTGCCCCACGACGGCAGCAGCTCATCGACCGTCCGCATCGTCGACGCCACCGGCCCGGGCGGGTCGAGCGGTCCGGCGAGCGCCACACGGCCGACCGCGAGGACGAGAACGATGGCCAGGGCGCCGGCGAGCGCCCAGCCCAGGCGAGCTTTGAGATGATGCATGTGGGTCTCCGATGCGGATTGATGTGCGGGGGCGTGGCCAGCGTACACGAACGCCTGCTGAACCGACGGGCTGGGCTTGACGGCGCCGCCGACGCGGGTCTCCATCGGAGCATCGAAAGAGCTTCCATAGTGGCTGTGCTCGTTGATCTGCCGTCTCGCCCCGCGATCCGTGTACTCTGTGGTTCACTCCGGAAGAATCGAGAGGTGCGATGAACGCGAACGAACATCCGGGGCCGCTGGCCGGCATCAAGATCCTCGAGTTCTCGGAGATCATCGCGGCGCCGTTCGGCGGCATGCTGCTGTCGGATATGGGTGCCGAGGTGATCAAGGTGGAAGCGCCGGCCGGCGATCCGTGGCGCGGTTTTCAGCCGCTGGGGCTACGGGAGGGCCGCGGCTACATCTCGCTCAACCGCGGCAAGCGCGGCGTCGCGATCGATCTCAATGCGCCGGAAGGCCGCGAGATCATCCAGAAGCTGGCCGCGAAGACCGACGTCGTGATCATCAACTTTCGCCCCGATGTCGCGGCGAAGCTCGGCATCGACTACGCGACGCTCTCGGCGACGAATCCGCGCCTCATCTACTGCGATAACACGGCGTTCGGCCGCAAGGGGCCGTACTCGCATCGCCCCGGCTACGACATCATCGCTCAAGCGATCACCGGCCTGATGTCGGTCGAGGGGCGTCGCGAAGAGAGCGGCGTGCCGATGATCAATGCGCTGCCGTCTGCCGACCTCTCGACGGGCATCGCTATCGCCTGGGGCATTTGCGCGGCGCTGTACTCGCGCGAGCGCAGCGGCCGCGGCCAGTGCATCAGCACGACGCTGATGGGCAGCGCGCTCGGCATTCAGAACACGCGGCTGATGTCGATCGAGGCCGTCGATACGGAGCCGCGCGAGACCGCGCTCGGCAAGATCAACGAGTTGCGGCACGCCGGCAGCACCTACAAGGAGCAGCTCGACGTGATCAACGGCGTGCGGCCGGCGTTCGGCAACGTCTACTCTCGCGTCTTCCAGACCAGCGACGGTTTCGTCGCCGTCGGCTGTCTGAGCACGCCGCTGCGCAAGAAGCTGCTTGATGCGACGGGCATGGTCGACTGGCGTGTCGGCAAGCGCCCGGACGAGGTCGATTACAGCGACGCTGAGGTGATCAGCTTCTGCAAAGCGCTCGTCGAACAAGCGGAAGCGCTGTTCCGCAGCAAGACGACGGAAGAGTGGCTAACGCTGCTCGACAAAGCCGCCGTGCCGGCGGGGCCGCTGCGCTACACCGAGGAGCTGCTCGACGATCCGCAGGTGCTCGAGAACGACATGATCGTCAGCGTCGATCACCCGCTGATGGGGCCGGTGCGCATGGCAGGGCCGATGCTGCAAATGAGCGAGACGCCGTTGCGCGCGCAAGGCGCATCGCCGACGCTTGGCGAGCACACGGACGACGTGCTACACGAGCTCGGCTACACCGAAGACGCGATCGTCGCCCTCCGCGACGCCGGCATCCTCGGCACCCCTCCCGCTTGAGCGACCAGGAAGGCAACCACGGATTTCGCGGATTACACGGACGGAGAAGAAGGGGAACCACCCTGGCTCGCGACTCGTGAGGGCGATGCAGATTTCTCGGACGGGCAGCAGGCGCGCGGTCAAGATCGTAGGGACGCAGCTTTAGCTCCGTCCGTCGTCGGGCGGCGACAGCAGTGCGTCGCCAGCGACGGGTACGCACCGACGGATCTCGTCCGCGTCCCGTCTCCAGTCGGTGCCGTCTGTGTCGACCGAGGCGGACGGACCTAAAGGTACGTCCCTACGACCTCGAGACCGCGCCCATCCGCGCAATCCATGCATGGTTCCTCTTTCCTCTCTGATGTCACCAAGCTGATAGCCGCAGGCGTGTTGTCTCGCCGCGCCGTGCATGCGTTCTCGGCGATAGTGCTGGCATGACGACGGAGACTGTGCCACCGCGCGATACGCCCTACCCCGATCAGGATCTGACCGTGCCGGAGGCGACGCCGCTCGCCGAAGCGGGCGCGCCGCCGTCTCTCGATGACGATCGGAAGTCGCTGTACGACTGCGTGATCGTCGGCGGCGGGCCGGCGGGGCTAACGGCCGCGATCTATCTCGGACGCTACAACCGCACCGCCGTCGTGATCGACGACGGCGAAGGGCGCTCGACGACGAGCGAGCACAACGAGAACTACCTCGGCTTCCCGGATGGCATCGCCGCCCGCGAGCTGCGCGCGCTCGGCCAGCAGCAAGCACGACGCTACGGCGCGCACTTCGTCGACGATCGCGTTTGCGATCTGCGGCGCGACGGCGAGCAGTTCGTCGCGACGATCGGCGATGGCACGAGCATCCGCGGCCGGACGATCATGCTCGCGACGGGCGTCGTCGATGTCTTCCCGCCGATCGCCGATATCGAGTCGTGCGTCGGCACGTCGGTCTTCTGGTGCATCACCTGCGACGGCTACAAGATGCGCGGCAAGCGCGTCGCCGTCGTCGGCGCCGATGACAGCGCGGCAACGACGTGCATGCAACTGCTGAACTTCACCGACCAGCTGACGTTTCTCACCGACGCATCGCATAGCGAATCGCAGCTCAGCGTCAGCGCTCGCGCGCGTCTCGTGCACGCCGGCATCCCGATCATCGAAGGTGCGATCGCGCGCGTCGTCAGCGAGCGCGGCGTCGTCAGCGAGATCCAGCTCGCGGGCGGCGATCACGTCGCGACAGAGATCATCATGAGCCAGCAAGGCATGAAGCCGAACACGGCGCTTGCCGAGCAACTCGGCGTCGAGCTCGAGGAAGGTTTCGTGAAGACGGACGTCGATCAGCACACCAACGTCCCGCTCGTCTACGCCGCCGGCGATCTGACGAAGCTTTTCTCGCACCAGATCGTCACCGCCGCCCACGAAGGCGCCACCGCCGCCCAGACCGCCAACTACGACCTCTACCGCCCGGAACAACAAGAGGAATAGCGTCTGAGTGGATAGCGGATAGCGCACGGCGGCGTCTCTTGGTATTGTCGGTGGGCTCTCGCTGGCGGAGGAGCGTCGGTACAATTCGGAGTACGCGGGCCGACTGTCATTCCGAGCGCAGCCGAGGAATCTCTCCGTTAGCGCGACGAATGCAGTCCCGCCAACCGAGGCAACCACCAAGACCGACAACCGCGATGCTCTCACAAACAAAACAAAGAGGCCTCGACGATCGAGGCCTCTTCTTCATATCGCTTCGGTGCGCGCGGCTTAGCAGCAGCTCTTCGCCTGGCCGCCGCCCTCGGACGTCTGGAAGCTGGAGCCGCAGGCGCAGCTCTTGACGGCATTCGGGTTGAAGATCGTGAAGCCGGACTTCATCAGGTCGTCGACATAATCGATCTCGGCGCCCTTCATCAGCGGCGCGCTCTCCGGGTCGACGAGCACCGTCACGCCGCCGTGCTCGATGATGATGTCGCCTTCTTCGCGGCCCTGGGCGATCGCCATGCCGTACTGGTAGCCCGAGCAGCCGCCGCCGACCACGAAGACGCGCAGGGCGCCATCCTCGATGCCGCGATCCTTGAGCAGCGCGACGGCCTTCTCTGCCGCCTTCTCCGAGATAGTGACGACGGATCCGGCTTCGATTTCAGTTTCCTGGACCATCTGCGGTCTCCTTTTCATCTCACCCGGCGCGCGTGCGCCGGTAGATACAGCGTTAATTTGTACAGCGCTTACCCAGTATATCGGTCATCCGCCGGGGTTTCAACGATCGGGTGATGCCCCTTGATCCGGCCCACCCGAGCCCGCAGAGGGACGGCGGATGCTCGAGCAGCTCGTGAGTGGATTGCTCGAAGCTGCCGCGACGCCGGATCGGGGCGCCTGCCCCGATCCGGTGTCCACGGCTACCGCAGGATGATCGTGCCGCTGTTCAGCGCTTCCGCCAGATCCTTCGCCACGGAGTTGATGGCGAACGGCGCCTTGGCCGGTTGCGCCTTCTCCTCGATCTCCAGCATCACCTTGTAGGCGAATGTCAGCGGGTTGCCGCCGATGTCGTCCATCACGATCGGCCAGCCGCCGACCTTCGAGACGTTGACCGGCCGCTTGACGGCGAGGCGGCCGCTCACCAGATCAAGCCAGTCGGCCAGCAGGTGCGCCTCCATCTTGTACTCCATATCGGGGTTCGTGGCGCTGTAGTTCAGCAGGTCGCGCGCGTGCGCCAGCGTCAGCAATCCGTAGCGGTTGCGCGCCGTGTCGCTGCCCCAGACGTCCGAGGCGACGTTCGTGTAATCCAGCAGCGTCTGGAACTGCGCCGGCGTGTACTTGCGCGTCTTGACGGCGTTGTACCAGAAGCCTTTGCCCTCGGGGGCGAAGGGCCCCGGCACGACGTAGACGACCTGGATCCGCAGCGCCTTCGTCCAACCGGCGCAATCTTCCGCGGTCACGTCGATCGTGTTGATGCCGGTGTGCAGCGGCACGTTCAGGGCGTACGAAAGCGAGTTCGGCGGCGGCGGCGGGAAGACGTTGGGGTTCAGCGGCTGCTGCGACGAAGTCGTCAGGCCGCTGTCGACGTCGACCGTCCGCACTTCCCAGAGACACAGGTTGTCCGTCGCGTTGCCGGTCAGCGCGAGCGTCCCGGTGTTCGTCAGCACACCGTGCTGCAGATGCGCCTGATCCCACGACAACCCATCGAGCCCGCCGGCGGTGATGTTCACGTCCGGCTTCGTCTTGTCGAGATGGAAGTGAAACTCGTGCGTGGACTCGATGTTGTCGGCGTTGTCGACGGAGTAGTACTCAACCTTGTTATCGAGGCTCTCTGTTGAGACGACGAAGGGGTGTGCGACATCGTAGACCTGCCACCCTCCCCCATTCACCTGGTAAAAGGTCGACGCAACACCCGATGCCGTGCTGCCGTCGCCCGGGTCCGGATCCACGGCGGAAAGAGTCGCGCTAACATCGGAGGTGTACCAGCCACGCGCACCATTTGGTGCGGTGGGATCGAGCGCAATCGACGTCATCGGCGGCGTCGTGTCCGGAACCTTGACCGCGAACGAATCGTCGTCCACCGTCAGGGCAATATCCTCGCCGCCCGGTTCGAGTTCGTTGGCGACGATCTCGTATTGCCATTCGCCACCGGGAGCGTCATCGAGCTGGATCTCAACAGAGTTCGTTGTCTTGTCGTAACGGACATCGGCGTCCGACGGCGAGACGGCGGAGCCGTCTGGGCGGGTTATGTTGAGATCAACATCGCTGAAGAAGGGGCCAAGGAAGAAGTGTAGGAAATGGGTGACCCCATTTAGGAGATTCACTTGAAGTGACGATTTTACGCGGTCGCCAGTCTGCATGCGATAGGTTTGGTCGAGAACGCGCGTGGCCGTGAGCGAACCTGTGTCCAACACCCCATAGTTCTTAACTCTGCTGCCACCACAAACTGGGCTTGACCCGAGATGAAGACAATTGTCCGAGCCGGTCCCCACGATCCATCCGCCGAACGTTCGTCCACGCGTGGTGACGTCCAACAGATAGAAGTGTATGTGCGCGGCTGTTGCTATACCGCCGCACGATGATGGATGCCCTAGATTCGTGAAGATGTTGACCCTATCATGGAGTCCAACTTGGATGTTGGCGATGTGGTAGTAGCCCGATGTATGTCCGTCATCGTGCGTTATCTCGATAACCTCGTTCGGAATCAGTTTGGTGACCATTCCGTTCGCAATCGGCCGTATCCAATGGACCGTATCGACTGTTGGCTTTGCCTGCGAACTAGTACAGCTGATCGGATCTGCGGCTGCTTGAAACGCCGCGAAGTCCATCGCCCCTTGCCCCGGGAGCGCATGATCCGGCGGGCTGGTCATCGCCCACTCTTCGTTCACCGGCCAAGGAAGCTGGTACGCGGCGGGCGAGGCCGTTACCTCCATTACACAGTCGTCCCACGCGTACGCCCCAGATGGGGAGTCAGGTGTTGGCGCCGGGAGCGCGCCCTTCCATCTAAGGTCTTCCCAACTCACGACTACGCGGAAAGGGCCATCTTGCCTCAGTTTCGCGTGAATCATTCGATCCACGTTTCGCGTCAGCGGACCTGTCTTATAAGTTTGACCCAAGTCCGCAGGATCTTGTCCGGCGAAACTGTCAGGGGTCTTTAGAGTGAATACCAACTCTTGAGGAGACACGTTAAGCTGTTCAACGCCGATTTTTGCATTATCGAGGCAGCCGAAATAACTGCCCCCGCCCAAACGATTTACGTGATCGTTGAACACGCCGGAGGTGCTTAGCCAATTCACCCCGACGTGCGAAGGCACGTTGAGAAAAATCGAGTCGTTCGAAACCGATATCGCCTGTCCCGTGCCGCTTAACGAAGAAGCATCGGCACCCGAGATGTTCGGTGGCGACACCGCGGCCTTCGTAGGCGGCGTATCGCCAAATACGATGGCCAAGACGAACGAAAAGAGCGCGGCAGCTAGTAGGACGACGCGCATAATTCCCCCGTATCGCCGGCACGCGTGCGCTCGCGGCGAACTTACGCCGAGCCCCCGGCTCGGACGGACACACGATCTTCGACGGCGATCAGCGGAAGTGCGGGATTGCCGTGACTGGCGCGTAACATCTCACTTCGGGGCACAATGTGTCAAGAGAAAAACAGGTACATCTTGTACCTGTTTTCGCGATGAACGCATTTTGTCCATTGGCGCCGTCTCACCATGCCCGGCTGCGGCCGCGTTCCTTGGCCACGCATCGGGCGCGTGAAGCCGCCGTTCCGGTGTCGGTGCGGGGCCGGTACGCTGTGCTGATAGCACCTCGATTTGGACAACCAGCGCAGGAGAACGCGTGAGCAAGCTTTCAGACAAGATTCGTAGTGTGACGCGGAGCGCGCCGATGGCGATCGGCTTCGGGGCGCACAAGTCGGCCGGCAGCGCCACGATGGTGCTCGCCGGCATCGCCGCCGACGCGGGCGCGGCGACCGAAGCGGCGAAGCGCGGCGCAGACGTCGTCATCGTCGGCAGCGCGGCGAAGCCCGTCGCCGCCAGCACCGGCAAAGGCATCGGCGACGCGATCGCCGGCGCCGTGATCGCCGGGCGCGTCGACAACGAGGCCAGCGAGTACAAGGACGGTGGCTTCGACTTCGTCGTCTTCGATCCCGATAGCGCATCGGCGACTGCGTTGCTGGAGGAGAACGTCGGCTACGTGATCTCGCTGCCGGCGGACCTCACCGACAACGAAGTGCGCACACTGGAGTCGTTTCAGCTTGACGCGATCGACGTCGGCACGATCGAACGGCCGCTGACAGTGCGCCGGCAGATCGACCTGCGCCGCATCTTCGGCATGACGCGCAAGCCGCTGATGACGCGCGTCGATGCGGCGATCTCGTCGGTCGAGCTGCAGGCGCTGCGCGACACGAACGTCGTCGTCGTTGCCGTCGAGGGGGCGGAGAACATCGAGCGCCTGCGCAAGACGATCGACGCGCTTCCGCCGCGCGCCCGCCGCAAGGACGAAGATCGGCCGACGCCGCTCGTCCCCCGCGCGACCGCGGCCGACGACGAAGACGAGGACGAGCACGATCACGATTCGCGCGGGCGGTAGCGGCCGGCGTCGCGTCGCATATCGATGTTGCGTCGGCGTCTCTAGCCGATGTTAGAGGTTGGATGTTGGAGGTTGGATCGCCTGGCCATCCCTTTGGTCGCGGCGGTTCGCGCATGATCCGAATCGCGGATCATCTCGTAGACATCCATAGGAGCATGCATGACGACTGAGACTGAGCGCGGGGCCGAGACGATCGTGTACGGCGACTTCGCCGACATGCTGAAGCCGGATTCGAAGTGGATCATCGGTGGCATCGCCGGCTGGGAGTTCCGCGAGCCCGACGCCGTGCCGATCGTGCAGAACGGGCGGCTGCGCGTCGGCGTCATGCCGCTGACGCGCGGAAACGGCGCCATCCAGTTCTTCGATAACGCCAAGCACATGTACTACTCGCGCGACACGTTCGAGGTGCCGGCCGGTGGCGAGATCTCCGTCGAGCTCGACATCCGCGCGCAGAAGATGAACGGCGTGGCGAACGACTTCTACGACGGCTTCGTCTCGTTCAACATGCTCGACTTCTCGACCGGCATCGCCATCGACTTCTTCGTCTCGAACGAATGCTTCGCGACGGTGTACGCGCGGTTGCCGTTTCCGGGATCGAGTGTGCCGGAGGGCGAGGCGACGAAGTACTTCGCGCTCTTCAAGGAGCAGCCGCTGCCGAAGGGCGAGCAGCAGACGCACCGCTACCGCATCGTCTACGACCAGGGCGCGGCCGAGTTGCGCTTCTACGTCGACGACGATCTCGTCAACCGCGAGGTCAACGTGCCGAAGATGCAGTCGTTCCTCGCGGCGCTGGGCATCATGACGGAGAAGGACATCGTCGCAGGCCAGAGCGTCTCCTGCCACGGCCAGGGCGTGATGGCCGAGTGGTCGCCGCTCACGATCACGCGTCGCGCGGCAGCAGCGTCGAGCGCTGGCGAGTAGACGCGCGGCCATGCGCGGCGCGCGCCCTCGAACTTCGCCACGATCAAGATGCTGGCTACAACCACATCACATGTAGCGTGGGCTTTCCAGCCCGCGCGGGGGGCTGTGTAATCGCGACGAGCCCGTTGTGTGCGCGCTCTATTGCGTTGAATCGGTTGCAATAACGAA
>JBBQVO010000093.1:0-12664 GCA_038211505.1 Dehalococcoidia bacterium | reverse complement strand
GGGCGACAACGACAACCTGCTTGAGCCCGGCGAATTGCTCGAGATCGGCATCGACTTCACGGCGCCCGCTAACACTTCGATCGTCGTCGGCACCAACAAGACGTTCACGCTCGAGGTGAAGCCGCCGCAGGGCTCGTACCTAGTCATCCAGCGCACGACCCCGGCGTCGATCAACTCCAGCGTCATCGACCTCAACTAGGGGCGAAACACACCGCTGAGGCCGAAGGGCGGTCCGTATGGACCGCCCTTCTTTACGTCCCCGGCCGCGCGTAGGTGCCTCCGCCCATACAACTCCGGCATTCCCCCATGCTTCCGGCGCCGCCAGCGCACGAATCTTGATCGTGGCCTCAACGGACGCGCCACAGAACAAGGACGTTCGAGGAGGCACCGCCATGAAGCAACTACGCAGGATCATCCGCACGCTGCGCGAGGAGCGCGGCATCACCGGCCTTGAGACGGCGATCGTACTGATCGCATTCGTTGTCGTGGCCGCGGTGTTCGCCTTCGTCGTCCTCAGCACCGGTCTCTTCAGCTCCGAGCGCGGGAAGGAGACGGTGTATGCCGGTCTCGCCAAGACGCGGGGCTCGATGGAGCTGACGGGTGGCTTCATCGGTGATTCGAACACGACGAAGCTGACCGGGTTCACGTTCGACCTGACGCTGGCGGCCGGCGGTGACTCCGTCAACCTCAACCCGACCGACACGACGAACCGCACCGTCATGAGTTACGCCGACGAGAACAGCAAGATCGCCAGCCTGATCTACACAACGACGGTGATCACGGGCGACAGCGACAACCTGCTTGAAGCGGGCGAACTGCTGGAGATCCACATCGATCTCGGCACGGGCGTGCAGACGACGAACCTGAACCTGACGACGAACAAGACGTTCACGATCGAGATCAAGCCGCCGCAGGGCTCGTACCTGGTCATCCAGCGCACAACGCCGGCATCGATCAACCAGAGCGTGATCAACCTGAACTAAGCCGGCTCACGGATGAGCCGTACGCGGCGGGCCGCCTCGGCGGCCCGCCAACATCGATCGAAGGACAGGAGAGCCGTTGGACGCGCAGCAGCTGGCCACAAAGGTCACGCAACTCGAATCACGGGTCGCCACGCTCGAAGATGAAGGCAAGATCATCAAGGGCGAGGTCAAGCAGATCCTGACCGAGATCCGCAGCGCGATCCTGATCCGCGACAATCCGTTCGAGTCCGACGGCCTGAACGCGCCGCAACGGCCGACGATGACGTTCACGCCGCAGCCGGTGACGAAGCTCGAAGTGGTGATGTCCGAGCACGAGCAGCCGCAGCACCACGAATCAGCGCCCGCTCACGAGTTTGCGACGACAAGGGAGAAGCATGTGCCGCCGCCGCACGCCGCAGTCGACGCCCACGCGCCGGTGCCGCTGCGCCCGCACACGGCGCCGCAAGCGACACAGTCGCTGACTCCGCCACCGGAGTCGGAGAAACCGAAGTGGTCGTTGCTGACGATCGCCGGGCTGGCGGCCTGGTCGGAAGAGGCGATGAGCCGTCTCGGCTCGCTGCGCCTCGAGATCCTGCTCGATCTCTGTGAGGCCGCGGGCCACATCTCGCCCGATGCGCGGGAGGCGTTGGCGCGGGTAACCGAGCTGGACATCGCCGAACCGCAGCGGGCGCCATCGACAAATGAGACCGTCGTCATTCTGCGCCAACTCGACGCGCTCGTTACCGACGAAGAGGACAGCGGCCCGTCAAGAATGCTCGGTCTGCTCTAACGAGAGCGGGACGCGATTGGCCACTGAAGGAGTCAGGTCATCGATAAGGCAATCACGACCATCATGCTCACCATCGCCGCGATTGTGGCGATCGTCGCCGTCGCGAACGCGATATTGCCGTCGGTCAGCCGAACGAGCGGCGCGCTCGTGTCGGCGTCGGGCGTCGTGCAGGATCGCATCGCCAGCCAGATCGAGGTCGTGCACGCGACGGGGCAGAACGGCAATCCCGACGCGACGGTCTGGGTGAAGAATATCGGCGCTTCGCCGGTCGACCCGATCAGCCGCGTTGATGTGTTCTTCGGCCCGAGCGACAACTTCCAGCGCATCCCGCAAGGCGCGGCTGGCTGCACTTCCCCCTGCTGGGAATACGTGCTCGAGAACGGCACCGCCAAGTGGGAGCAGACGTCGACGCTGAAGATCGTCGTCCACAACGGCGCCAACCTGACGACCGGCACGACGTATTACGTGAAGATCGTAACGCCGAACGGTATCGACGATTCGAAGCTCTTCACGGTCTAGGGGCAGCGCATGGAAAATGGCATCCCCACGCTGCTCGTCGCCGCGATCATGATGCTCGCCACGGTGCTGCTCGCGCGCAGCGGGTTCGTGGGCGCCGACGCGATCGGGCAGTCGCTGCGTGCGCAGGAGACGCGGCACGAGCAGCAGAATCAGACCGGCCTCAGCGTCACATCGACGGCGATCGATCCGGCCGGCGCGAACGTCACCGTCACCGTGCACAACGACGGCCAGACGCCGATCAGCGACTTCTCGAAGATGGACGTGCTCGTGCAGTACTTCGGCGAGACCGGCACGCGCTACGACAAGTGGGTGCCGTACACGACCGGCGCGCTCGCGTCGAACACGTGGAAGCCGGGCGCGTTCACGAACGATGTCTTTGAGCCGGGCATCGTCAACGCCGGCGAGAGCATGCAGGTGTTGATTCGCGTGAACCCGGTCATCGGCCCCGCCACCACGAATCTCGCGATAGTCGGATCCGAGAAGGGCGTCACCGTACAGACGTACTTCGCGGGTCCGCCCTGACAGGAAGCACGATGGCCATCTTCACGCGCTTCATGCCGGGGCAGAAGCAGAACCAACGCAGCGACGCGATCGAGGACGCGGCCAACTGGCAGCGCCCTTCGTCGCTCTTCAAGCCGGCGCCGATCGAATACGACCTTGTGGCGCAGCTGACGTACATGTCGGCGCTCGCGACCGCCAACGTCGGCCGCGAGAACCTGTTCCAGAAGACGGCGGAGCTGGGCTACACGACATCCGGTTACTTCCACCGCGTGCACCTTGTTGCCCAGCGACTGAACTACGACTACGCGCGCGCCTGCCAGCTCGTCGCCGACGCTACGGAGAGTGAGTCCGTGCGCAGTCTGCTGCTGCGCTTCTCGGCTTCGCTTTCGTCGGGCGAGGCGGAGGCGATCTTTCTCGCGCGCGAGACGGAGATCCAGCTCGAGCATTACTCGCGGAAATACGAGCGCGATCTGACGTCGCTGCAGAAGTGGACGGACGCCTACGTCGCGTTGATGGTGTCGGTGACGCTCGTCGTCGTGGTGTCGCTCGTCTCGATGATGATCTACAGCGTCGGCACGGTGTTCATTCTCGGGCTGGCAACGGTGATGATCGGGATCGCCGTGCTCGGCGACTGGATCATCTACCGCACGTCGCCGGTCGAACCGAAGACCCATCGACGACCGGAGCGATCGAAGACGCAGGATCAGATGTATGCGGCGGCGAAGGTGCTGTTGCCGGCCGCGGCGCTGCTCGGCGCGGTCGTCGCGTTCGTGTTCAACATCGGCGCGGGCATGGTGGCGGCCGGCATCACGGTCGCGCCCGTCGGCGTGTTGGCGTTCATCGATGATCGCAAGGTGGACCAGCACGACAAGGACGTCTCGACGTTCCTGCGATCGCTCGGCTCGATTGTCGGCGCAATCGGCACGACGGTGACCGAGGGCATGGAGCGCATCAACCACCGCTCGCTCGCGACACTGGAGCAGGGCGTGCGACGGCTGCACGTGCGGCTTCGTTCCGGCATCAAGCCGGATCTGTGCTGGGATCGCTTCGTCTCGGAAACCGGCAGCGAGCTGGTCGATCGCTCCGTCGGCATCTTTTGGGACACGATCAAGCTCGGTGGCGATCCCGATGCCATCGGCTACCTCTCGTCGTTGTTCGCGATGAAGATTGCGCTGCTGCGCGAGAACCGCAAGCTCGTCTCGCAGACGTTCATGTACCTGATGCTGCCGCTGCACCTGGTGCTCGTCGCGATCCTCCTCTTCGTCACGGAAGTGATGGTCGTGTTCGCGTCGCAGCTGAGCGGCATCCAGACGTCGGCGATTAACAACACTGATCCGACGACGACGGGCGGCATCGATGTGACGAACGTGCTGGCGTTTGCCTCGCCGGACATCAACTTCATCCGCGGGTTTGCGCTTGTCGTCGTGCTCGTGCTCACGGTCGTCGATACGTGGTCGCCGTTCGCGACGGCCGGCGGGCATCATCACAAAGTGTGGCTGTACGCCGCGGTCATGCTCGTCATGTCGGGCGTCGGCCTGATGTTCGTGCCGCACATGGTCGGCGGGCTGTTCCACAGCGTTGCCGGGAATGATCTCGCGAACAATCCACTCGTCTCGCCCAACGGCGTGTCGGCCGTGCCGACGCCGTAGGAGGATCGAACATGGCCGGATGGCTCCGCAAGACAAAAGATCAACTGAACGGCCAGCCGCTCGTCGACCCGCGGGAGGTCGATGCATTGCTGCCGGCGTCAGTGAAGCAGCCTGAGCTGAACCGCTTCACGCCGCTGGAAACGGATATTGCCGAGGGCGAGGACGGCGACATCGAATTCATCAATTCGCTGCTGACGCAGGTCGAGAAGGACGCGGCTCCCACCGCTGCGTCGGCGCCGTCGATGCGCGTCCCGTCGCACACCGGACAGGCGGCGGCGGCGCGGATCAACGCGCAGATGGTCGATCGAAGCGACGACAACATGCAGGCGTTCCGGGACATGGCATCGCAGAAGGAAGTCGACGTGCGGATGCATCGGACGTTCACGGTGCCGGACGTCGAGATGTCGGACCTTCTCGAAGAGCTCTCGACGGTCGCTGCGGCGATGCGACAGCGAAAGGCGGCATGACGAGATGTCGCCCTGGGCGAAGCGGCTGCTGATGATGACGATGATCGCCTGGACGGCGCTCACCGTTGCCGCCGGCTGGTTTGCGTTTCGCGGCGGCTCGACTTCCGCATCCGCATCCGATCATACGGTGCTCTACGACGTCGCCAAGCCCGGGGCGGCGCGCGAAGTGCGCGCCGTCACACGCGAGCAGGCGTCGAAGCTGATCGACGCGAACGCTGGTGCGACGGCGGTCGCTACCCCGTCGAGCCTCGGACTCCGCGCGGCGCCTCAGTTCGCTCGCGATGCCGGCATCAATTCGAAGATCGGAGCGGCATCGCCCGACGGGCCGCGCAGCAGCGAGCAGCAATCGCACGCAAAAGGCGTCATCGTCCTCGATCCCGGCCACGGTCGCGGCGATCCCGGCGCCGTTCATCACCTGGCGGACGGCTCCGTCGATATCACTGAGGCCGATTCGAATCTTCGGAACGCCGAACTGCTGCGCGATGACCTGATCGCTCTTGGTTACGAGGTGTATCTGACGCGAGACGGTGCCGGGCGCGGACCGGCGGGGCCGCTTCCGCTCGAGTTCATCGCGTCGGATCTCTACGCGCGCGTGGGACTCGCGAAGGCGGTCAACGCGGATCTCTATCTGGCGATCCACGGCAACGGGGCGACGGTAACATCGATCAGCGGGCCGGAGACGTGGTACTGCGGCCGGCATCAGGCAGCCGCGGCGAACGAGCAGCTCGCGCGCGCCGTGCAGTCGGCGATGATGGACGCCCTGCATGAGTACGGCTACGCGCCGCCCGATCGCGGTATCAAGGAAGATGCGCAGTCGCATCATTCTGGCGACTTCTGTCAGTTCGTCGTCACGCGCGAATCGCCCGTGCCCGCCGCGCTGCTCGAATTCCTCTTCCTGACAAACGATGACGATGCGCGCGTGCTCGTGGATGACCGCGCGCACGTGCTGATGGCGCGGCACGTCGCCGACGCGCTCGATGCATTCATGCGCGACCGCGGCTCGTCGCCAGCATCGCCGACGTCGCCATCCGTGGCGCCGAACACGGCACCCGCGACTGCTGCAGCGCCGTACCCGATCACGCCGCAAGCGGTCGCCGCGCAGGCGACGCCGATCGCGCCGCCTCACACGACGCCCGCAAGAATCGAATCCGACGTGCCCACCGAGGCGCCGAGTCAGAACGGCTTCTTCGTGCCGGACCTGATCGACCCGCCGACGCCGACGCCGGAGATCGAGGCGGCGCCGCAACAGTCGCCGGCCGAGGCTGCGCCCGTGAATCACTGACGCCGGAGCCAACGGGCGGCGCGGCCGCAACGCCGTCCGTCGCGTCCCGGTGAGCTACGATGGCCGGGATGGACGCTGATCTCTCACGCTTCGACATTCGGGTGCTGGCGACGAGCGAGATCGACGACCCTGATCGCGAGCTGATGTTCGCGCTCTTCGACCTGACGTATCGCGACGCCAACCACGCCTATCTCGAGAAGTCGTTCGGGCGGTTGCGCCACGTTGCCATCGCGCGCTGCGAGGGCGCGCCTGCGGGCTTCTCACTCGGCGAGATGCGCGTCCTCGACCTGCCGCGGCTGCCGCAACAGGCGGTCGGCATGGCGGGGATCTGCTGCGTGGCGCCGCAGTTCCGGCGGATGGGGCTGTTCCGCGCGCTTGAGCAGCGGGCGATCGCGGCCGCCGGCATTCGGCCGGCGGGACGCATGCTCAGCTGCGGCCGCATGGCGCATCCCGCGAGCATGCGGTTGATGGCGCGCAACCCAACCGTTGTTCCGAAGCCGGGCGTCGAGCCGAGCGAGTGGCAGCGGGCCGTCGGCGTCGCCATCGCCGAGGCGTACGGGGCGCGCGAGTTCGATCCGCGGACGTTTGTCTACAAAGGCGACGGCAAGCCGATCGGCTACCCGAACATCGAGATAGATGTCGAGCCGTCGGAGTGGCGGGCGTTCGAGCACGTCGATCGGGATCGTGGCGACTCGCTGCTTGGCGTCGTCTGGATGCCGGACGCGCCGCCGGGGTGGTGACGCCTCACGGATCCTACAGGCGCGCGCCGGCGGCCGCGGCCTCCGAGACGCGTTTCAATCCTGCGGCCTCCTGGCGCATGTTGCGTCGCGAGACGCGGGCGATCATCGGCTGGAAGATCGTGGCCATCAGGCCGGTGGTTTCGATCGTGAGCGTTACGCGCGTGTTCGTTCCGGACGTATCGATGCGATGGCCGGCGATCGTGCGGATGCCGCGGGTGATTGGTTTCCACGCGAAGTAGCGGCCCTCATCGAAGGCGGTCACGCGCCAGACGGCCGTCGGCGCACCGTTGATCTCCATGCGAGCCTCGCTCCCTTCGCGAAACGGCCCATCATCGAGCCGCTGCGCCGCGCGCACCGATTCCGACATCTCCGGCCAGCGCTCGACATCAATCATCTGCCGCCAGACGACGTCCCCGGGCGCGGCGATATCGATGCTTTCTTCAATGCAGCCCATGATGCACTCCTCTCTCTACGACCTCATTTCGAGTGTACGCGGACGGCGCCGGGCGATCATCCGCTATCGGTCGGGCGACGTATCCGTCAAGAGTCGGAGGTGGCGACGAAGTTAAACTGCGGGTTCAATCCGGTACGGTAGGCGTGATGATCGAGACGGCGCGCTGGTGGCTCGTCCTGCAGATCGTGGCGCTGGCGGTGCTGCCGCTGTGCGTGACGGTGTTCGCGCGGCTTCCGGATCGGGGGTACGCGCTCTCGAAGCCATTCGGGCTGCTGATCCTCGGCTACGCGTTCTGGCTGGCGAACAGCCTGCATCTCGTCCCGAACTCGCGCACGGGCATTGTCGCCGTGCTCGTCGTGCTGGCGATGATCTCGCTAGCGCTGGCGGCGTGGGATTGGCGGCGTACGATCGCCTGGGCGCGCGAGCACGCCGGCTATATCGCCGTCGTCGAAGGGCTGCTGCTGCTTGCGTTCGTCGTCGCTGTCGTTCTGCGGACGCAGGTGGGACAGATCGTCACGAGCGAGCAGCCGAGCGACTTCATGCTGCTCAACGCCGCGACGCGCGCGAGCCACTTCCCGCCGCAGGATCCTTGGCTGTCGGGGCACACGGTCGCGTACTACTACTTCGGCTACGTGATCATCGCGATGACCGGCCGCCTCGCGTTCGTGCCGACGGATATCGGCTACAACATCGGCGTCGCGATGACGGCGGCGCTTACGGTCGTCGCGGGCTTCGGCGTCGTCTACAACCTCGTCCGCGGCGCGGAGATCGACGCGGCGGCGGCGGCGTCTGAACCGGCGCCTGCCGACGATCCAGCCGTATCCGGCGCCTTGCCTGCAGCGACTGACGCGGCGTCGTCGCCGCTGACCACAATTCGCAATCACGTTCCGGCCGATCCGGCGCCGCTGGCGTGGCGGCCGCTGGCGTTTGGCTTTCTCGGCGCGATGCTGCTTGCTGTCTTCGGGAATCTTGTGTTCGTGCTGCACTTTGCGTCGGCATACGGCATCGGCGGCGCCGGCTTCTACCACTGGATCGATATCGAGAACCTGCAGGCGCACGAGCAGCGCGCGACGTGGTATCCGAGTCGCTTCTTCGCGTTCTTCGATACGTCGCGCCTGTACCTGCTGCAAAATGACGTCGCGGGCCACGCGATCCGCGTGATCACCGAGTTTCCGATCTTCAGCTTCGTGCTCGGCGATCTGCATCCGCACGTGATGGCGCTGCCTTACGATGCGCTGGCGATCGGCGTTGCGCTCACGCTCGTTCGGCACGCGCAGCGTCTCGAGATGCGGACATGGCGCACCGATCCGGCGCTGGCGGTCGTCGTGGCGCTGGTCGTCGGCGCGCTCGGCTTCCTCAACACGTGGGATCTACCGACGATGACGTTCGTCCTGACGCTGACCGTCGTCTGCTCGAACGCGCTCCGGCAGCGCTCGTCGGTTGTAACGAATCTGAAGGCGTCGCTGGGATTCGTCGTGCCACTGCTGGCGCTGGCGGTGATCGCCTATCTTCCGTTCTACGTCAGCTTCAATTCGCAGGCCGACGGCGTCTGGCCGGTGGTGAAGAGTCAGACATCGCTCTGGCCGGGCACGCGGCCGGTGCAGGCGCTGTTGCATTGGGGGCCGCTTTTCGTGATCGCGCTGCCGTACGTCGCGGAGCGGCTCTGGTCGCTTCGCCGAACGATCTCGCTCCGCGGACTCGGGCTGGCGGCTCTGGTTCCGGTGAGCATCGTCGTCGCCTGGGCGGTGCTGATCGTCGTGCAGGAGGCGTACGGTGCACAGCGACTGGCGACAGCGCCGGGACTCGTCTCGCAGATCAGGCTGCACGGCAGCGGCTGGATTACGGATGGCGGCGCCGCGGTGTTTCTGGTCGCCGCTATGCTGTGCTTATGGCATGAGGCATCGTCACGGGTGGGCGACGACCGGCCGGGCAACGGACGAATGTTCACGCTTCTGCTGATCACGACGGCGCTGCTGCTCATCTTCGGCAGCGATTTCTTTTACGTCGGCGACATCTTCAACAACCGCATCAACACAGTGTTCAAGCTGTACTACCAGGCGTGGCTGCTGCTGGCGCTCGCCGACGGCTACGCGCTGTACGAGGCGGCCCAGGCGTGGCGGCGTCGGCCCGCAACGGCGCCTCATGCGCGTATGATCTGGGCCGCCGCCGTCGGTGTTACGCTCGCGGCGGCGGCGGTATTCCCGATCGGCGCGATCTACAACCGAACGCGTCCGTACGACGCCAAAGGCAACTTGCTGCCGACGCGCGGCGAAATCAACGGGATTCGCTATCTGCCCGTCGACGAACAGGCCGCGATCGCGTGGCTGATTGATCGCGCGCAGGGACAACACTTCGTGATCGTCGAGACGGTCCGGGACCAGGATGGGAAGAGCGCATACTCGTTCGTGGGTCGCATGTCCGCTGATTCCGGCGTGCCGACGGTGCTCGGGTGGCCCAATCACGAAGATCAGTGGCGCGGCGGTAATTCTGATGCGCGCGGCCGGCGCGAAGCCGATGTCTCGATCTTGTACAGCCACAACGATCTCGAGTCGGCGATGAAGGTGGTGCGGACGTACGGCGTCAAGTACATCATCGTGGGCGCGATCGAGCGCAAGACATACAACCCGATCGCGCTCGCCAAATTTGACGTGCTGCCGGTCGCGTTCAAATCCGGGAACGTGACGATTTACGATGCGCAGGCATCAGCGCCGTCGCCGTGAGCGCCCCGCGCAAGCGGCGGCGGCGCGAGGCGATCACATGCACACCGGCGAGCGACCATCGGTGGCAAACGACGGCACATCGAAGTGAGAACTACAGCTTCGCTAGCGCGGCGAATTTGCGGTCGCTGCGGAAGGGGCCGACTACGGCGATGTTGAGCTGATCGGTGTCGAGGACGCTCTTCGCTACGCGCCGCATGTCGGCGGGCGTGACGGCGTCGACGAGGGCGACGACTTCGTCGGGGGTCTTGATGGCGCCGTTGAGCATCTCCTGACCGCCAAGCCAGCCGGAGACGCTGCGCGTGTCCTCCATGCGCAGAAGCAGGCGGCCCTTCGAGAGCTCTTTCGCCTTGTGCAGCTCCTCGTCCGTGACGCCGTCGACGCGCACCTTCGATAGTTCTTCGAGCAGCGCCTGCGTCGATTCGACGGCCTTCTTCGGATCGACGCCGGCGTAAACGGCGAACGAACCGGTGTCGAGATAGTGGCTGACGTAGCTGTGGACGTCGTAGCAGAGGGCGCGCTTCTCGCGCAGCTCGAGGAAGAGCCGGCTGCTCATCCCTTCGCCGAGGATGACGCTGATCAGATCGAGGGCAAATCGATCGGGATCCTGGCTCGAACATGCGTGGAGCGCGATCTCGATGTGCGCCTGTTCGGTGCGTTTGTACTGCACGGCCGTGCGCGGCTTCTTCTGGCCATCGATCGCCGGGATCCACTTCGAGGGCTTGCCACGCTTCCAGTCACCGAGCGCATTGTCGACGAACGACACCACCTCGTCGTGATCGATGGCGCCAGCGACGGCGACGACGATGTTGTTCGGCACGTACTGACGTCTGAGGTAGTTGAGTGTGCTCTTGCGCGTGAGGGCGTTCACGGAGTCTTCGCTGCCGGCGACGTCGCGGCCGAGGGGCTGATTCGGCCACATCGTCGCGTCGAGCAGCAGATCGACGAGCTGCGCCGGCGAGTCGGCGATCGAGGACAGTTCCTCGATCACAACCTTGCGTTCTTTTTCGAGCTCTTCGGCGAGGATCAGCGGCGAGCGAAGCATGTCGGTGAGGACATCGGCGGCGCGGTCGAAGTGCGGGCGCGCTACCTTCGCGTAGTACACCGTGAGTTCGCGATCCGTGCCGGCATTCATCACGCCGCCGACGGAGTCGATCAGCTCCGAGATCTCCTGCGCGCTCGGGCGCTTCTCGGTGCCCTTGAAGACGAGATGTTCGAGCAGGTGCGAGAGCCCCGCCTCCTCCTCGATCTCGTATCGCGATCCCGCGCCGACGTACAGGCTGACCGCCACGGATCGCGTCCCCGGCATCGGCGCCGAGACGATTCGCAGCCCGTTGGCGAGCGTTGTGCGCTCGTACTCGTTACCTTCGACGTTCATGTGCCTCAGTTCGCTGCACCGCACCCGCGGCGGCTTAGTGTAACGATGGCGATCGCCGCGCGATAGCGATCGCCGCGCCTGTCCCGAGCCGGTACGCTACGGGCGTGGTCAAGATCGCCGTCCTCGCCAGCTTCAATATGGACCTCGTGATGCGCACCACGCGCAGGCCGGACGCCGGCGAGACTCTCCAGGGCGACTTCTCGATGCATCTGGGCGGCAAGGGCTTCAACCAGGCCGTCGCGGCGCGGCGGCTGGGTGCGGACGTGGCGGTCATCGGTCGCGTCGGCGAGGACGAGTTCGGTCGGATGTTTCTCGCCGCGCTCGATCGCGAGGGCATCGACCGCAGCGCCGTTGCCGTCGATGCGAGCGCCGGAACCGGCGTGGCGAGCATCATCGTCGAAGGCGACGGCACGAACACGATCATCCAGGCGCCGCGCGCGAACCGCAACGTCTCGGCCACCGATATCGAACGCGCCGCCGACGTTCTTGCGAATCCCAACGTGGCCATCTATCAGCTTGAGACATCGATCGAGGCGGCGATGGCGTTCGCGAAAGCTGCTCGTGCGGCTGGCGTCACGACGCTTTTCAATCCCGCGCCCGTCATCGCCTTTCCGCCCGTGCTTCTGCGCCTCTCCGATATCGTGATCGTGAACGAGATCGAAGCTGTCGCGATCGTCGCAGATGCGGAAATCGCGGCATCATCCGATGTGGTCGCCCATCTGGCGGCCGAATATCACATAGATACCGTCGTCGTGACGCGCGGCGGCAGCGGCGCGACGGCGACGGGCAACGGCCGGGAAGTAGCGATCGCGGCCATGGGAGTGGATGTCGTCGATACGACCGGCGCCGGTGATGCGTTCTGCGCGGCATTCGCGGTGCGAACGGCCGAGGGCGACGCGCTTGATGTTGCGCTTCGCTATGCGAATGCGGCCGGTGCAGCGGCGTGCACAGTCGCAGGCGCCGAGCCATCGATGCCGCCACGAGATGAGGTCGAAGCGCTGCTCATGAGAGGACTCTCGCGATGAACCGACCGCAGTTTGACAGCGACCATCAGCGGCACATCCTGCTCGGGCGCGAAGTGATCCGCCACGAAGCGCGCGCTCTCGAAGATGCCGCGGCGGGCATCGGCAGCGAGTTCGTCGAGGCGGTCGAGATCATGGCCCGCTGCGAAGGCCAGATCGTGACGTGCGGCGTCGGCAAGTCGG
>JBBQVO010000092.1:0-12888 GCA_038211505.1 Dehalococcoidia bacterium | reverse complement strand
GAGAAGCTCGCGCTCACGACGCTGAAGATGGACGTCGATGACGCCACTTCGGTGCAGGCGGCGATCGGCGAGGTGCTGCGCGCCGAGGGCCGAATCGACGTGCTGATCAACAACGCGGGCATCGGCGACCTGTGCATGATCGAGAAGACGACGGATGAGATGGCGCACGCGATCTTCGAGACGAACGTACACGGCGTACTGCGTGCGACGCGGGCGGTGCTGCCGGGGATGCGCGAGCGCCGATCAGGCACGATCGTAAATATCAGTTCGGTGGCCGGCCACCTTGTCGGGCTGGGTGCGGGTCTCTACGCGGGGACCAAACACGCGCTGGGGGCGATTAGCGAGGCGACGCAACTCGAGACGCGCCCGTTCGGCATCCGCGTGGCGATCATCGAGCCGGGGTTCTTCAACACGCCGATCCTCGGGAAGGCGACAAACGCCATCACGATCGACGAAGCATCCCCGTACTACGACGCCGAGCGCCGCATCAGCGCGATCTACGCGGACGGAGCAGCGGGCGGCGATCCCCAGGAGGTGGCGGAGGCGATCGAGCACGCGATCACCACGGACAACCCCAAGCTGCGCTACCTCGTCGGCGTGACGGCGAAGCCATTCGCTGAAGGCCGCGCGCGGATCAGCGACGAGGAGTACATGGACTTCGGACGGGAGATGTCCGACGACGAGTTCTGGGCGGAGTTCGCTCGCCTCTTCCCGATGCCTACGGCGTGATCCTCACTCATGGAAGCGCCCGAGGCCGATCGTAGAGACGACGCCCTCAGGCGCCAAGACGCGCCGCGAGAAACTCGCGGGTGGCGTCCGCCGCTTCCTGCGGAAATGCGCCGTGCTTGCCCGGATGTGCGTGCAGTCGCTTGTCACGGGCGCCAATCGTATCGAAGAGCTCGAGCGCTCCGTCTCGGTCGAAGATCTCGTCGTCCCACTGGACCATGAACATCACCGGGCACTTCACGTTCGGCGCGTCGGCGCGATGCCTGTCGGCAAAACGACCGCGCACTGCGCTCGGCCCGGTGAAACCGCACGCACCGAGCACCGCCGCGCTGACACGCGGCTCCGACGCGACGAACGGCAGTCCCAACATCGTGCCCATCGAGAGTCCCCAATAACCGACGCGCGCGGGATCAAATCGATCGGAAGCTGACAGCGCATCCAGCGTGGCCGCCCAGTCGGCGTTCGTGCGGTCGAAGATGTCCGGTTGCTTCCAAAGGTCGATGTACTCCGGCTGCGCCGGACCGTCGCCGGTGTCGCGGATCGGCCCGCGTTCGCCGTGATCAATCGCGTCGATAGCGCACACCGCCATGCCGTGACGCCGGACGAACCGGCGGGCCATGGCCAGGCTCGCCACGTTGCGCTTTTCACTCTTACCGCCGTGCCCGATCAGCACCAGCGGCAGATCGCGCGCGTCGCCGGCCGGCTCCCACAGTATCCCGGGAATCTTCTCACCACCGCGCGTCACATAGAATGGCCGCTCCGAGACCCCCATCGAGATCACGGGGGCGTCTCTCCAGTCCATGTTCACCTCCGGGCCTTGCGATGCGTTCGTTGTCCTACCGCAGCTCCAGGCCCTGCAGCGTGCCTTCGGCGCGCCAGTCTTCGAGCAGTTTGACGAAGGCGATGGGGCCGCCGCCGTAGGGGCCGTTTTGGGCGCGGCCGAAGAAGGTGCCGCTCTTGCCAGACACCTGGCCCGGCTTGCCCTCGTTGTTGTAGTAGCCGGGCGTGCAGGACTCGAGGAACTCCTGGCCGTTCCGCGCCAGACTAACAATCGTCTCCACCCAGGCGTTCTCGGCTTCCTCCGAGACTTCCATGCCGCGGATCTCGTGGTCGAGCGCGTGCTTAATGATGTAGGCGAGGTGCTTGCCCTGCTCGTTGAGCATGTGCGGGAAGTTCACCGTGAAGCCCGACTGGGCGTTGCTGATGATGAAGCAGTTCGGGAAGCCGCGGCTATGCATCCCGTGCAGCGTCGCGACGCCGTCCGCCCATTTCTCCGTGAGCGTGATGCCGTCGCGGCCGTACAGCTCGTAGCCGGATCGCCGCGTGTAGTCGGTGCCGACCTCGAAGCCGGTGGCGTAGATCAGGCAGTCGAGCTCGTAATCGACGCCATCGACGACGACGCCATGCTCGGTGACGCGCTCGACGCCTCGCCCCTTCGTGTCGACGAGCGTGACGTTCGGGCGGTTGAAGGTGTCGAGATACTCATCGTGGAAGCAGGGGCGCTTGCAGAACTGCCGATAGTACGGCTTCAGCGCCTCGGCGGTGTCCGGGTCAGCGACGATCGCTTCGACGCGGGCACGGATCTCGTTCATCTTCTCGAAGTCCGCCAGCTCCATCGTCTTCGCGAGCCCCTCGGGCGTGACGTCGGGCGCGTCCTCGGCCTGCACCATCACGAGCAGCTTGCGGATGATGTCCGTCCAGCCGTCGCTGACGAGGTCGACATCTTGAAAACCGCCGGAGACGAGGACGTTGAAGTTGTCCATGCGCTGTTGCTGCCAGCCCGGCCCGAGGCTCTCCGCCCACGACGGGTCGGTCGGACGATTGGCGCGCACGTCGATGGACGACGGCGTGCGCTGGAAGACGTAGAGCTGCTTCGCCGCGGCGCCGACGTGCGGCACGCATTGCACAGCCGTCGCGCCCGTGCCGATGATGCCGACGCGCTTGTCGGCGAGCCCCATGAGGTTGCCTTCCGACGTGCCGCCGGTGTAGTCGTAGTCCCAGCGGCTGGTGTGAAACGAATGGCCCTTAAACTTCTCGATGCCGGGGATGCCCGGCAGCTTCGCGCGATGCAGCGGGCCGTTCGCCATGCAGACGAAGCGCGCGCGCATGCGGTCACCGCGATCGGTCGAGATGATCCAGCGCATGGCGTCGTCGTCCCAACGCAGCTCCGTCACCTCGGTCTGGAAGCAGGCGTTGCGGTAGAGGTCGAACTTCTCGCCGATGGCGCGGCTGTGGTTGAGGATCTCCGGCGCGCGGCTGTACTTCTCTTTCGGGATGTAGCCGATCTCCTCGAGGAGCGGCAGGTAGACGTACGACTCCACGTCGCAGGCGGCGCCGGGATAGCGGTTCCAGTACCACGTGCCGCCGAAGTCGCCGCCCTTCTCGATCATGCGGATGTCATCGACGCCGGCCTCGCGCAGGCGAGCGGCGGCCAGCAGCCCGCCGAAGCCGCCACCGATCACCGCGACGTCGACCTCATCGGTCAGCGGCTCGCGACGGAAGCCGGGCGCGACGTACGGATCTTCGATGAAGCGCGCGAAGTCGCCCGTGACTTCGACGTACTGTTCGTTGGCGTCGTCGCGGAGGCGCCTATCGCGCTCGGCGCGGTACTTTTCACGCAGCGTGTCGGGGTCAAACGGCAGGTTGGTGGTTGTGGTCGCCATGGTCGTATCCTCTGTCACTATTAGGTGGCAAAGTCTAGCAACAACGACGACGCGGTTCGAGCGCAACGGGGTCGGGCGGAACCACGCCAGCATTCTCCCGCACATTCATGAAGACGTTACGTGCATCGTCGACACGCGATCACAGGAGGTGGAATGAGCTATCCGGGCATGATCGCCGAGACCGTCACGATGAGCGGGTTCGGCGGCGACGAGATCGAGGCCTACCACGCGCGGCCGGACGGCGGCGGGCCCCACGCCGGCGTCGTCGTCATCCACCACGCGCCCGGCTGGGACGAATGGACGTGCGAGGTCGTCCGCAAACTGGCGCATCACGGCTACGACGCTGTCGCCCCGCACCTCTACTCACGCGCGCCGCTTGGCGACGCCGACGACCGGGCGGCGATGATCCGCGCCATGGGCGGCGTTTCCGACGCGCAGGCGATGGGTGACATCGAGGCCGCTGCGAAGTTTCTTCACGCGCAACCGGCATCGAACGGGAAGGTCGGCTGCATCGGGTTCTGCTCCGGCGGACGGCATGCCTACCTGGCAGCGGCGCTCGTCGCCGGCCTCGATGCCGCCGTCGACTGCTGGGGCGGCGGCGTGATCGTCGCTGATCCGGCGCACCTCTCGCCGGCCCGGCCGGTAGCGCCGATCGACTACACCGCCCGGATCGCCTGCCCGCTCCTCGGCATCTTCGGCAACGATGACGGCAACCCGACCGTCGATCAGGTGAACGAGACCGAGGCGGCGCTAAAGCGCGAGGGGAAGACGTACGAGTTTCACCGTTACGATGGCGCCGGTCACGGCTTCTTCGCGACCGATCGGGCGGGCTACCGCCCGGAGCAGGCGACGGACGCCTGGACGCGCGTCTTTGGGTTCTTTGATAAGCACCTGAACGCGCGCTTGGCGGCAACAAGATAGGAGGCGACGATGTGCACCAATGTCAGCGTCAGAACTGAGGTCGAGGGAAGCGCCAAAGGCGCGCACGGCTGGTTCACTGTGGACACCGCGCGCGTGTCCTTCGATCACCCGTTTCACGCGCCGTTCGATCATGCGCTCAACATCGATTTCGTGAACGAGCGCGCCGGCGGCTCGGGCCGCGTCGCGATCGAGCTCAGCGCGCGCGCCGCGCGCGCCCTCGCCGACAGCATCATCGTCGCGCTGGCGCAGGGCGAGGCCGAGGCGGGGATGCCATCGATCGCCCACTGATATTGGCGATGCGGCAACAAAACAGTGACGGCGATCGTCGCGATGCATGAAGTAGAGGAGGAAGCTGTGCCACTTGAAGGCGAGTACGCACCGAGCGCGTGGGGTTGGGTGCGCGAGCAAGTCGAGAAGTACGAACGCACGGGCGGTCGCGAAGCGAACACGCTGCTCGATACAGGTCTGCCGATCATCATTCTGACGATGCGCGGGAACAAGAGCGGCAAGGTTCGCAAGACGGCGTTGATGCGCGTGGAGCACGACGGAGAATACGCGCTGGTGGCATCGATGGGCGGCGCGCCGAAACACCCGGTCTGGTACCTCAACCTCAAGGCCGCCGCGACCGAGGTCATGGTGCAGGACGGGCCGGAGCCATTTCAGGCCGACGTGCGCGAGTTACAGGGCGACGAGCGCGCGCTCTGGTGGGATCGCGCCGTCGCCGCCTATCCGCCGTACGCTGAGTATCAGACGCGCACCGAACGCGTCATCCCGGTGCTCGTCGCTAGCCGGCGCGGACAGTGAGTCTCGCCACACCCCGTTCGCGGTGTCAACCGCCAGCAATGAGCGCGTAGTTCGAGGGAGAGTTTCAGATGGCACCGAAAGTCGTGGTACTTGGCGCGGGGTTCGGCGGCCTCGAACTCACGACGATTCTGTCCGAGGCGTATGCGGATGAGCTCGATCTTACGCTGATCGATAAGTCGGATCACTTCGTGTTTGGCTTCTCAAAGCTCGACATTATGTTCGGCCGGCAGACCGCCGACGCGGCGCGTCTCGCATACCGCAACATAGTCAAGCCGGGAGTGCGCTTCCGACAAGAAGCGATCACTGCGATTGATCCCGTGACGCGACGCGTGACAACGGACGGAGGCACGTACGACGCCGACGTGCTCGTCGTCGCCCTCGGCGCCGACTACGAGCAGAGCGCAACGCCCGGCCTGATGGAAGGCGGCAACGAGTTCTACTCCGTGGCTGGCGCCGAACGCGTGCGCGAGGTGCTGCCGACGTTCTCGAAGGGCCGGGCGATCATTGGCGTCACATCGACCCCGTTCAAGTGCCCGCCGGCTCCAAGTGAAGCGGCACTGCTATTGCACGACTACCTGACGAAACGCGGCGTGCGCGATGCCTGTGAGATCAGCATGGTCATGCCATTCGGTGTCCCCATCCCGCCGTCGCCCGATGCATCGCGCGCGCTGCTCGCGGGGTTCGCCGAGCGCAACATCACGTTCGTCCCGAACCGCCTCGTGCGTGCGATCGATCCGGCGCGCCACGTGGCGATTCTCGACGACGTCAGCGAGATGCCTTTCGATCTCTTCCTCGGCGTGCCGAAGCATCGCGTGCCGGCCGTAGTGGCGGCAAGCGGCATGACGGAGGACGGCTGGATCCCCGTCGACCGGACGAATCTGAAGACGCGCTTCCCGGGCGTGTACGCGATCGGCGACGTGAACAGCGTCGGCACACCGAAGGCCGGCGTCTTCGCCGAAGGCGCGGCGCGGGTCGCCGCCGAATCGATCATCGCGGAGCTGCGCGGCCAAGATGCTCCGCCGGCGTACACCGGCGAGGGCGCCTGCTATGTCGAATTCGGCGACGGCCGCATCGGCCGCGTCGATGTCGACTTCCTCTCGGGTCCATCGCCGACCGGCCAGTTCTTCGGCGCTTCAACGGCGCTCGTGGGCGAGAAGGAGGAGTTCGGGGCGAGCCGCCGCCGCCGTTGGTTCGGCTTGTAGCGGTCGGCGCATGGCGCTGTCGGCGCCGCGCGTTCGGCACACATGGTCGCGTGGTTCGAGCGAGTCGCACGGTGTCAGTCGGCGGGTGCCGTAGTACCCGTAATCTCCCGCATGGAGCGCACTTCCTCGGGATCGTAGGGTCGGCCGTCGGGATGCAGGATGTCGTGGAACCAGCGGTCGCTCTTGCCGGTCCACGAGATGTGCGTCTGCGTTTTGCCGTTGACGAGGCCCCAGTTGAAACAGCCGACGCCTTCGCGTTTGAACACGGTCAGCTGCGACGCGAAGTCGCAGCCGCGCGTGCGTGCCATGTACTCCGTGCAGATCAGCGATCGATCGTGCTTGCGCAGGCGCCCGATCAGCGTCGCCAGCCGCGTGTCGTCTTCGTAGCTGTGGAACGTGATGATGTCGGAGCCGTCGATCAGCCGCGCGTTGAGCTCGCGATCGGGAAGGAACAGTCCGGCCGTCAGAGGCTGTTGCGGATCGACCGACCGCGCCCAACCGAACGCAAGGTCGAGCAGCTCCAGATGCAACGGCATGCTCTCAGCCCGTAGTTCCAGCGATGCACGGTACGCAGCCGCGCGATCCCCTTCCGGCAAGCCCTGGGCAGGAAGGAATCCGTTGGTGAGCTCGTTGTAGATATCCCAGGTGAGTACGCGATCGTCCGAATGAAACGCGCGAACGACGCCGGTCACGTACGCCTCGAGACGTGGCAGCGACGATCGGGCGGCGATGACGGCGTGACCGGGTGATTGCAGCCAGCCGGAGTTGTGACGGCCCGGCACGGGCGATGGCTGCGGTCCGAGCCGGGCGCCATCGTGCCAACAATCATCGAAGAGAACGAGCATGGTGCGGATCCCGTGCCGCGACGCGATTCCGAGGAATGCATCGATGCGCGCGGCGAAGCCGGCGGCGTCCGCATCCCACATCAGGTCGTGGAGGAAGACGCGTACGCTGTTCATACCGAGATCGGCGGCCCACCCGAGTTCGCGATCGATCGTGTCGGCGTCGAAGGTCTCGGATTGCCACATCTCGAGCTGGTTGATGGCAGTGCTCGGGATGAAGTTGCAGCCGACGAGCCACGGCTGCTCGGCGTACCAGGCGTTGGCGCGGGGGGCGGTCCAGCGGACTGTCGCCATGCACATCCATCTTCTGCTGTGATTGAGTTGTTCCGGCGCCGTCTACCCGTCGAAGGCAGTATAGGCGCGGAGCGGACGTTTCCGGCGCAAGCTCACGCGCGCATCTCTACCATTCGCACCGGACGGTGCTCCGCGCGCGAGATCGAACGTCGGGGGCGTCGTTCGTCGACGGCTCCATGTGAACCCCGCGCGCCGGGCAGGGCCGTCGCGTTGGAAGCGGCTAATGTCGGCGAGCGCCGTGCTAGGATCGACGAGAAGTCCAGTAGCGCACAACCGGCGGCGAACTAGCTCAATGTCGTTCCTCGAATCACTGATCGTTCACGCGGAGCGCGGCGTCGGCGCCGTCGTCGCGCCCGCCCTCTCGCCGATCTTGCACCGGCGGCACGGCGTCACGTTGCGCAAAGCGGATGTCGATGACGCAACGGCTGCTCGCGCGCGATCGGAGTGGTGGGGCGATGACGGGCGGTGGTTCGCCGGCGGCACGCCGCCCCGCGCGCACAACCGGATCACGCCGCTGATCGACGGCGACGCGTTCTTCGCGCGGCTCTACACGGCGCTGATGGGCGCGCAGGAGTACGTCTACATCGCCGGCTGGTGTGTGACACCGTACGTGCCACTGCTACGCGGCAGCCCGGACGATCTCCTCCGCACGCGCCTGATCGATGTCCTTTCGGCGACGGCGGCACGCGTGCCCGTGCGCATCCTCCTCTGGGCCGGCGCGCCGTTCATCATCCAGCCCACCCGGAAGGTCGTCAAAGCGACGCGCAAGATATTTCAGGAACACGGCACCGGAGATCTTCAGTGCGAGCTGGATGACACGGCGAAGGCGTCGCATTGCCATCATCAGAAGTCGATCGTCATCGACGGCAAGCTCGCATTCATCGGCGGCATGGATCTGACGACGTTCGCCGGCGATCGCTGGGACGACAACGGCCACGGCCTGCGTTCCGGCGTCAACTGGCACGATGTCGAAGCGCTGCTCGAAGGCGAAGCCGTCCAGGATGTCGAAGCGAATTTCCGCCAACGCTGGCAGGCCGTCACCGGCGACACGACACTGCCGGCATCGAAGACAGGTTCGGCTGTCGCCTTCGGCGCTGATCCATCGTGGTCGACGCCCGCGCAGATCGTGCGCACGATCCCTCGCGGGCGCTACGACTTTGCCCGCAAGGGCGAATTCGGCATCCATCACACATACATCGAAGCGATCCGGCGCGCCCGGCGCTTCATCTATCTCGAAACGCAGTACCTCTGGTCGCCCGACGTGATGGATGCGCTGAATGACGCGATCGATGCCCGCCAGGATGATCCGTTCCGGATCGTAATCGTGTTGCCGGCGCGCGCGACTAGCGGCAAATGGGACAACGATGAGCACGTCGAACGCCTGCGCAAGGCGGACGACGACCGCGGCATCGTCGAGGTCTATTCGCTGTACGCCTCAGGTCCGTGCAACGGCGTGCACCCGTTCCGCTACCGGCAGACATACGTCCATGCGAAGGTGGGGATCATCGACGACGAATGGTGCTCGATCGGATCCGCGAATCTCAATACGCGCGGACTCGTCACCGACAGCGAGATCAACGTCGTCGCGATCGATGCCGCCGTGGCGCGTGCCTTGCGGGCGCAGCTGTGGGCCGAGCATCTCGGCACGACCGCCGACGTGATCGCGAACGCCGACCCGGTGCATCTCATCGACACGCTCTGGAAGCAGCGCGCGGCGGAGAACTCGACGGCGATCGCGTCGGGCGTCTCGCCGCTCTTCTCGCAAGCGCACCGCTACGAAACCGGCCGCGTGCCCGGCGCCTGGCTCCTCGAAGAATCGGAGACGCTCACCTTCGAGCACTGAGACGAGCCGCAACAGCGCCTCACCGATCACGAAGGTCGTCCGGCGACGATGCTGTGTACCCGCCGGCGATCATCGAACGCAGATCGCGGGCCAGCAGCAGGTCGAGATCATCAGGGTGGACGGCGACGCGCAACGGCCGCCGCAGGGTCGATGCGAGTGCAAGGTTGATCGCGTTCGAGCATCGTAGCGACGCCGCGCGCAGCCACGTGTCCGCTTCGAACCCGACGAGCGGCAGGCGATGGAACCGCCGCCGCCGCGCGTCGTAGATGCCCGTCAAGGTTTCGATCCATCGCATCGATGTGTCGTGAAACGCCGACAGCGGCAGCGCGCCGAGCACCCATGCCGGCGGCACGTAGAGCGCCGGCGGCGCCAGTCCGGCATCGTCGAACCAGCGTTGGCCACGCGCCACGATCTCGCGCAGCTCAGCGGTGGATCGTCCGAGGTGTTCGGCGACGTCCCGCGAGAATAGCAGGCTATGCAGCCGATGATAGATGCCTCTCGGCCGAAGGCTGCGATGCGACCAGCCGTGCGCGCCGAGAAGATATCCGCGCCCCTCCCAGCCGCGTAACGTCGCCACGTCGGCGTCCGTCCACGATCCATCCGGCACGATCAGGATGCAGATGCGTTGCGCACCCGCCACCGAAGAAAGCAGCTCGATGATCTCGTCCACGCGGCCGATCGAGGCGGGCGTCACGTCGTGCACGGACCAGATGATCGAGAGCGTCACAATGAGGTGGTGTCGCCGATCGATGCGTCGGCGAACTGATCCCACAGCGTCTTGTCGGTGGCGGACGCCCGCGCGCCGGCGGCAAGACGCGCGCGCCGAACCGGATCCGCGGTCAGATCCGCGATCAGCTCCGTGAGCTCATCGTCGGTGTCAAACAACAGGCCGTTCACGTCGTGCTGAATGTACTGCGGAATCTGGCCGACTCGCCGCGCGATCACCGGCAGTCCGCAGCCGATCGCCTCCAGCGTCGTCATCGAGAACGTCTCCGTTCGCGACGCCGTTACGTAGATGTCGACGTCGGCGAGCGCTGGCCGCGGCTCCGCCCGCCACGGCACATGCTGCGTCTCGACGTCGAGCGAACTGGCGAGCCGCAGCGTGTTCGACAGCTGACTGCCGTCGCCAACGATCCGGAATCGCAACCGGCGCCGGCCGCGATCGGCGGCGTGGATCGATCGCACCGTCGCGTCGAGCGCCTTCTCACGCGAGACGCGGCCGTGGTAGGCGACCGTCACGCCATGATCCGTCCGATGACCATCGGCGATCGGAAACATCGGCGGCGCAAGACGGAGCAGCTCCAATCCCGGTCCGCTGATCCCGCAGGGCGAGACAACGCGCCGGGCACGCCCGCGCGCCCACTGCTCGAGCCGGGCCGCCATCCAGCTCATCGCCGGAACGACGGGGTTGCGCGGCAGGCCGTGCCGCAACAGTCTCGGATAGTCGTTATGCAAGAACAGCGTGACCGGCGTCGCACGCCGTCGAGCGTAGTAAAGCGCGGCGACGCCGAGCGGCCCGAGCGTGTGCACGACGACCTCATCGGCGTTCGCCACGGCGTCCCGCACACGGCGGAGGGCCGGGCGCGGCAGTTGGATATCGCCTGTCCCGATCGGCAGCCTTGCGATCGGTGAGTGCGTGATGTCAGGCGGCGGCGCGATGCCGACAGGCCCGACAAGATGCACCGTCCGTTGCTTTGCGAGGATCTGCGCCGTGAGGAACGCGATGAGCGCGATCCCGTTGCGATCCGGCGGCAGGGTGTCGGCGACGATCGTCAAGCGCTCGCGACGGACAGTCAGGGCAGCCTCCCGCCAGATCGTGCAACGACGCGCATCCAGCGTCGATCATACCGCCGTACCGCGCTCCAAGTAATGAAAACCACCAATATTACGAACGCAGTCACGCACGCGGCCCGGCTCCCGGCGCCGAGTCGCAGGTCCCCCAAACTGTCATTCTGAGCGAAGCGAAGAATCTCTCCGAATCGAGTACACAGAGTCGACTAAGCCCATGCCAACCTGGCGACCGAACCCCGGCTATACCCCACGGTCATGCCGCCGCACCCACCCGGCGTCGTCAGCGCAGCCCCTCGACGATGAACGGATCAAGCTTCGGAAACTGCCGCAGGAACTCCGACCGCTCGTCGTTCAGCTTCTTCACCCAGGCGTCGTACTCATCGAGCCGGCCTAGCGCCTCGAACCGCGAGCGCGGATGCAGCAGATCCTCATCCTCCGGCGAGATGCCCGGCACATGCGCCGCCAGCTGGTAGCCGAAGTCTTTGTCGTCGATCCAATCGACGCCGCCCTCGGCGATCGCGCTCACGACCGCCGACGAGTGGGCGACCTTCACCTTTTTGGAGCCGTCGCCCACGTCATCGACGATCCAGCCCGTATTCATCAAGTAGACATCGACGGGGTTGCGGCGGAGCAGCTCGAGAAAACGGTTCCCCTGGAGCGCGTTCGGCAGCGGGAAGAACGGGTTCGTGCCGGGAACGCGCAGCGCCTTGCCGGCCTCGTCCTTGCCGCCGGCGCTCGTGCCCTGCGTCTCGCCGAGCATGAAGTACGCGGCCGCCTGCTGCAGCGTCAGCTTGGCGATCGCTGGCACGACGCTGCGCGCCCGGTTGAGGATGACGATCGCGCTGACAGGCGCGATGTTGCGCGCGTCTTCGAAGCGCCCCAGCGCCGCCAGCGGAAACACCGAGCGCCCGTTTTGCGTGAACGACTCGTTGAAGAAGTCGAGCGTGCCGTCCTCGTTCCGGTAGACGTTCTCGAGATAGGCTTGCGGGCTGATCGTCGCGTTATAGATCTCCGGCTCGAAATCGGCGCTCAGCGCGAACGTCTTGGCGAAGCAGCCGTTCTCGCTGCCGTGGATGCGCCCGTCCGGCATCCAGGCGATGAAGTCATCCTGCACCGGCTTGGCGCCCCCGGCGCTCTGGAATGTCGTCGTCGTCTTCCCCGTCCCGGAGAGGCCGATGATGACGATCGTCTTGATGCCGGACGATGCCGGTATCACCTTCGCGCCGGCGTGCATCGCGAGGCCGCCGCGATCGTAGACAATCTTGTTCCACATCCGCAGCCCGCCCTTCTTCGACTCGCCAAAATAGTCGGAATTCAGGACGCGCGTGACGCCGCGATCCAGATCGACGGCGATGCAACGGTCGTTCGGATAGCCCGGAGCGGTGAGATTCGGCGTATCGATGACCGTCACCGCGGGCTCACCGGCTGCGGCTTTCTCGAAATACAGGAACTTCTGCATGCCGGCGACGTTCGCGTTGCGGCGTTCGATGATCAACCGCGCGGCGGTGCGAACCTCCGGCGCGTTCGAGATGTCGCCGTCGATGACGATCATCTCCTGCTTGCGGATGTAGGCGTCCTGTCGCTCGGCAATGGCGTCGTAGTCGGCGCATGACATCACCTGCAATCCGTGGAACGCCTCCGGATCGTCGCTGACGATGTAGGTGCTGGCCGTGCTGCGGGCATCGACGCGCGTCAGCACATCGACGTTCTTGAACGCCGTCGCCGCGGCGTTCGGCATCTCGGCGGTCATGCGCCTCAGTTCGTCGTGTCCGGGATTGTCGATCAGCGCCCGCGCTTCCAAC
>JBBQVO010000091.1:0-13091 GCA_038211505.1 Dehalococcoidia bacterium | reverse complement strand
CATCGTCGGATGCGCGTCGGATGTCAACGGCCGCGCAATCTCCCACACGTCGCCTTGATCACGATCGCCGCACCATTGATGCTTGGCGCCTTCACGCCAGCCGAACCAGATCGGCTCGTACTGCCGCTGGTAGTCGGCGCGGCCGAGGACGAAGCGATCCTTCTTCCACACGATCGTGTCCGACCAGTGGCCGCCAGCCTCCGACAGGGCACGTGACACCGATGCCCATTCCTTCGTGCTCATGCAGCAGTAGATCGCGCCGTCCACGTTCTCGACGATGTGCTTCGACCAGGCGCACACGAACGCCTCCCACTGTTCCGGCGGCATGGCGTCGTTCTTGATGCGCCGTCGGCGCGTTCCCCGTGCCTGACCACCGTGATCGCCGAGGGCGACGTTGTACGGCGGGTCGGTGAAGCACATTGCCGGGCGTGCACCATCGAGCAGCCGCCCCACATCGCCCGCGTCGGTCGCATCACCGATCAGCAGCCTGTGATCATTCATCGCCCATAGCTCGCCACGTTTCGCCCGTGTGGCGGCGCGTTCGGCGTCCAGCGCGGCCTCGACATCGAACGACTCAGGTCGGTCCCGTTTTTCTCTCGTGTCGAGCGCGTTCACGAGTTTCCGGATGTCATCCTCGCCAAAGCCCGTCAAACTCAGGTCGACCGATTCAAATTCTGAAACGTCCCGCAGGAAACGCCCAAGTAGTTCGTCATCCCACTCGCCCGAGATCTTGTTGAGCGCGATATTCAGCAACCGGGCTTGATCGCGCGTGACGTCGACGAATATCACCGGGACCGTCTTCAACCCGAGGCGACGTGCCGCGATCAGACGCTGATGGCCGCCGATCACCACGTTGTCCTCCCGGCGTGCGAGTACGGGCTGCACGAAGCCCCACTGCCGCAGACTGCGCGTCAGCGATTCCAACTCTCCGTCGGCGATGCGCCGCGGGTTGGCGGGGTCGGGCTTCAACTCGTCGGTCGCGATGTGCTCGATCCGCAGGTCAGTTGCATTCGTCATCTTCTCGTCCTTGCGACACCATTCGGTCATCGTGTTGATCAATTCACCTCCGTCAGCGGACCCAATGGTGCGAATTTATGCTTTGCAAACGCGTTGTTTTTTAAAACTTTCGTTACGTTTCCCCTTCGGCTAAGGCCGAAGGAATACGACGACATACCGGTACTGGTAAACCGGCAACACCTATATAGGCCACTCAGCGTCGCGACTATCGTCTAAAACGCCTCCCACGTCTTCTCATCGATCCGAACGTAGGCGGCGTTCGACCGATCGTCCGTCCGCCGGTGCTCCTGGCCGCCGCGCCGACGCGCACGCTTTCGTCCGCTCACGGTGTCGAAGTACCTTCGCGGCTCCGTCAATGCCCCTTCGGCAACATCAGGGAGGGATTGGGCCGTGAAGATTTGCTTCGAGCGTCGTCCGGCGGCTCGGCGTTCTCCTTTCGGTGTGTAGGTGTTCGGGAGGCGTCTTTTGAGCTGCCCGTCGTAAACATATGTGCCGTTGCTGAGTCCGTGCGCGTACCCGGGTTGCATGAAGCTCGGTATTCCTGCGAACGTCGTGATGTCCGCATCCTGCCGATCTGCGCTGTAACAACCCTTTGCGATGCGGCGTCTCTGCGTGCGTTCGGGAACTCCAGAAAGCTTTCGGATCGCCGCCTGACTGATCGGCTTGTCAGTCCGCAGCGTCGCCCCCAGAACCGCACCGCGTCTGCCGACGATGGTCGTGAGGTCTCTCGTATTAACGACCTGCCGATGCGCGGCACGGTCAGTCGCGCCGAGAGCCTCGGCGACCCTCGATATGCTGTGCAACCAGACGCGTTGCGATTTGACCGTCCAGAGCGAACCGTTCCCCTCGCGCAATAGCGTGCGGACGTGGGACGAGGATGCAAAGATACCGTGGCGTCGTAGTTCGTCGATGAGAAGCGATTTCGATACGCCGTTGTCGCCCGCCGACTGCTTAAGCGTCTCTGCGAAGTGATAGACGATCAGGTGCGGCTCGCGTCCCTTGCGGAGAGCGGCGGCGCTGAGATTTCCGTAGACGGTCAATTCGCGCTCGACAGCGACCGCCTTATCCCCATGCGCACCCGTGACGTTCAACGCTGTCACCATCACGGTTGGTGCTCGTCGTACTGTTCGCGCAGCCGAGCGACGAACGCTTCCAGATCGGAGAGCAGCACGCGACGCGCGCCACCGATTTTCACGGAAGGCAGTTCGCCCCGCTGAATCAGCCCGTAGGTAATGGACCGACCGAGTGCGAGCCGATCGGCGGCGTCGTCAACCTTCAGGAGCAGTGGTTCACACACGATATTCCTCGAACTCTGTTCGCGGCTGTCCGCTGCTACACGCGGCGTGTTGACCCCACGCCAAGAACTATAGTATTGTTCCAGTATTATCCTAACAAGAGGAGTTCAGTATTACGTGAATGAGCGAGATCTACGCTTGCGACTCTCCAATGAAGGCGGATGGTGGAGGATTCCCCGCGACGTCGAGCTACGGGAAGGATGCGTCATCGCGCCGATCGATCAGGATTGGCGCCTTCCCGGCGGGGACGACGCTCCCATGCTCGATGACCTCGTCCACATCGCCGATGGCGACGACGGCGACGTCGCGGACTTCGTATCGAAATACGGCATGCTGAGCGTCTGTAACGAGCATTTTCTGCCGGCAAGTCATCGCAAACGACTCGACGCCGCCCCTGTTGATAGCCCGTGGACGTGTCGCCCGATCCCACCCGAGCGAGTCAACGCGTACGTCACGCCTTTGTCACTGTGGCGTCATTGGGCGCGCGCTGCGGGTGCAGCGCTTCGCATCGCTGCACGACTCGAACGCGAACAGAATGGTGATCCAACGGACTGGTTGGCCCTCGGGCCTTCGGGGGTGGCGGCATCGTGCCGCGAGTTGCGGGAAGAGTTTCGATCATCGTCCCTCCTGCGCGAAGCGTCAGGCATGTCGATCTTCGACGAGAGATCTTACGGAGATCCACTAACCATTCTCGTTGACGACGGCGACCCATTCGACATGCTCAAGATTTTTGAGGGCCAGGGATCGCCAACGGCGGTCGACGCAGAACGCGCGAACCTCGCGTTCGCGATTTCGTCCTGGCTCGGCATGGCCACCGTAACGCCGAGCCTTAACTGGGTGGGGACACGGCCCGACCTACGACTCGACGGCGGAGCCGTATTTGGTGCGATTGGCATTCGATTGATGTTGGCGGTGAGCCGTACCGACGGATTCTCCATGTGTATGTCCTGTGGCAACCCCTACATTCCGAAGCGACGGCCCTCGAACGACCGTCGTAACTACTGCCACCGGTGCGGCAGACGGGCAGCGATTCGCGATGCCGCGAAAGTATTTCGTGATAAGCAGAGCAAGAAGGCGGGCAATGTCAAAACGCGCAAACGGTGAGGGTTCGATCCATCAGCGAAAGGACGGCCGCTGGTGCGGCTCGGTAAGCATCGGTCGCGGCAAGCGGAAGCACGTGTTCGCGAGTTCCCGTGCCGACGTCGGTCGCAAACTGACGCTGGCGCTGAAGTCACGCGACGAGGGATTGCCGGTGATCAACGAGCGGCAGACAGTGAAGCAGTTCCTCGATCAATGGTTGGCCGCGAAACGAAGATCGGCGCGGCCGGGAACTCTCAGAGGATACGAGTCGAAGATACGTGTTCACATTCTGCCCGCGCTCGGCACCGTTGCGCTGGCAAAGCTGACGCCGCAGCGGCTACAGATCTTCATCAACGAAAAGCTGGAGAGCGGCCTCGCGCCGCAGACCGTACATCACGTTCGCGCGATCCTACGCGTCGCCCTCGGTGACGCCTTGAAGTGGGGCGTCGTAGCTCGCAATGTCGCCGACCTTGTTGACCCGCCACGTATCCCGCACGAGGAGGTACGCGCACTCACCCCGACAGAGGCGCAGGCACTGCTCGCGGCTGTCACTGGCGATCGCCTCGAGGCGCTGTACTCCGTCGCGATCGCGCTCGGTCTGCGTCAGGGTGAGGCGCTCGGCTTGCGATGGGATGATGTTGACTTCGATGCATCGTCGCTGCATGTCAGGCGATCGCTACAGCGCATCGCAGGCAAGTTCGAACTCGTTGAACCGAAGACGGCGCGCAGCACCCGCACGCTCGCCCTGCCGGCGATCGCGGCCACCGCGCTCCGTGAACACCGCAAGCGGCAACTGGAGGAGCGGCTCGTCGCCGGCCCGATGTGGGAGGATCGCGGTCTTGTCTTCACGCGGCCCAATGGCGCGCCGCTCCACGGCTCGAACGTCACGCGTGAGTTTCAGCGTATGCTCGCCCGAGCCGGGCTCCGCCGAATGCGGTTCCACGACATGCGCCACGCCTGCGCGTCGCTGCTCATCGCACAGGGCGTGCACCCGCGCGTTGTGATGGAAACGCTCGGCCACTCACAGATCGGGATCACGATGAACCTGTACAGCCACGTGTTGCCGGAGGCACAGCGCCAAGCGGCCGCGCAAATGAACGGAATCCTAACCGGACGTGTGTAGTCGTCCATGGTCGTCCGCGCGGGTTGCTGTCACGGTTGCTGTACGGCCACGAAAAAAGCCGTCTCTGGAGGTAGAAACGATTTGTTTCAGGTTCAAATGTTGGAGGCGACGACCGGATTCGAACCGGTGATGGGGGTTTTGCAGACCCCTGCCTTACCACTTGGCTACGTCGCCCTCTGAACCGCTGCCCTCTGGCGGCAAACAGATCCGCCCGGCGGAACGCGGGCGGACGCGGGGAGTGAACCTGTTGGTGCCGAGGAGGAGATTTGAACTCCTACACCCTTGCGGGCACGGCCCCCTCAAGACCGCGTGTCTGCCTATTCCACCACCTCGGCCGAAGCCGCGAACGCGCGGCATCACAGTATAGACGGTCGTCGATACGCGGCAACTGAGTATCGACCATCCGATCTTCGACAAACGCCGAATGATCCACAGAGGGCACAGAACGCGCCTGAGCACTGAAGACATCGGCGCGCGCGCTCGTGGCGGCGTACATGTAGGATGCTTCGCGTGAACACGTACTTCATCGACCATGCACGAGTCTCAACGCGACGGCGCTCCGGCACGACGCGGCAGCGGCTCGCGGTTGCACCAATCGTGGTCGCGATCGCCGCCGTGCTGGCGGCGAGCTGCGTCTTCGGAGGCGGCCGGGCGAAGTTCAACGTGCCCGACACGTACACGGGCGGCGATCAGTCGTACACGCTGCTCTACAGCACGCTCGGCTACGAAGCCACGGCGACGAAGCGCGTGATGATTCGCCAGAACGACCCGGCGGCGGCGATTCCGCAGGGCCTCGCGTTTCAGTGGCGGCTCACGAACGCCCGTCACGAGCAGGTCGCGACAGGACATGCGGTGTACGCGGGCACCGCCTGGAGCATCCCGCTCTGGGTGGCGGATTTCTCCAGCGTCAGTCAGCCCGGCGCGTACCGGCTGTCCGTCGAGTCACCCGGTGTGCATCTGGCGACGGACGTCTTCCCGATCGACCGCTTCGTGATGTTCCAGCATACGTTCACATCGATCGGTCTCGACAACACCGACGTACGGTCAGCGCCGCCCGAACTCGATAATGGCCTCTACGAGAACAACGCGCGCGACGGATCCTCCGCCGCTCACGCCGAGTTTCTCATCGGCCTGCTCGCCATCGCCGATCAGCGCAAGCCTTCGATGACGGAGGATCAGAAGCGGCGTCTCGGCGCGGCGATCGACCGCACAATCGACTATCTGCTACTCGTCGGCGATCCGGCGACGGGCGAGATCCACGATGCGTCGCCGACGCGCCCCTTCAGCGGAGGCAGCAGCACACTCAGCACCGTCGCCGGATTACGCGGGCTCGCCCGGTTCGCGGCGACGTATCGAGCCACGGATCCCGACAAGGCCGAGCGCGCGTACCGCCGCGCGAAACTCGCTGAGCAATGGTTGGCGGACCACGCGCCCGCCGCGCTCGACGACGTCCATCGCTCCGGCATCGACTACGATCTCTACCGGTATGCCGGCGATCAAGCGGCGCTCGATCGCGCGGCGGCCGCCGTCCGCGCCGTGATCGCGACATACGACCTGCGGACGATGGACCGGCGCAGCGGCGACGCGCTACCGCATCTCGAAGCGATGTTCCGCATGTGGAAGGATCTGCCGTCGCATCCCGATCACAAACTCTGGGTGGATGCGGCGGCCAAGATCGCCGCGCAATATCACGACGTCGCCGCTCGCGACATCTTCGCGATCGTGCCGCCCGGCGTGACCGATGCCGTCGTCGGCGTCACCGCCGCCGGACAGTGGGACGACGTATCGTCGTCGCCGCTCGTCGGAGAGGGCGACGATGCGGTGATCGGCATCGCCTGGTTCCTCGGCCGCGCCGTCGATGCCACATACCTCGCGCAGATGACGCACGACCCGCTGCTCGAGCAGGCGGCCACCGCGAGCATCGGCTGGATCGCCGGGCTCAACGCCGGCGTCGCCGCTGATCGCGTCGTAGGCGCCAACGGTGGCGCGCCGCTCGCCGCGGCGACGTTTCTCACGGGCGCCGGAGATCACGCCGTCGAGCCCTGGTCGATGTGGGAGTGGCGGCACACCAAACGCGCTGCATCCATCGCCGCCGGCTTTCGCCGCGGCTTCATCTACGACGACACCGCCGCCGCCGGGGAGACATCAATCGCGCGGGACGGCGCCTGGCTCTACGCGATCACCGCCTACGAAGACATGCTCAACCCCGGCAAAGCTGCCGTAGCTCCGGGACCGCTGCCGCCGCCTGCGCGCTCCATGCGGGTCGCATCCATCGTGCAATCAGATATGGCGGGGCTGATCGAGGAGTCCGTGTCGATCGTCGATAGCGGCAGTGCGCCGGTTGCGGGAGCGAAGGTCACGGGCGCGTGGAGCGGGCAGATAGCGCCGGGGCACTCGGCCGATCAAGCCGTGCGCACGCAGCAGTGCATCACCAATACCTCCGGCTCGTGTCTGCTGACGCTGTCTCCAGACATGTTGCCCGTGACGCCGCCGATCAACTTCGTCATCACGAACGTCGAGCAGCCGCAGTACGTCTACGAGCCGCAGACCGACAACGTCCCGCCGACCGCGCAGTAACGGTACGAAAACGTCGGGGAAGGTACGCGATCTCGCGATCAAGCGGTCAGTTGCCACCGCCGAGGTTGATCAGAACCGTCGGCGTCGCCCGCGGCGCCGGAGATGCGCGCGGCGTCGCCACGCCGCCACCGGCGCCGTTGCCGATCGTGACGACGACGAACGTCGAGAGCTCGCCGTGATCCGTCGTCTCGAGCACGAGGCGGATCGTGTAGGAGCCGTCGGGCAGGCCGCTCGTATTCCACAACGCAAGCCCACCGTTCGGTTGGCGCGTCTCCGATCGTGAAATCAGGTTCCACGCCAGCACGGGATGCGCCGCGTCCTGCCCCCCGGCCCCGTACTCGACGCGATAGGCGGCGAAGTCGGCCGTGTCCGCCTGTCCGGAAATCGCGACGTTGCCGCTGACGCGATCTCTATCATGCGGCGACGCGATCACGTCGGGCGCCTGACCGTTGCTCTTATCCGTCGGCGCGGCGGCGTTGAGATATCGTCCCCAGTCGATCAGCCAACAGTACGTCCCGGGGTCATGCTCGCCGCACTGGCCGAGCGCCTCCGGCGGAACGTTGAGACCCGTGCGTTGCTGGACGAATTGCGGCGGCGTCAACTCCGTCGCGAGCAACCCATTCCGTATGTCGACCTTCACCGTCCTCCACCAGTCGTCTTCTTTCTTCGTGACGGGCGAATCATCCGGGATCAGGTTCTTCACCCGACGCCCGCACGTTGGGCCCGCCTTCAGCCCGGATGGCGTACAGGTGTCGATCTCCGACAGCCCCGGCGGACGCGTGAACTCCGTGACCGGCGTATCGGCGAGCGCCGCGATCATGAAGTCGCGCACGGCGCGATACGAGATCGACGTCGACGTGATGTTATGCACCGGCGAGTTGTCCGCGTTACCGGCCCACACGCCGGTGACGAGATCCGGCGTGTACCCGTACGTCCATGTTTCGCCGATGAGCGTTTTCGTGTCCTCAAACGGCTCGCTGGTCCCCGTCTTTACGCCCCATGCGCGGCCGATACTCAACGCGCCGCAACCGTAGGTGATGCAGAACGCGCTCGGGTCGGTGAGGATGCTGTTGGTCTGGTACGCCACCTGAGGCGCGACCACCTGCTCCTCCTGCACCTTCACACGATGATCCTCGGTCGTCGGGTAGAGCACCGTGCCGTCCTGCCGCGTCACCTGCAGGATCGTCACAGGATCAAGCTTGCGATTGCCCGCGTCGAGCTGCAGCCGCGTCGGCACGCCGCGCATGATGCCGTTATTCGCGAGCACCGTGTACGCATACGTGACGTCGATCAGCTTCACGTCGATCCCACCGACCGTAATCGAGGGACCGAAGCCGCGGCCGTCAAGGCCTGTGATGCCGAACTTCTTGTACTCAGCGGCGACGTTGTCGATGCCCACCGACTCCGCCACCTTCACCGCCGGGATGTTCAGCGAGTTGCCGAGTGCATCGTGCGCGCTGATCACGCCGTGGAAGTCACCGCTCGGGTTTCGAGGCGTGAACGTTTTGCCGTCCTGATCCGGAAACGACACGGGCGTATCGAGAATCTCCGTGCCCGGCCCCCAGCCGAGACGCTCGAAGGCGGCCGTGTATGTGAACGGTTTCAGCGTCGAGCCGGGGGAGTTGAGCGATGACGCGTTGTCGTTCTCACCCTCAATGTCCGTATTGAAGTAATCCCGTGAACCGACGTAGACGAGCACCTCCGAGGTGCGCGGGTCGATCGAAACGATGGCGCCGTTGTGCGCGTCGGACGAATCTTCAAACTGGCTGATCCAGTTCTCGATGGCATCTTGCCCCTTCTTTTGCAAATCGAGATCGAGCGTCGTCGTCACGCGCAGGCCGCCGCGGTAGAGCGCCTCCTGGCCGTAGTCGTGCTCGAGCTGGGGCTGGATCTGGTCGAAGACCCAGTGCGGCGCCTGCACCGGGAACCGCCGCGCCACGATGTTCAACGGCGTCAGCGTCGACACGTAGAACGCCGTATCCGTGATATCGAGCTTCCCGCCGCTGTCATCGATCTGGAAGCGCGAAGCGGGAATCTTCTGTCCGTTGTCGTCGACTTCCGTCCGTTCCCGGGTGCGCATCAGTCGAAGCACTTCGTTGCGGCGGTTGGTCGCCGCTTCCGGGTGACTCGCCGGATCGTACTGCGACGGGCTCGCCGGGATGCCCGCGAGCATGGCGGCTTCCGGAAGCGTCAGATCCTTGGCGTGCTTGCCGAAGTAGCCTTCGGACGCGGCCTCGACGCCGTTATAGAGGCCGCCATACGGGATCTGGTTGAGGTACCACTCGAGGATCTGGTTCTTCGAGTACTGGCGTGAAAGCTCGAGCGCGTAGACGGTCTCTTTCAGCTTGCGCTTCGCCGAACGCTGGTATCGCTCATCGGCCGGGATGTAGACGTTCTTCACGAGCTGCTGCGTAATCGAGCTGCCGCCGGTTGTGCTGCCCGCATCCGCGCTCCTGAGATGCGCGAATTCCAGGCCGGCGCGGATCAGTCCGCGCGTGTTCACACCGGGGTTGGCCCAGAAGCTGGCGTCTTCCGTCGAAATCGTGGCGGCGATGAGGTAGGGCGAGATGTCTTCCAGCTTCACGGGCGAGCGCAGGCCGGAGCGGTCGTCGACGTACTCGTAGAGCAGGTTGCCGTGACGGTCGAAGATCTGCGCGCCGCCCGACGGCTGCTGCGCGATCACCTGATCCGGCGGCTGCAGGCTGTTGGCGTACGAGCGGTAGACGCCGTAGCCGGCGCCGCCCGCGACCGCCAGCGCAATCACGCCGAGACCGACCGCGCCAAGCAGCACCTGCAGCCAGCGTGGCGCGCTGCCGCCCTGGCCTTTCGCGTTGCCGTTGCGCAGCCTGTTCCGCAGCATTCTTCGCGTCGCGAAGTTCCTTGCCAACCTGATCCTCCTACTGCCCCACAACCCCTGCCGCCTGCCCTGCCCCGCCCGGCGCCGCGCCACGCGCGGGCTTCTCGATCACGATGAAGTGCGAGAGCCCGAACACCCTCAGCGGCGTTCGCTCCGCACGATACAGCACCGCCCGCAAGATGCCGCCGACCCGCTTGCGACGCGCGATCACGTTGTCGAAGCCGGGGTAGACATACGTGTCGACGTTCACGCGCACCGGCAGCTTCTCGAATGTGCGACGGATGCCACGCTTGGTGTACGCTCGCGCATGCGGCACCAGTTTGTTGCGCAGCGGGTTCGGCAGCCAGTTGATCAAGGGAATATTGCCGAAGATAAATCTGCTTCCGACATAGATCCCGTGCGTCTCGAACGGGTACAGCCGGTTCGGCGCGTAGATCGCGATGTGCCCGCCCGGCGCGATCACGCGCAACGCCTCCGCGAGCGTCGCCGCATCGTCACGCACATGCTCGATCACTTCGTTGAGGACGACGACATCGAACGTCTCGTCGCGGAACGGCAGTGTCTCGCTCGCAGAGAGCATCAGGCCGGGCGTCGTGCGCGCGCCCTCACGCAGGCGCTTCGGATCGACGTCGATGCCGTAGACGTGGTCGCTGAAGTCGCGGAACTTGCGCACGTAGACGCCGAGCCCGCAGCCGATGTCGAGGATGCGCGCCCCTTCGAGCGGAGCGAAGTGCCGAATGAGGTTGAGGCGGCGATCCTGCCCGAACCGCCAGACGAAGCTTGGGTTCCCGAGCGCCACCTCGGCCCTGCCGGGCGCGTCGATCATAGATCCTTCCAGGTACTCCCGCCGCAAGCATGGTAGCAGACCGGCAGCTAGCCGATGCACTCGTCAAATCGTGTGCCGCGGAGATATGTGTTGCATCGGCGGGCGATCCGTCGTTCAATCACGGTATGGCTGAAACTCCAGACGCTGAGACGCCACCTCCGCGGCAGATCGACGAGCACGACGGTGCGTCGCTCGCGGCGTACCTCCTCGGGTTCGACTGGGAGTTCCGCAACAACGCGCGCCACCGACAGCTGGTGGACGGCGGACTGCCGCTTTGGCGCGAGATACTGCGTTACGTGCCGAATCCGATGGAGCGCGGGCGTGCGCTCGAGATCGGCAGCCCGCCGTTCCACATCACACTCCTGCTCCAGAAGTTCCGCAACTACGATCTGTCACTGACCGGATTCGCGACGGACGGACGGCCTCAAATCATCAGCCACGTCGAGAATCCCGAATACGGCGAGCAATACACGTTCACCTGCGACTGCTTTGATGCGGAGCGCGAGCGCTTCCCCTACGACGACGCGTCGTTCGATCTCGTCACATGGTGTGAGGTGATCGAGCATCTCACGGAGAACCCGGTGCACACGCTGAGCGAGATCCACCGCGTGTTAAAACCCGGCGGCGCACTCGTCATCTCGACACCGAACGCGTCGCGCGCGGACAGCATCGCCGATCTGCTGTACGGCGAGAATCTCTACGACCCGTACCATCTCGGATCGCCGCTCAAGGGCTCTCGCCACAGCCGTGAATACACCTACAAGGAGTTGCGCGATCTCGTCGCCGGCTGCGGGTATGGCGTCGAGCGGATGCAGGACATCGACATCTATCCGCCGGTCAGCACGCCGCGCCGCGTCTTCCGCGCGATCCTCAACAACGGCGTGTCGCGCGTCACGCATGGGCATCATCGCTACCACCTCTTCGTCCGCGCGCGGAAGACGGCACGCCCGTTCCGGTTGCACTTTCCGACCGATCTCTTTGAGGCGAGCCACCTCGCTTACTACCGCTCGCCGCGCGACGCCGCCGTCGCAATGGGCGAGAACGACGAGATGCACATCGGCGGCGGCTGGGCCGACGTTATGCGCGGCGACGCCGGCGTCGCCTGGCGACGATGCGACGATCGTGGCGACCTCTATCTGTTCAGCGACGAAGCGCGATCGCGCGTTCGGCTGGTCGCGCGAGGAGGCGGCGGCCGCGCGCGCGTCTGGCACGACAACGCTGGCGCGCTCGTCATGCTCTCTGAGCTGCAGTTCTCGGCGCCGGCCGGCGCGTGGACAGAGATCGAGCTGCCGTTAAACAGCGACTATCAGCCGGGCAACCCGCTGCACATCAGCCTCGAAGCGCCAGGCGGCCTCGACGTGCGCTCGTTCCGCGCCGACTGACTCACGGCTCCGCTCCCGCTGTCACGTCCGTTCGGCAGCCGGTACGCTGGCGATATGAAGCTGGATCACGATGTCGTCACGCACATCGCCAAACTGGCGCGCGTCGAACTCAGCGCCGACGAAGTTGAGATGTACTCCACGCAACTGTCGGAGATCATCGGCCACTTCGACGCGCTGAACGCCGTCGAGACCGACGGCGTCGAGCCGACGGCGCACACGCTGCCGCTGCGCAACGTCATGGCCGACGATGTCTCGCGGCCGTCGCTCCCGCGCGATGAGGTGCTGGCGATGGCGCCGAACACGGACGACGGCTATCTGCGCGTGCGGGCGGTTCTCGAATAGCGATGGATGGCCTGCACTACCTCACGATCTCCGACGCCACGGCGCTGCTGCACAGGCGCGAAGTGTCGTCGCGCGACCTGACGCAGGCCGCGCTCGATCGCGTTTCGGCCGTTGACGAGCGGGTCGCGGCATTCCTCACCGTCACCGGCGATCGCGCGCTCACGCAGGCCGACGCGGCGGATGCGCGCATCGCCGCCGGCGAGCGAGGCGCGCTGCTCGGCGTGCCAGTCGCGATCAAGGATCTGCTGGCGACGAAAGGCGTGGCAACGACGTGCGGGTCGAGAATGCTCGAGCATTTCGTCCCGCCATACAACGCAACCGTCGTCGATCGGCTGTTCGATAGCGGCGCCGTGATGATCGGCAAGACGAATATGGACGAGTTCGCGATGGGCTCATCGACCGAGAACTCCGCTTACCGGCCGACGCACAACCCGTGGGATCTCACGCGCGTGCCGGGCGGATCGTCCGGCGGCTCCGCCGCCGCCGTCGCCGCCGGCGAAGCGACCTACGCGCTCGGCTCCGACACCGGCGGCAGCATCCGCCAGCCCGCCGCGCTGTGCGGCGTCGTCGGCATGAAGCCGACGTACGGCCG
>JBBQVO010000090.1:0-13263 GCA_038211505.1 Dehalococcoidia bacterium | reverse complement strand
CCCGCACGCCCGAGCTGATGCCGATGCTCAAAGAGGCCGGTGTCGTCGATGCGGGCGCGCAGGGACTGGCGATCGTGTTCGATGCGATGCTGCGCAGCCTGAGCGGCGACGACAGCGCGGTCGCCGAGACCGGCGGCTTCGGCCACATCGATGCGTCATGGCTGGCGGCGACGCAGCGCGTGCATGGCGACGGCGAGCAGTCCGGCTTTTGCACGGAGTTCGTGGTGGAGGGCGAAGCGCTCGATGCCGAGGCGATGCGCGCGCGGCTGCGCGAGGTCGGCGACAGCCTGCTCGTCGTCGGTGGCGGTGAGCTCGTGCGGGTGCACGTCCACACGCACACGCCCGACGACGCGCTGGCATACGCGCGCACGCTCGGCGATGTCTCGCGCGAGAAGATCGAAGATATGGAGGCGCAGTTCCAGGCGCTCGCGGTGCGTGAGTCGGGCGACGGCGCGTCCGCGACTGCACCGGCGACGGCAGTCGCGACGGGCATCGCTGTTGTGGCGGTGGCGTCGGGCGACGGGATCGAGGAGCTGTTGCGATCGCTCGGCGCGGCGACGATCGTGCGGGGCGGCCAGACGATGAACCCGAGCGCGGGCGAGATCCGTGATGCCATCGTTGCGTCCGGCGCGCGTGACGTGATCGTGCTCCCGAACAACAAGAACATCATCCTCGCCGCCCAACAAGCCGCGAGTGCGGTCTCGGCCGACACCGGTACGATAGACGTCCGCGTCGTGCCGACGCGCAGCATCCCGCAGGGCGTCGCGGCGCTCGTCGCAATGAATGTCGAGGCGCCGCTCGACGACAATGTCGCCGCGATGACGGAGGCGATCGCCGGCGTCGCCAGCGGCGAAGTGACGTTGGCGGCGCGCGCGACGACGCTGGCAAGTGTGACCGTGCGCGAGGGCCAGCCGATCGCCCTCGTCGATGACGAACTGATCGCCGCAACGGATACGATCGCCGATGCGGCGCGCGCCTGCGTCGCGGCGATGATCGCCGGCCGCGACGACGCGCTCGTCACACTCTACTTCGGTGCCGACGAGAGTCTCGCAGCCGCCGAGGCGCTCGCCAAGACGCTCCGGTCGGAGCATGGCGGCGACATCGAAATCGTCGAGGGCGGACAGCCGCACTACGCGTATCTGATCGGCGTCGAATAGCGATGAGTGTCTACGTCGTCACCGACAGCACCTGCGACATCCCGCGCGAACTCATCGACGAGTTGGGCATCACCGTCGTGCCGCTGACGATCGCCTTCGGCAGCGAGTCGTTTCGCGACGGCGTCGATCTCAGCGCCGACGAGTTCTACGCGCGGCTGCAAAGCACGAAGCAGTTGCCGGTGACGTCGCAGCCGCCGCCGGCGCTATTCCAGCACGCGTACGAACATCTCGTGTCGCGCGGCGAAGTCGTCTCGGTGCATCTCTCGCATAAGTTCAGCGGTACGGTCGAGGCGGCGCGCGCGGCGGCACGCGATGTCGCGCCGGACAAGATCACCGTCGTCGATTCGGGATCGGCGTCGATGGGACTCGGGCTGTGCGTGCTGGCGGCGGCGCGCGCGGCGAAGAGCGGCGCGTCGCGCGGGGCATGCGCGGCGGCAGCGGAGTCGGTGGCGGGACGTCTGCGCATCGCCGTCGCCTTCGAGACGCTGGAGTATCTGCGACGCGGCGGCCGCATCGGCCGCGCTACCGCGTTTCTCGGCGGACTGCTGCGGCTGAAGCCGATCCTGACCGTGAAAGACGGCGAGGCGTTCCCGGTGACGCGCGTCCGCTCGCGGGCGAAGGCCGTCGACGAGCTGCTCGCTCTGTGCACCGGCGACGGCGTTATCGACGAGATCGCTGTCCTCCACACAACGACGCCGGATGATCTGCGAGATCTTGCTGCGCGCGTCTCGGTCGCGCGCCCCGGCGTGCCGCTGATCAGCGGCCGCTTCGGCCCCGCGCTCGGCGTCCACGGCGGTCCCGGCATGCTCGGCGTAGCCGTCGTCGATGCGGAGCAAGCCCCAAATTGAATCTCGACCGGGTGCTGGAAAACTCATGCTTCTGTAGCGCGGCGTTTCAGAGCCTGTCTACGAAATTCGACCGCGTGTGATGATGCGTGCCGGGAGATGAGGCGATGTAGAACAGCCGTCCCGGCTGTTGCGGACGGACGGGAACCAAACCCCGTAGGGGCGCCGCTCGCTGCGCCCTCGCCGGCCGACGATCATCGCCGCTTCTCGGCGCTTGACGATTTCGAACATCGCGTACCGTAGCGTGGGCGTTTCGGCCCGCGGGGGGTGGCTTCGAAACCGACCCGTTCAATGCACCCGTGCCGGCCGTCGTCGAACCTTTCAGCCCGCGTACGTTTGTGATCGTGCGTCGGAACGTGCCACGCTGGATCGGGTGCAAATTGTGAATTTGACAGGATGTTGACATCGGAGCGTCTGCAACGGGTTGACGGGCCGGGTACGGATGTCAGACAATCCGCGCACGGCCGTTATGGTTAATACGAACCTCGCGAGGGAGCAAGGCTGATGAGGAGACTCAAGCTCGGGATAGCGCTCGGCGCCGGTGGCACAAAGGGCGCTGCGCACGTCGGCGTCATGCGCGTGCTCGTCGATGCCGGCATCGAGATCAACGCGATCGCCGGCACGAGCATTGGCTCGCTCTACGGCGGATGCCTCGCCGTCGGACGATCGCCTCACGAGATGGAGGCGGGCATCCGCGACTGCCCGCATCGCGAGGTGATCAGCTTCTTCCGCCACCGCCTAAAGATCCGCGATAAGAATCGCCTCGCCCGCCGCTTCTATGAAGCGCTCGCCGGCTTCCGCATCGAGGATCTCGATGTGCCGTATGCCGCCGTCGCGTCGGACATGATCGCCCGCGGTCCCGTGCACATCACCTCCGGCCCGATCATCGACGCCATCGAAGCCAGCATCGCCATTCCACTGATCGCGCGCCCGGTCGCGCACCAGGGGCGCTACCTGCTCGATGGTGGCTTCTGGGACGCCGCCCCCGTCGATGCGGCGCACGAACTCGGCGCCGACATCATCGTCGCCGTCGAACTCGGCCATCCGTTCACGCTGCCGGCGAACTTGCATGCGCGCGCTAACTGGATCGCATCGCGTCTCGACGGCGTGCCGCTGAAGCGCACGTTCGCCGGCGTGCCCTTCTCGATCCACGCCGCCGCCAACGAACTGAAACACGGCCGAACGGCCGACGTCGTCCTGCGGCCGCCCGTCGCACGGCTCAGCGGCAACTCTCCGTTCCACATGACGCACTGCCTTGAGGCAGGCATCGCCGCGGCGCAAGAGGCGCTGCCGGCGATCCAGGCGCTGCTCGCCGGCGAATCGCCCGCGTCCGTCGTCGAAGATCTGATGCCGGCGCCGCTTCTGACGACGGATCCCCGCCTCGCCTAACGGCTTAACCACGAAGAGACACGAACATGACGATCGGTGGGGGGAGTGCGCCACGGGTGGGGCTCGCACTCACCGATTGCTGAGGGTCACCGACCACCGCGTTCGCTCCCTCCTCCCTCCTCCCCGCTCCCTTCGCGCCCTCTGTGGTTAAGCCGTTCCTTCTGCCCGTCGGTGTGGATAGTCCGCGCCTGATCTACGATGTGCATATCGCCGCGCATTGACGCGCGGGAGACGTTCCTGATGGAGGTTCCATGACTACTGACACTGCGAATGACGTGGCGAAGGCGAACGTCACGATCATGCGCCGCGCGGTCGATGCGTTCGCGGCGGGCGATATGGCGACGCTGACGGCGGCGTTCTCGCCGGAGCTGATCTGGCACATCCCGGGCCGCAGCGTGATCGCTGGCGATCACAAAGGCCGCGATACCGTGCTCGCCCTCTTCGGGCGGATGATGGAGATGACGAACGGCACGCTGCACGTCAACGCGCGCGAGATCATCGGCGACGATCGCGGCGGCGTGCTGATCACGAACGACACGGCCGAGCGCAACGGCAAACGCCTCGACGTCATGCTCATGCTGCGCGTGACGATCCGCGAAGGCCAGTTCGTCGAAGTATGGGATCACGTCGGCGATCTCTACGCTCACGACGACTTCTGGTCCATCCGCCAGCAAGACGCCGGCACCGAGTAGCTCTCACCGTCTGCCACGAGGGGAACCACAGATTCCACAGATCTCACAGATTGGGTTGGGTTACCCGGTGCACCAGCTTCGTCGTCACAGGATTCGACGCGCGCGATCGTGCCCTCGCACGTTGCGACCGCTCCTTGAACTCTCTCGACCCCATCTGTGAAATCTGTGGTTCCTCCGTTCCCCGGTTTGTCACCGCACTTCAAGAATAAACTCCACCTCGACGCTGAGGTTCATCGGCAGTTCGGCGACGCCGACGGCGGAGCGCGCGCCGAGGCCGAGCTCTTCGCCGAAGATGTCGCGCAGAAGATTCGATGCGCCGTTCGCCACGTCCGGCTGCTGCCCGAAGCCTTCGGCTGACGCGACGAACACCGTCAGCTTGACGACGCGCGCCACCGCATCGAGCGTGCCCAGCGAGTGACGGACGATCGCCAGCGCCGAGATCGCGCACTGGCGCGCTGCCTCCATCCCCTGCTCGACCGTCAGGTCGCGGCCGAGCTTGCCCGGATGCAGAATCTGGCCGTCGACGATGCCACCCTGCCCCGAAACGAACAGCAGATTGCCGCTGCGCACCGACGCCGAGTACGCCCACCTCGGCTTCGTCACCTCCGGCAGCACGATGCCCAACTCCGTCAGCCGCTTGTCGAACTCCGCCATGCCTCACTCCTCATTTCTCGACGCTGCGTCGTAGATCTCGCCGCCGTTGCGTCAGCGCCGGCGCGCCACCACAATCTGTGACGGAAGACGACGAACTCCCACAAACTACCAACTAAGGAGCGTCCCCATGAGCGACGAACAGATCCCCACGCGCGACGACGTGCTCTCGTACCTGCGCGAGCGCAACAACTGGGGCCGCTGGGGCGCCGACGATCAGCGCGGCGCCATCAATCTGATCACGCCGGAGAAGCGCGTGCAGGCCGCGTCGCTCGTCAAGAGCGGGCGCTCTGTCTCGCTGAGCCGCGACATTCCGACGACGCCGGGCCGCAACAATCCGGCGCCGGCGACGCACTGGCTGCGCGTGGGCGATGTCGGCGTCGTCGATCACATCGGCATCGCCTACCACGGTTACGTGACGACGCACATTGATGCGCTCTGCCACGTCTGGGACGAAGCGGGCATGTGGAACGGCCGCGATCCGAAGGTCGAGGTGACGAGCCAGGGCGCGGCCTTCGGCGGCATCGAACACTGGCGCGACGGTATCACGACGCGTGGCGTCCTGCTTGATGTGCCGCGCTTCCGTGGCACGCCACATGTGACGATCGAGACGCCGGTGCACGGCTGGGAGCTCGAAGCGATCGCGAAGTCGCAGGGCGTCACCGTCGGAGCCGGCGATGCGCTCGTCGTCTACAGCGGCCGCGAATCGTGGCAGGCGGCGAACCCTAACTGGAGCAGCTACCGGCCGCCGAGCCCCGGCCTGCACGCATCCTGCCTGCCGTTCATCCGCGATCACGACGTCGCCGCGCTGGCGTGGGATTTGATGGACGCCGCGCCGCACGACTACGGCGTCTCGTGGACGATGCACGCCGCCATCTTCGCGTACGGCGTCGCGCTCGTCGACAACGCGCTGTTGCAGCCGCTCGCTGAAGCCTGCGCGGAGGAGGCACGCTACGAATTCATGCTGACCCTCGCGCCGCTGCCCGTCGTCCGCGGCACCGGCTCGCCCGTCAACCCGCTGGCGATCTTCTGATTCGCGGATCCGCCGGGTTGTCCACAGAGAACACAGAGGGCACAGAGATTTCGGGCGGGCATGGCTGTGGATGACGCGGCTCGTCGACACCGATGAAAGCGAATCGCCTCCTACATCCGTCGAGCTTGGCCCTGTTCCGCACACCGTGAAGGTGAACGCAAACGCGCTGCTTCTCTATGAGTCACGACAGGCGGCAGCGCGGATCACTCCGTGGAGTCGTAGAGATGTGCCGTCGTCGGGAGGTGCAGGATACGGGCGATGGCCATCGCGATCGCCCAGACGATGAGCGCGGCGAGTGCGCCCTCCGTCACACCCAGGAACAGCGTATCGACGATGTTCACTTCCGACGCCGAACCGCGTGCGGCGAGCGCGGCGACGAGCGCGAACACGGCATGCGATGAGATCACGACGAGAAACGACGCCGTCGCCACGTCGGGCAGATCCGCCTGACGGACGATCAGCAGCACCGCCACGACCGACCAGATCGCCGACAACCCCCAGATCGCCGCAAGCGCCGATACGTGGGCATTGTCCTCGCCGGTGAGCAGCGGCGCCGCGACGACGGCCGCGACGAGTTGCGCCGCGCACATCGCCGCGCCGATGCCGCTGAGCACCTTCCGCCGTTGGGTGAGGGGCAACTGCGGCCGGTCGTCGAAGTCCATCAGCGTGTGGCGCGCGAGCGCTGCCCGAACCGCCGCCGCGCAAACAGCATCGCGCCAGCGGCGATGCCGGTGGGCGCGCCGAGGAAGACGGCGTGCGCCGCGATCAGCGAGATCGCCTGCAGCGGTTGTGGCCCGAAGCGATCGGCGTGGAAGCGCTCGCCGGATGCCACGTGAATGATCGAGTAAACAACCTGCACGGCGCCCCAGGTCGCCACGCCGGTGAGGACAGCGAGCGCGAACGTGAGCCGGTCGCTGGCGGCGCGCGTGAGGGTGTACGCCGTCGCCAGCACGCCGAAGTCGACGAAGAGCAGCAACGGGATGCGCAGCGCCTGGAAGTCCAACCACTGCGCCGCCATGCCGCCTGCCACCGCCACAGCGGGCGCCGCGCCGAGCAGCGAGCCTTGCAAGATGCCAGGCGCGGAACCGGGTGCAGGTGCATTGCGTTGGACTGCGACGAAGCGAGTAGCCATCAACCCAGTATTCGCGAGCACGGCGCGGCGGACAAGAATGCTCTCGCCTGCCGGAGCTATGCGCCGGAGCTATGCGCCGGAGCTATGCGTAGGAGCAATACGTTGAAATCGCTGCTAGCAGGCGCCGAAGTGACTGGCGACGAAGAGCAGGTCAGTCGAGTTGATATTGCCGTTTTTGTTCTCGTCCATGTCGGGGATGTAGCCGGGCGACGTGCTCGGGCCGAATGCCTGCGCCACCGCGAGGAGATCGCTGGAGCTGATACCGGTGTTTGCGTCGACGCTCGCGACTTCCTGCGCGTCGTTGCAAATGTCGCCGTCCGTGTTGGCGGAAAGCGGGTTGCTGCCGTACGCGCGCACTTCCAGCCCGTCCGTCAAGCCGTCGCCATCGCTATCGGCGTTGGTGGCGTTCGTGCCCAGGATGGCTTCGACCGTGTCGGGCAAGCCGTCGTGATCGGCGTCGACATTTGTCGGGTACGTCACCGGTGGCTTCGACGCCGCGCTCATCGGGTCGGTGCCCAGCAGGCACTCCGCGCGATCGCTCACGCCATCGCCATCGGAATCGAGCTTGAGCGGGTTGGTGGCCGCGCTCGCCGAAGGGCAGAGCGCATGTGACGTGCCCGCCGGACCGAGTTGTAGCTCGTCGGTGTTGAGGAAGCCGTCGTTGTCGGCGTCCGTGTCGCAGACGTCGCCCTTGTCGTCAGAGTTCAGGACGGTCTTGTCATCAAAGAGCTTTCCGAAAACGTGCAGGTTGATGAAGTCGGCGTCGGCGTTCGCCTGGTTGACGTTCGCGTCGAACGGGCAGTTGTCCGTGGCGCCGGCGATGCCGTCGCCGTCGTCGGCTGTCTTCACTTTATACTGCGCCGTGCCGCATGTGTTCTGGTTGGTGCAGTTGAAACTGATCCAGCCGATGTTCTCGCCATACGCGTAGCCGCTGAAATCGCCCGTCGAGCGATTGATCGTGACGCCGTAGTTGTTCGTCGTCGCGCACGTCGCCGGCGTGTTCGAGCAGTTGAAACTGATCCAGCCGACGTTCTCACCCCATGCATAGCCGGAGAGCTTGCCGAGGCCGTCGTTGACGACGCCGTAGTTGCCCGTGGTCGCGCAGGTGTTGTTGTTGGTGCAGTTGAGGTTGATCCAGCCGATATTCTCGCCGTACATGTAGCCGGTGAGCTTGAGGCCGGTGACCGTCGTGCCAGCGGCGTTGCCGTTGCCCAGCGGCTCGGCGTTGATCCAGCCCACGTTCTCGCCGTAGGCGAACTGCGAATTGTCGCTGTTGGGATCGATCGTCTCGGCCGAGACGACGGCCACGACGGCGCCGAGAAGTGAGGCGAGGACGAGGCCCATGAAGGCGCGCTTGGTGAATGCTCGGATATCCATGGTTCGCCTATCGTATCACGCTACGCGCTGTTGTCGATTGCCCTGTCAAGAAATAGTGCGCTATTTCTGGAACTGCCAATGATGGCGTCGTTGCCAGCTTCGGGCCGTCGCCCGCGCCCACCCGCCACCGCCCTGTACGCGCTTCTCCGCCCGCCACGCTCTGAGCCACCCAACGTGCTGCGCCTCGTGCCCGCTTTGTAGCGCCGCCTCCCCGTACAGCGATGCGTCGAGGCCGCGCGCCGTAGCCGACGCGAGGGCGGCCAGCAACCGCTGCCTCGATTGCTCAAGCTCCCACCGCACCTGGTCTAGCGATATGTTCCGTCGCATCTCGTAGGACATCGCGTTGTAGCGTCGTCCTGCTCGTTCGACGCGCGCCAGGCCGATTCGTAGCCCGCGGAGATGCGGGCGACCTCGCTCGCCCGTATATCGTCCCAGTCCGCGAGGTGCGCAAGATGATCCTTCACCGACCACCCGTCGATCGAGGGCTCCGTGAGCGCCGCGTCGCTCAATCCGTCCAGCGCCGCGAGCAGATCCTGCCGCGTCTCCCGGTAGTGCCGTAGTAACGCCTCTTTGTCGTCGCCCATCGCCCCACATCTCCTGCCAAGAAGCCGTCCAGAGAATAACGCCACCGCCCCTCCTTCCGCCAAATCGGTCTTCCACGAAGGGACACGAAGAGACACGAAAGGGGACGATCCACAGAGGACACAGAGGGCCACAGAATAGTGACGCGAGGAGCATCGGTAGCGGCGCCGCCGAGAATAGTGACGCGACAACATCCGTAGGGGCGCCGCTCGCTGCGCCCTCGTCGGTCGCCACAACCGCCACATTCCGCCGCACCCGCCCAACGACCCTTCGTATCTCTTCGTGTCCATTCGTCGAAGACCCGCTCGGTTCCGTCCTCCCAACCCCTCTGTGTCTCTCTGTGCCCTCTGTGGATCGTCCCCTTTCGTGTCTCTTCGTGGAAGATCGGGCGCCGCGCGCTAGAATCGATGCATGGAGATGAAGACGAAGGAGCCGGCATCTGCCGCCGACATCAAGCGCTTCCGCTCGAACTACCAGGGCGAGATCGACGGCGTCGCCCTCTACCAGCGACTTTCTCGGGCCGAGAAGGATCCGGCGCGCTCGCAGATCTTCCTTGAGCTCGCCGAGGCCGAGAAGAAGCACGTCCAGCGCTGGGCCGACAAGCTGCGCGCCGCCGGCATCGAGCCGCCGCCGCTGCGGCCGACGCTCCGCATCCGCATCCTCGGCTTTCTCGCCGATCGCCTCGGCGCCCGCGCCGTCCTGCCGATGGTCAGCGCGATGGAGTCTGGCGGCTTCGACGACTATATGGCCCAGGCCGATGCCGGCCCCGAGATGGCCCGCGCCGAACGCGCCCACGCCCGCACCCTCTCGACGATGTACTCGCCCGGCGGCGAGAAGGGCGGGGTCGCTGGCATCGTCCAGGGCGAGAGTTGGCACCGCGTCGATACCGGCGGCCAGTTGCGCGCAGCGATCTTCGGGATGAGCGACGGCTTGCTCTCGAACCTCAGCCTCGTCATCGGCATTGCCGGCGCCAACCCCGACGGTCGCTTCATCATCCTCGCCGGCGTCGCCGGGCTGCTCGCGGGCGCGTTCTCGATGGGCGCCGGCGAGTTCATCTCCGTCACGTCGCAGCGCGAACTCTTCGAGCGGCAGATCGCGCTGGAGAAGGAAGAGCTGGAAGCGGATCCGGAGGAAGAGCGCCGCGAACTGGCGCTGATCTATCGCGCCAAGGGTCTCCCGAAAGACGAAGCGGAAGCGCTGTCGCGCAGGATCATCGCCGACAGCGGCGTCGCGCTCGAGACGCTGGCCCGCGAAGAGCTCGGCCTTAACCCCGAAGGCCTCGGCTCGCCGTACGGCGTCGCGATCTCGTCGTTTCTGTCGTTCGCCGCGGGCGCGATCATCCCGGTGATCCCGTGGTTCTTTGGTTCGGGCAACATCAACTTCGCGTTGTCGGTGATTCTCGGCGGCCTCGGCATGTTCGCCGTCGGCGCCGCCGTCTCGCTGTTCACCGGCCGCAACTTCATCTTCGCCGGCGCCCGCCAGCTGGCGATCGGCAGCGTCGCCGCCGCCGTAACCTTCAGCATCGGCAAAATCATCGGCGTCAACGCCTAGCCCCCACAAACGCCGCACCGCCGCCGCAGCCACACCCGTCATTGCCTTGAAACTCTCAGGGCGCAGCTCAAATCGCCGAAACGATCCCCTCACCCCTTGTGCGAGAGGGGTGGCCGAAGGCCATCGCAGACTCGACGCATAGAATCTGTCACTCTTCACAAGTATGCCTGACGAACCAATCCGCGTGGCGGAACCCTCGATCCGTATTCGCGCGCTCAAGAGATGGCCCGTTCTGAAGCGCGTCGGGTGGGGCTGGAATCTCATAGACGGGATTCAGACGGCGCAGGGGATCTGGACATGGCTCCCACGTCCGGTGCGATCCTTGTTGACATTGCTGATCTCGTTAGCCATCGCGTGGTTCGGACTGACGAAGATATTCTTCTGGTTGGTTAACAAGATTCCTAGTGTCGAAGTGCCCAGCAGTTGGCCCGTGGCTATCCCCGTCGCGTTGGCTTTCGCCGCAACAACATATGCGTGCGTCTTCATCTTACAAACGCGCCGCGCTGTCGCCATCCAGAACCGTGCTTACGAGGCGGCGATCAATAAAGTGGGAGAGACATCTATGAACGAGACCAGTGGCGGCGAGATCGAGCCAGGTGCCGAAGATGCTGCGGAGTCTTCGGAAAATGGCGTGCATGAAGAGGATGCGCCAGAGCCACTCCCACTCAGAGCCGGCTACGTTCATCGTTTCAACATGCTGTGGTATCTCCATAGGATCCGTAGGAAGATGACCACGATGGAGACGCTGAGCGCGGGGATCATCGGTGCCATCGATGCGCCTACATTTCTGAGGGTTGAAGGGCCGTACTGTCCAAACGATTACGAAAAGCTCCAACTCAAAGACTACAACGGATATCGCCACATGTCGGACGGCGACGATGTGAACTGGAATGGATCGCCGTATTGTCCAAAGTGCGGTCATAACGAGCGCCCTGATCCCAACTATCGAGCGGCCCGCCTACTCGGCGGGTACAGGACGATGGTCGATGAGGAGTTCGACACGTGATGAGCCGGAGGGAATGCCACCCGCTCCGCCCGCCCTCGCTCTACTTCCACCACACGTGACGTCACCCGATTGCAGTTCGCTCCCGATTCGGAGATGATGCCGCATTAACGGAGCGGTCACTCACGGATCGCGCCGGGTCCGACGCGGCTCCAAAATACAAAACTGCCAAACAAACCTCCCGACGCCGAAAACACAAAACTGCCGAACAAACCTCCCGCCGACAAAACGCAAAACTACCAAACGAACCTCCACAGAGGACGAAGACGATGACCACCGCCATCACCAACGCCACCATGATCGACGGGGCCGGCGCCAATCCCGTCGCCAACGCCACGATCGTCATCGACGACGACGGCCGCATCACGAGCGTCGGCGCGGCAACCGAAGCCCCGCGCGATGCGACGGTGATCGACGCCGGCGGTCAGACCGTCATGCCCGGCATGATCGACTGCCACGTCCACATGCTCTTCTCGCCTGCATCGCTCCAGGATCGCCTCCTCACGCCGCCGACGTTGCAGACGTTCTACGGCGCGCGCAACGCCCTGCGTACGCTCGATGCCGGCGTCACGTCGGTGCGCGATGCCGGCGGCACGCCGCAAGGCTTCAAGATGGCGATCGAGCGCGGCCTGATCCCCGGCCCGCGCATGAAGATCGCCGTCACCGCGCTCTCGCAGACCGGCGGCCACGGCGACTCGACGATGGCATCCGGCGTCCGCACCCGCATGCTCGGCAGCCTCGGTCCCGAGTGGCCGGAGAACGTCGTCGATGGCCCCGACGAAGTGCGCAAGGCCGTCCGCGAGATCCTGCGCGCCGGCGGCGACTTCATCAAGCTGATGTCCACCGGCGGTGTGCTCTCGCCCTCCGACGAACCCGGCCACACGCAGTTCACGCCGGAAGAGATCAGCATCATGGTGCAGGAGGCCGCCGCCGCCGGTAAGACCTGCATGGCCCACGCCCAGGGCACACAGGGCATCAAGAACGCTGTCAACGCCGGCGTCGAATCAATCGAACACGGCATCTGGCTCGATGACGAAGTGATCGACGAGATGAAGCGCCGCGGCGCCTTCCTCGTGCCGACGCTGGTCGCTCCGATGTGGGTGCTGCGCAACTCCGAGAAGTCACCCGGCAGCGTTCTTCCGCAGGCCGTCCGCAAGACGAAAGAAGTCATGGGCGATCATCGCGCCAGCATCACGCGCGCCATCGCCTCCGGCGTCCGCATCGCCATGGGCACCGACAGCGGCGTCGGCCCGCACGGCGCCAACGCCGAAGAGCTGCAGCAGTACGTCGAGTGCGGCATGACGCCGATGCAGGCGATCGTCGCCACAACGAAGACCGCCAGCGAGTGCATGCACATGCAGCGCGATGTCGGCACCCTCGAACCCGGCAAGTTCGCCGACCTCCTGATCATCAACGGCGACCCGCTCGTCGACATCAAACTCCTGCAAGATCAATCAAAGATCGCGCTGATCATGCAAGGGCCTCGCATCCACAAAAACACGATCTGACCCGCCGATGACGAGAACGCGCCAACACGATCTAGCTCGGCTGTCCAACGGCCGGAGAGAGAAACACACACCGGCCCGAAAAACTGGGCGGCGAGCGGTGACAAAAAGCGCGCAAAAAGGCGAACAAGCTCTTGGGCGACAATAGGTTCAACACGACAATAGGTTTCAACAAATGACGTGGTTTGGAGCTAGTCTGCTGTACGAACGTTCATTCAATGGAGCCGAGGCAAAGCCACGGCTCTATGAGGAGCGCATTCTCTTGGTGAACGCGATCGACGAAAACAGCGCGCGCGCAGCGGCACAGACCGCTGGCCGCGATTCGGCGGAATCGTATAGAAACGTT
>JBBQVO010000089.1:0-13316 GCA_038211505.1 Dehalococcoidia bacterium | reverse complement strand
GGAGCCGGAACGTCACGCAGTGCGCTGTGGACGAGGCTGATGAAGCGGGCGCGATCCACGGATCAGCGCGTCGCCGGCCACAGCGTCTTGTAGCCTTCGCCGCCGATCGCGTTCACCATCTCGAGGCGCTCCATGCTGCGCAGCTCCGTGAGCATCGCGTCGCACTCGTCGCCCACGGCGTCGAAGCCGTTCTCGACGATGCGGCGCACGATCGCGGGCCAGATGCCGGCTTCGACGAGGCCGTTGATGTAGCGTGGCCACCAGATCGCGCTGATCTTGTTCGGCAGCCGGAAGCGCGGCCGCAGGATCTTCAGGCTCTTGAAGCGCTCCTCGGCGTTGTTGACCTTCGGCACCAGCTTCACCATCGGCGGGTCGGCGTCGCTAAAGCGGTTATCGATGAGCAGGCGCATCGGCACCGTGACGAAGCGGAACGCGACGACATCGGCAGTTGCAACCGTCTTCAGGATCGCATCGTGATCGAGGTGGTACGCGTTGTCCATCGGTTCGTTTGTCTCCGCGGGCGGGACGGTGTGTGTGCTGAGTGTACACCGAGAGGACCACTATCATTGCCCTTGAGAGCCTCGGCCGACTGTCATTCTGAACGCAGTGAAGAATCTCTTCGAGAACGGCACTCATCAGGCGGCCGAAGATCGCTGGCCAGCCTTCGAAGTCCGCAGTCAACAGTCATTCCGAGCGCACCAGAACTGTCATTGTGCTCGACCAGCCCGAACGTTCATCGTCTCGTCCGCACGGCGTGGCCGCCCAGCACGTCTCCGACCGGTGGCTCGCTTGCCCCTCACCAGCGCGATCGCGACAATCACGCGACGCCCGTGCGTCCCCGACGACATCTGACCGGAGACTCGATGAAGATTCACGAATACCAGGCGAAGCAGATCCTCGCGCAGTTCGGCGTGCCGGTCCCGAAGGGGCGCGTGGCGAAGTCGGCCGACGAAGCGAAGGCGATCGCGAACGAACTCGGCGGCAAAGTGGTCGTGAAAGCGCAGATCCACGCCGGCGGCCGCGGCAAGGGCGGCGGCGTCAAGCTGGCGAACTCCGCCGACGAAGCGGCGCAGACCTTCGGCCAGATCATGGGCATGCAGCTGATCACGCATCAGACGGGGCCGCAGGGCCAGAAGGTGAAAACCGTCCTCATCGAGGAGCAGATGCCAATCGACCGCGAGCTGTACCTCGCTGCGCTGATCGACGGCGCCACCGGCCGCGCGGTCATGATGGCAAGCGCGGCGGGGGGCATGGAGATCGAGGAAGTCGCCTCGAAGACTCCCGACGCCATCTTCCGCGTGACGATCGATCCAGTCACCGGCTTCCAGCCGCACCTGGCGCGCGAGCTCTGCTTCTCGCTCGGCCTCAGCGCCGACGAGATGAAGCAGGCATCGAAGCTGATGACCGGCCTCTACAACGCCTTCATCGCCAAGGATGCGTCGCTGGCCGAGATCAATCCGCTCGTCACGACGAAGGACGGCCGCGTGCTCGCCCTCGACGCCAAGATGAACTTCGACGACAACGCCCTCTTCCGCCATCCGGAAATCGAGGAGCTCCGCGACAAGGACGAGGAAGATCCGGCCGAGGTCGAGGCGGCGGAGAAGGGCATCAACAACTTCATCAAGCTCGACGGCAACATCGGCTGCCTCGTCAACGGCGCCGGCCTGGCGATGGCGACGATGGACAGCATCAAGTTCGCCGGCGGCGAGCCCGCGAACTTCCTCGATATCGCGACGGCGAACGACGTGAACAAGGTCGTCGACGCGCTCAAGATCATCGCCAGCGACTCGAACGTGAAGGCGATTCTCGTCAACATCTTCGGCGGCATGGCGCGCGTCGACGTGATCGCCCAGGGCATCATCGAAGCGCAACGCCAGATGCCCACCGCGATCCCCGTCATCGCGCGTCTCGCCGGCACGAATGTTGAAGAAGGCGATCGGCTCATCAAGGAGAGCGGCCTGCCGGTCATCCGCGCCGAAGATCTCGGCGACGCCGCCAAGAAAGCCGTAGAAGCTGCCCGAGCCGCGTAGGTCTTCCACCAAGGGACACGAAGGGGCGATCCACAGAGAGCACAGAGGGACACAGAAGGGTGAGGGCGTTCGGAGTCTGGCGACGACTTCGACCACAATCTCTCCTTTCCCGTATCGGGAAGGGGCCGGGGGTTAGGTCGCTTGGTCACGAGTCACAGCTGCGGCGTTTGGAGTGATGCGAACGACTCACGACCACGACGCGTACGCGAAACGAACGGCAATCGACTCACAACGAACGAAGAACTAATATGGCCATTCCTGAAGAACTCAAAGAGCAACTGCTGCCGTCGCTGAGCGGCGCGCCGGAGACGACGACGCGCAACATGATGGGTAGCACGGCGTTTCTCGTCCGCGGCCGCATGTTCGCGTTCTGGATGCCCGAGGGCGTTGTCGTGAAGACGCCGCGCGATGGCCACGACGACCTGATGCGCACACTCGGATCGTCGCCGTTCACAGGCCCGCAGGGCCGCGGCTTCGGCGAGTGGATGAGCGTGCCCGTCACCGCCGAGAACATCACCGACGTCCGCGCCGCCATCGATGCGTCCCGCGCCTACGTCGCCGGCGCCGCCAAGCCACCCGCCAAGCGCAAGAAGAAGCGCTGACACCGTCGCGCGGACGACCACTCGCCCGAGCATCTGGTGGGCGCTCGCGCTGCGTACCCGCCGTCGCCACTCCCCGCGCCCAAAGAACGTGGCGGACTGCACCTTAGAATCCTATAATCAGTCGCGGCAGGGCGGTGGAGCGCGATGTGCGCAGGTTGCGGCCGATTCTTCGAACCGTAGTTCCGTTCGCCGTGCGCTGGCGGCTCCGTCTTGCGCGCCGGCTCATCAACGATCGCCAGCATCACATAGCGTTCGCGAACAAGCGCGACCCTGCCGAAGCATTCACGCACGAGGTCGCGGCCTACGCGCGGCCGCTGCTCTGTTATCCAGGGCAGGAAGCGCGGTTCGCGGGCAAGCGCACCAATATTGCGCTCGCGCTGGAGCGAATCGACGGAACCGTCATCGCGCCGGGCGAGACGTTCTCGTTCTGGCGCGCTGTCGGACGGCCGACCCGCGCCGCCGGCTTCTTGCCCGCCGCGGCGCTCAAGAACCGCAAGCTCACCGAAGAGACCGGCGGCGCTCTCTGTCTGGCGTCGACGCTCCTCTACAACGTGGCGCTGCTGAGCGGCATGACGATCGTTGAGCGGCAATGCCATAGCGTCGATACCTACGGCGCGAGAAGGTACTTCGAACTCGGGCGCGACGCATCGGTCGAGTTCGCCTACATCGACTTGCGCTTCCGCAACGACTCGAACGTCTCGTTGATCATGCACGCCTCCGCCGGGGATCGAACTGTTGAGGCGCGGATCTGCGCGAAGGACGCGACTTCGTTGTGCGTCGAGATCTGCGTATCTCCGCCGGAGTACATGACCCCGCCGACATCGACGGTTCCCGACGCGACGCTAAGTCCTGACGAACGCATGATCGACGACGACGGGCAGTGTGGCATGCGGATCCGCACGCGCCGCATTGTTCGGAGTCGCGCCGGATGCCACGTCGACGATCTCGGGTGGAGCGTGCATCATGCGGTGCCGCGTCGAGAGCGACTCGGCGTCTGAGTTGTTACGCTGCGGCGTGAACACTAGCGCATCGCGGATCCAGACCGCCGATCGCATGGCCGACGGGGCGGCGGCGTGGCTCGCGGCGCTCGATGATGAGCAGCGGGCCGCGGCGAACTTCGCATTCGACGGCGAGGACGAGCGGCGCAACTGGGGCTACTTTCCGCGTGACTTCCACGGATTGCCGCTGCTCAAAATGTCCGCGCGGCAGCAGAAGCTCGCGCATCAACTCGTCATCTCCGGCCTCAGCCTCCAGGGCTACGCACGCGTCGCCTCGATCATCGCACTTGAGAACATCCTCGACGAGATCGAGGAGCGCGCCCGCAGCGGCGCCCGCGATCCCGGCCGCTACTTCGTGAGCGTGTTCGGAGCGCCGGGCGATGCGCGCTGGGGATGGCGCTTCGAGGGGCATCACGTGTCGCTCAACTTCACGATCGCCGGCGGCGCGATCGTCTCGCCGACGCCGATCTTCTTCGGTGCCAACCCGTCCGAAGTCGAGCACGGAGATCGGCCGGTGATCCGGCCCTGCGGCGAGGAAGAAGATCTCGGCCGCGAACTGCTGCTGTCGCTCGACGCCGATCAGCGGCGCCTCGCCACAATCTCGCCCGTCGCGCCACCCGATATGGTGCTGATGAACGAGCCGCTCGTGCCGGAGACGCGACTTCCGGGCGACGTGCGCCCAATGCAGCAGATGCGCTACGACGATCTGACGCCGGAACAGCTGGAGGCGCTGCGATTCGAGCGCGCGCGCCCCAAGGGCATCGCCGCATCGTCGATGACGCCGGCGCAGCGCGCGATCATGTCGGCTCTGATCGATGTGTATGTCGATCGCCTGCCGCCCGATCTCGTCGCCATCGAGCGCGCGCGGATCGACGACGACGGCCTCGACGCGATGACGTTCGCCTGGGCCGGCAGTGAGCGCCGGCGCGAGGGTCACTACTACCGCCTACAAGCGACGCGCTTTCTCGTCGAATACGACAACACGCAGGACGGCGCCAACCACATCCACGCCGTCTGGCGCGACCCCGCCGGCGACTTCGGCGACGACATCCTGCGCCGCCACCTCCGCGACGCCCACACGTAGCCCCGCGCAGCTTCAGTGCTTCGGCGATCTCCATCGCACGCTACTGGTCGCACGTTACTGATAGAAGATCTCCGCGATCCGCGCGCCGTACGCTAGCAGCGCGCGCACATCGAGATCGTACGTCGGCGGCACGAGTGTCGCGCTATCCGCGTGCTCCCAGATCGCGTTGACACGGGCGCGCACTTCGTCGGGCGTGCCGCAGATGACGAATGTCTGCGCCATCTCGTCCGTCACCAGATGCTTCACGCTGCGATAGTCGCCGCGCTTCACGCCCTCCTGCATCGCCCGCGCCTCACTCGCGAACCCGTGCGCGGCGAAGTAGTCCTCGTACTGCTCGATGCCGGCGTAGAACGCCACCGTCGCCCGCGCATCCTCGATCGCCTGCTTGCGGTCGTTGTTCGGCGCGACGAACAGCCACATGTTGAATTCGACGTCCGACCGCTGCTTCCCCGCCTTCGCCAACCCCGCCTTCACGTCGTCCATCACCTTCGACGTCGCCCACTCGATCGACCAGATCGGATGACCGATGATCCCGTCCGCGATCTCCGCCGCGAGCCGGATCAACGGCGTTCGCAGGCCGGCGATCCAGATCGGGATCTCGGTGCGCACGGGCGCGGCCAGCGGGTTGAACTCGCTGAAGTCGAGATGATGGTAGGCGCCGTCGTAGCGCGTCAGCTCGCCCGTATCACTCTTGGCGATGATCAGCCGTACGATCTCGACGACCTCGCGCATGTGCGCCAGCGGCTTGCCGTACTCGACGCCGAAGAAGCCTTCGTTCCACGACTTCACGCTCGTCCCGAGCCCGAGCGTGAAGCGGCCGTTGCTGATGCGATCCATGTCCATCGCCGCCGTCGCCGTCTCGAACGGGCTGCGCGCGAACGCCAGCGCGATCCCCGTCGCCAGCCGCAGCCGCTGCGTCGCGCCCGCTGCCACCGCCAGCGGGATGAACGGCGGCCCGTACACCTGAGGCGCAAACAACCCCTCCAGCCCCATCGCCTCCATCGTCGCCGCCTGCGCCGTCAACACCGGCGCCGCCAACGGCGTAACCGTCCCCCAATACTTCGGCTTGTTCGCCACGATGCACCTCCACATTCCGTGGACGGTACCACGAGCCGACAACAAGACCGCCCACATCGTCGCTGGCAGCCGCGCCGTCATTCCTTCTCTGTCCGCCTGCTGCGACGGGTTCATTCAGAGACGAACTAAACCCAATGGGATCTGAAGATGTGACCGACAATAATGTTTGGAGTGGCAGCTGACAGCCACAAGGGCGTGGCAATAAGCCCGACAGGGCTCCCACAATGAGTTGGCAACAAGATCGAGGTCGACTAATTTGAGGTTCTTCTTCGGACTCGTATTGGCTTCGTTCGTGATCCTCAACCCTGCGTGCGGGAGGCACATCGGGATGTCAGACGTCTACGGCGATTACGTCGCAAAATACCATTCGGGAACCGAGCGGGTGACGATTGCCAAAGATGGCACGTTCAAGCAAAGCGTGCGCGTCGACGCGAGCGGCGCGACCGTCGAGAACAGCGGGACCTGGATTTGGGATGCTCACGCGGAGAGGATTGCTCTGTTTGGATGTCTTGGCGTCAACGACGGACGTGGGGACATCCGGCCAGACTTCGCGACTCTTCGAGGAGGCTGTAATTGGTCTGTCGAGCGCAAGTGGTGGCTCTTCGGGGCGGTCCAACTCGGTTCCGACGAGTCCGGGCTTTTGGAGAAGCAATAGTTGGGTGTCAGGCGTGAGCGTCAAATAGAGAAGCCCTCGAACCGCCGCAGCAACAGCAGTCCTACATCTACCCTCCCCACAGCTCACACTACAACCCACACACGTAGTGATCCCAACCCCTTGGAGATCACCCCCATCCCGCCCTACCCTCGCCTGCATCCGCAAGAGCGACAGCAAGAGGAGGTGGAGGATGGTGGATGCCGGGACGTCCCCGGCCGGGGAGGAGCTGTCGGCGCTCCAGGAGCAGCTGGCCGACGCGCGCGCGGAGGTCGAGCGGCTGCAGGCCGATGCCGCGAACGCCGAAGCGCGCGCCGTACAGTCGATCTTCGACGCCGACGGGCTGCGCGAAGATCTGCGTGTCTCGCACGACGCCAGCGGCGCGGCGGCCGCTGAAGCGACGTCGCTCCGCGACCAGCTCGACGCCGCGACGCAGCGCGCACACGATGCGGCCGAACGCTATCGCGATCTCGTCGTGAAGACCGAGCCGGCACTGCCGGCCGAACTGATCGCCGGCGATGACATCGACGCCGTCGACGCATCCGTCGCGGCCGCGCGCGAGATCGTCGGTCGCGTGCGATCGCACATCGAGACGCAGGCGCAGTCGGTGCGCGTGCCAGCGGGCGCGCCGCAACGAGCGGCGCCTGATCTCAGCGCGCTGACGCCGGAGCAGAAGATCCGCTACGGCCTCGCCCGCCGCGAGTAAACCGCGCAGCCGAATCCAGACGAGCGGTGCAGCGCTCCGAAAACCAAAAAACTGCCAAACAAACCTCGAATCTAGCGGCGACACGGGCAGTCGCCAACCGGGGCAATCACAATCGCGACCCTAACGACCAACGACTAACGACCAACCCCTACGACGAAGGGCAACCACAATCGCGACCCCCTAACGACCAACGACTAACGACCAACCCCTACGACGAAGGAGAACGACGATGGCATTGACACTTGCCGAAGCCGCGAAGCTCTCGAACGACATCATCCTGCAGGGCGTGATCGAGACGATCATCCTCGACTCACCGATCCTGCAGGCTCTGCCGTTTATCGAGATCACCGGCAACGGCCTCACCTACAACCGCGAGAACACCAACCCCAGCGCGACGTTCTTCAACGTCGGCGATACCTGGACCGAGGCGACGCCGACGTTCACACAGATCACGGCGACGCTGGCGATCGTCGGCGGCGATGCCGACATCGATAACTTCCTTCTGACGACGCGCACCAACATCCAGGACCTGCAGGCCGCCGTCATTCGGCTCAAAGCCAAGGCGGTGCAACAGAAATTCGAAGACACATTTCTCAACGGCGACACCGCCGTCGACACGAAGTCGTTCGACGGCGTCGACAAGCTGACGACCGGCGGCCAGATCGCGACGATGGGCACGAACGGCGCCACGCTCTCGCTCGCCAAGCTCGACGAAGTGATCGACCTCGTCAAGCAGGGCGGCCCGTCGATGCTGCTGATGTCGAAGCGCACGCGCCGCTCGCTCAACAACCTGGCACGCACGACCGGCAGCTTCCTGCAGACCGATCGCAACCAGTTCGGGCAGATGGTGCAGTTCTACGACGGCGTCGCGATCGGCGTCTCCGACTACATCAACGACGCCAAGACCGTCGGCACCAGCGCCGACTGCTCGACCGTGTACGCCATGCAGTTCGGCGAAGGCGCGCTCGCCGGCATCACCGCCCCCGGCGGCTTGATGGTCGAGAACATCGGCAGCCTCGAGACGAAGGACGCCACCCGCACCCGCGTCAAGTGGTACGTCAGCATGGCCCTCTTCAACACGATCAAGGTGGCCAAGCTCATCGGCGTCCGCCCGTAGTAGAGGCCGGTTCGAGTTCACAGTCCACACTGACAAAACGCGCGAGCGCCGCCCTCAGTCGAGAGCGGCGCTCGCGCTTATCTGGCCGTCTTTCATCGTGTCTCGTCCGCGCCATCGACCTCTACTAACGTCGCACTCGCGCTCGCGCAATGAGCGAGATTGTCATGCGCGCGCTGTTACTCCTTTGTGATGTGCGGATGTAATGAATGCGTAAGATTCGATAGCCCGACGTAGGCGCGCGTCTCGTAGATTGCCCGTTGGAGGTACGCGTCTCTTGCAACCTTTCGCTCTCGAGCAGGAGTACCGCGATCACCTCGCTCCCTGCACATTCGACCTCTCGTCCAGCTCGCCGGCGCCACTGAGTGTGCGCGATGTCCTCCCGCGCGATGACGCAGCCGCGCTCCTCGATGCGCCGCTGCAGTACGTCCGCGGCGGCGGGCCGCACGAATTGCGCGCCGCCGTCGCGGCATCGCAGTACAACTTCCTGGCAGCAGACGACATTCTCATCACTGCCGGCGCCGCCGAAGCGATCCACGCCGTCTCAATGGCGCTGATCACCGCTGGCGATATCGTGGCGGTCCAGCATCCGTCGTACGGCGCCCTCAGCGCCACGCCAGCGCGGCTCGGCGTACGCGTGCTCCCGTGGCGAGCGACGAACGGCTTTGACTTCGACTCCACACCACTCAACGACGCCGATCTGCGCGACGCCAGCGTCGTCTTCGTAAACACGCCGCACGGGCCCAGCGGCAGCGTGATGCGCGGCGATCTCGGCGGGCGCCGTTTCGTCGCCGACGAGGTGTACCGGCCGATCGAGCTCGTGCCCGGGACGCGCAGCGCCGCGCTCGCCGATCGCGACGAGCGAGCCGTGAGCATCGGCGATCTCTCGAAGCCACTCGGCCTCGGCGGCCTGCGCATCGGCTGGATCGCGACGCGCGACCGCGCGCTGCTCCAGCGATGCGCCGTCGCGCTCGACTACCTCAGCGGCTCCGTCTCCGCGCTCTCAGCCGCCGTCGCGCTCGCCGCCCTCCGCAACTTCGATGCGCTCCTGACGCCGCATCTCATCCGCGCCCGCGGCAATCTCACGCTGCTCGCGACGTTCGTCGAGCAGCACAGTGCCTGGGTCGACTGGACGCCGCCGCAAGCCGGTTACACCGCATTCCTCCGCCTTCGCGGCAACGCCACCGGCGCGACCATCTCGGCGCGCATGCGCGCCCGCGGCATATTCCTCCTCGACGGCGCCGTCTACGGCTGCCCGCACCACGTACGCGTCGGCTTCGGACTCGAATCGCAACAGTTCTCGGAGGCGTTGGCGATCTTCGGCGACGAGCTGCGGCGCCTGCCCGCCACGTCTCCCTCCAAACTCAGCAGCGACGTCATCGTCATCGCGAAGGACGCCCGCCCCGGCTACACGAAGACGCGCCTCGCCGCCGGCGTCGGCGCGCAGGAAGCGGCAGCGTTGAGCGCCGCATTTCTCGATGACACGCTCGAACTCGCCCGTACGCAGGCCCGGCGCATCTTCATCGCGTACGCGCCCGATGACGCGCGCGCCGCCTTCGCGCGGCTTGCGCCCGAAGCGACACTCGTCCCGCAGCCGCCGGGCGATCTCGGTACGCGTCTTTCAGCCGCGTTCGAGCAGGCGTTCGCCGCCGGCGCGCAGTCGCCGGTGCTGATCGGCAGCGACAGCCCGACGATGCCGGCGCACCTCCTCGGCACAGCGACGCGGCTGCTCGAAACGCACGATGTCGTGCTCGGCCCCGCCGAAGACGGCGGCTACTACCTTATCGGCATGACACGACATCAGCCCGCGTTGTTCGACGACATCGAATGGGGTGGTTCGGACGTGCTCGCGGGGACCCTGGATCGCGCCCGAAACGCCGACCTCCGGGTCGCGACGCTGCCGTACTGGTACGACGTCGATTCTGCAGCCGATCTCGCACGACTCGCGCGCGATCCGCTGCTCGGACGCGCAACGCGAGCGCAGTTGGCGCAGGCGCCCGTCGGCGCGATGGCAGGAGCGGCAGGGCTATGACATCGATGATGACGACGACGACCGAGACGCGCCACGAGCGCCCCGCCAGCACGATCGTCACGATGCAGCTCGGCGTCTGCCTGACGGTGCTCCTCGGGTTGCTGTTCTTCTCGGGCGGGCTGTTCTACCTGTTCGTCTTCAACTACGACGTCGGCCCCTACTTCACGGTGACGCGCTTCATTCACTTCTACGTCGGTCTCATGTCGATCCCGTTCCTCGTCGCCAAGTACGGCTCGACGACATTCCGCCTCGCGGGCTACTACCTGCGGCTGCCGCGATTCAAGAAAGCAGGCGCGCCCGCGATCATCCCGCGCATCCTCTCGCCGCTGCTTGCGCTCGATTTCTTCGTGCTCTACTTCAGCGGCCTCTACATGCTCTTCCACTACTACTACCGTGTCACCAACATCCCACCGGGCGACTTCAAGCCTGTGCAGGTGCACCTGTGGGCGGCCGTGATCGCCGTGCCGTTGCTGGCGGCGCATCTCGGTGCGCATCTCGCCGAAACGGCGAGCGGCCTCGCGCGCGAGCGCCGCGAGCTTATGGCACAGGAGCATCGCGAGCCCGAGTCCGAGCGCCGGATACTGACGCGCCGCGGTTTCATGGCGACCGTCTTCGCCGGCGGCATCGGCCTCGCCCTCGCCTACCAGAACACGCCGCTCGTCAACAAGGAAGTCGGCGGCCTCTTCATCGGCCGCATCCCCGGCGACGAGCGCGGCGGCGCCGGCGATTTCCCGATCGAGACGCTCTTCGGTAAGCGCGATGTCGACGTGGCCAGCTGGCGCCTGAAGATCACCGGCGCCGTCGATCACGAAGTCGAGATGACATACGACGATCTCCTCGCCATGCCGCGCGTCGAGAAACAGATCCGCATCAGCTGCGTCAGCGGCTGGTCGTCGCAACCGACGTGGGCCGGCCCGCGCATGCGGGACGTCCTCGCCGCCGCCGGAGCCGATATGAGCGCGAAGGGCATCAACTTCCACAGTGTCTCCGAGTACAGTTTCACGTGGCACACGCATCGCGTCATCGGCGACAACGCCATCCTCGTCACGCACGTGAACGGCGAGCCACTCTCGAACAACCACGGCTTCCCCGCGCGGCTCATGGTGCCCGGATACCCCGGACAGAACATGGTCAAGCAGATCGACCGCATCACCGTCGTCAAGGACAAGGAAGAGTTCAACCCGGACTTCCATCTAACGACGCTCAAGAACAGCGACAACGCCTGCGTGCGCGCGGCATCGGAGGCCTGATGGTGATCGAGACGCTGACGCTGCAACAGGTTGATCGACGTGGCCGCATCGTGCGCGAGCTGCCGGAGGAGCTGTACCTCGAGACGACGAATCGCTGCAACTTGAAGTGCCGCACGTGCCCGCAGTACTTCGGCATGCCGGAAGAGTTCACAGACCTGACGCCGCAGCGTGTCGACGAGATCCTGGCCCAGTTTCCCACCGTCAAGCGCGTCGTGCTGCACGGCATCGGCGAGCCGCTGCTCAACAAGGATCTGCCGGCGATCATCGCCGCCGTGAAAGCGCGCGGCGCCCACGCGCTCTTCAACACCAACGGCCTGCTCCTGCGCGGGCGTCTCGTCGAGCCCGTCGTCCGCGCCGGCCTCGACGAGCTGCGCGTCTCCGTCGACTCCGCGTCGCGCGAGACGTACGAACTCGTGCGCGGCGCCGACGGCTTCGATCGCATCGTCGAGAACCTACGCGGACTGGCGGCGCTTAAGGAGCGACTCGGCATCGAGACGCCAAAGGTGTCGCTCTGGATTACCGGCATGAAGGCGAACGTCGGCGAGCTGCCGGCGCTCGTCCGCCTCGCCGCCGATGTCGGCGTGCGCGAGGTGTACCTGCAGCGTCTCGTGTTCTCGGAGCGCGGACTGGCGATGCAAGATCAAGCACTCTACGGCCGCGCCGGTGACGTCGAGCTACAAGCGATCGCCGAAGCGGAGGCGCTTGCCCGCGATCTCGGCATCACGCTGCGCGGCTCCGGCGAGGCGACGAGCGGCGAGCTCGTGCCGCACGAAGGCCCGTCGTACAGCGCCTGTCGCCGGCCCTGGTCGCTGATGTACGTCACGGCGAACGGCAACGTGCTGCCCTGCTGCATCGCGCCGTTCACGGGCGCGCACTACGAAGGCATGGTGCTCGGCAACGTGTTCGAGCAATCGGTCGAGGAGATATGGAACGGATCGCGGTACCAGGCGTGGCGCGCGGGGATGCTCGAAGGCCGGCCGCCGGAGGCGTGCGCGAACTGCGGCGCGGGCTGGAGCCTCTAGCGCTCGTCGCCGTCCTCGCGCGTCGTTGGACGGAGATCGCCGTCGTCGGTGCGGCGTCCGTTGCGTTCGCGATCTTCGTCGCGTTCGCGCTGCAGCGGCAGCACAACTACTTCAGCACCGCCTACGATCTCGCGTTCTTCGATCAGATCGTCTGGAACACGTCGCACGGCCGTTGGTTCGAGACGACGTTTGTCCCGTACAACTTCTTCGGCCAACATGCGCAGCCGGCGCTCCTCGCCTTCGCGCTGCTCTACCGTTTCGGCGCCGGCGTTCAGACGCTGTTGGAAGTGCAGGCGCTCTTCGTCGCCGCCGCCGCCGTGCCGCTGTACTACGCCGTCCGTCGCTTCAGCGGCAGCGGCGTCGCCGCGCTGATGTGCGCCGGCGCGTTTCTGCTCAGCTCGCCGTTACACTCCGCCCTCGACTTCGACTTCCACCCGGAGCTGATGGCGTTCTTTTTCGCGTTCTTGGCGCTTTATTTCATCGCCGCTGAGCGTCCTCTCGCGACTATCGTCGCCATCTTGCCGCTCCTGACGCTCAAGGAGGATATGCCGTTCGCCGTCATGGCGTTCGCCGTGCTGCTCTTCGCGCGCGGCCACCGACGCCACGCCGGCGCGCTCGCCGCGATCGCCGCGCTCTGGGCGATCGTCGTCGTGCTCATCATCATGCCGGCGATCCGCGGCGGCTCCGGCGATCTGACGGATCGCTACGCCTATCTTGTCGAAGATTCGACGCTGTTCACGCTCTCGCCA